>CALFNB010000402.1 GCA_937902425.1 uncultured Acetobacteraceae bacterium | reverse complement strand
GGCGGGCAGTTCCTCGATGTGATCGGCGAGGCGCGACGCCAGCTCTCGCAGGCTCTTGTCCGATTTGGCCGAGAGATTGAGCAAATGCAGCGGGCGATCGACCGCCGGCGGAACGACATCGAGGCTCGGTGCCTGCTCGACCACGACATGGGCGTTGGTGCCGCCGAACCCGAACGAACTCACGCCGGCGATCCGGTGATCGCTCGGCCATGGCGTCGGCTCGGTCAGCACCCGGAATGGCGCCTTGTCCCATTTGATGAGCGGATTGGGCTCCCTGAAATGCAGGCTCGCGGGGATCACGCCATGCCGCATCGACAGGATCACCTTGATCAGGCCGCACACACCCGCCGCCCATTCCAGATGGCCGCAATTGGTCTTGACCGAGCCGAGCAGAAGCGGCGTCTCCCGTCCCGCGAACACCGCCGCGAGCGCGGCCGCTTCGATCGGATCGCCCACCGCGGTGCCGGTCCCGTGCGCCTCGATATAGCTGACCGCCGAAGGTTCAATCCCCGCGTTCTTGAGCGCCGTCCGGATGACCTCTTGCTGCGCCGGGCCACTCGGCACCGTAAGCCCGCTCGAGCGGCCGTTGTGGTTGACCGCGCTGCCGCGCAACACCGCGTGAATGTGGTCGCCGTCGGCGATCGCATCCGACAAACGTTTCAGAACGACAACACCACAGCCCTCGCCACGCACGTATCCGTTCGCGCTCGCATCGAAGGCCTTGCAGTGGCCATCGGGCGACAGCATGCGCGCCTTGCACAGACTGATGAATACATCCGCCGCGAAATTCAGATTGACGCCGGACGCCAGCGCCAGATCGCTCTCGCCGCTGCGCAGGCTCATCATCGCGAGGTGCGCGGTGACCAACGATGACGAACACGCGGTGTCGATCGCCAGCGACGGGCCGCGCACACCGAGGAAATACGACAGCCGGCCCGCGGCGGCCGCGTGCGATCCGCCAGTCCCGTTATAGGCATCGACCGCCTTCGATCCGAGCGGCACCTGTTGGTCGCCGTAATCGCTCGTACCGATGCCGACAAACACGCCAACCTGCTGCTCGGTCAGTTTTTCCGGCACCACCGAGGCGTTTTCCAGCGCCTCCCAACTCACTTCGAGCAGCAGCCGCTGCTGTGGATCCATGAACTGCGCCTCGCGCGGCGAGATGCCGAAGAACTGCGGGCTGAACTGATCGAAGTCCGGCAGGAACGCGCCGGATTTGGTGTACATCTTGCCCGGCGCGTTGGGATCCGGATCGTACATCGCGGCGGCATCCCAGCGATCCGGCGGTATTTCGCTCACCGCATCGCCGCCGCGGGCGAGGAATTGCCAGAATTCCTCCGGATTGGCGCCGCCGGGAAACCGGCACGCCATACCGATGACGGCGATCGGTTCATTGCGCGATTTCGCGTTCATCGGTTCATGACCTCCGGGCCATCGAGAGTTCGCTGTCTGACGCGACAGACCGCCGAAGCAGAAATTCAACCATCGCGGCGACCGTCGGGTAATCGAATGTCATGGTTTCCGGAAATTCGCATTCGAGCAAATACTCGAGCCTCGCGCGGAGCTCGATCGAGGCGAACGAATCCATGCCAAGTTCGGTGAAGCCCTGATCGCCGGGTATTTCGTTCGGCTGGAGCCCCAATACCGCCGCGGCCTGCGCCTGGACGAGGCTGTGCAGCAAACGGCGCCGTCGGTCGGGGAGCGCCCGCGTCAACTGACTGACCAGCTTCAGGCTGTCGCTGTCGCGAATACCATCCAGATAACGCTCGACGTCGCTCAATTCGTGCTTCAGCACTTTACCGGTCGGACCGCGCGGCAGCGTGTCGCGCAACTCAATCAGCCGCGGCACTTTGACGAACGCGAGCCGCTCGCGGCAAAAGGCGCGAATTTCCGCTTCGCGCCAGCCCGCTCGCGCGACGACGACGGCCTTGATGAGTGTGCCGATGTTCGCGATCGTGACGCCCAATGCCACTGCTTCCCGCACCCCTGGGCATTCGTGCAGCACTTCTTCGACCTCGGCGATATCGACCTTGTATCCGGCGATATCCACGAAACTTTGCTTGCGGCCGGTGAGGATCAGGCGGCCCTCGCGATCCAGCATTCCGACATCGCCGGTGCGGTAAGACCCACCGCTGAACACCTCAGCGGTCAGCGCGGGACGATTGTCGTAGCCGGCCGGCGGCAGCGTCGGACTCTTGACGCGGATCTCGCCTTCCTGTCCGGGGCCGAGCACCCACCCGTCCACGTCGCGAATTTCGATCGCCACATTGCGCAATGGAAATCCCAGCGAGCCGAACTGGATCGTTTCCTTGGGCGTTGTATCGATCGCGATCGATCCAGCCTCAGTCGATCCATACAGGGAACGGATCGGCTGACCGAAACGCCCCAGGAACCGCTCATACGTCCGCCTGGGCAACACGTCGGCTGACGATATGCAGAGCCTGATCGTGCTGAAATCGATCGGGAAGCTCTCGGGCAAGCCCGCCAATACGCCGAATTGATACGGGACACCTGGATAGCAGCGAACCGATTCCCGCCGGATGAGTTCAGCCACCTTGCCGCATTGGTTGACGAACGGAGCGTCCTCCGCCGAAGCCTGGTCAAGGATCACCAGCGTGGCGCCAAGGTACAGCGCGTCCAGCAGGCAATTGCCGATCCCGTAGGAATGGAACAGGGGGATGGTGCAGAGGATCGTGTCGTCCGCGCCAAGCTGCATCGTCTCGATGAAGTTCCGCGCCTCGAAATACAGGTTTTCCTGTGTGCAGCACACGCGTTTATAGGTGTCGGTCGATCCCGAGGTGTACAGGTACAGCGCCCGCCCCATGAAGCTCGCCGCGCCGATCGTATCGTCCGCTGGTCCGGACAGCTCGCGGAATGGGACTGTCCCCGGCGGGTCACCGCCCACCGCGACGATCGGAACGGCCGGCTCCATATCCAAAGTCTGGCAAATCGCCAGGCTCGCGCCGCCCGCGACGATGACCCTCGGCTGGCCATCCGTGATGAACCGGCGCAGTTCGGCTTTGGTGTATTGCGGATTGAGCGGCAGGAAGATCGCCCGCAGCGCGGCGGAAGCCAGGAACGCGATCACGAACTCGGAACAATTGTGCAGCACGGCCGCCACGCAGTCGCCCGGCCCGACTCCCAGCGAACGCAGGCCAAAAGCACAACGCCGCACACGGTCGGCCAATTCATCGTAACGAATCCGCTCCTCGCCACAAACGATGGCGATCTTGGCAGGATCCGCACGCACGGCGTCGCGCAGCAGCGCGCTCAGCATGGCCGCGCGCTCCGGTCCGGCGCCAGTCCGGCGGCGCCGTTCGCCACCCGCAATAGTTCCCCGGATCGCAGCAGCCGCAGCGCGGTCCGGATTTCCGGATACAGCACCCGGTCCCGCGTCAACGGCGCGATCCCTGCGTCGAGCAACATCTGACAGGCGGCCGCGGTGCCCGCGCCGGTTCTGACCCAATCCAACCCCCGCTTGCTCTTCTGCAGGGCGATCGCCTGCGCGGCGCACAGCAATTCCAGCGCCAGCACCTGCTCAATATTACTCACGATCTCCTGGGCGTGCCGCGCGGCATTCATGCTCATGCTGACATGATCTTCCTGATTGCCGGAGCTCGGGATCGAGTCGACGCTGTCCGGATGCGCCAACACCTTGCACTCGGACACCAGCGCCGCGGCGGTGGCCTGCAGCATCATCAGGCCGCTGTTCAGGCCCAGACGGCCGGCTGGCTCATCGATGAGGAACGGCGGCAGGCCATGCAACGGTCCGGTTCGCCGCTCCGGATCGGCATAGGTCTTGTCCGGATGATACGAGGTCAGCATGAACATCCGGCGTTCGGAGATACTGCCCAGTTCGGTGAGCGCGATCGCCATGAAGTCCATCGCGAAGGCAATTGGCTCGCCGTGAAAATTGCCGCCGGAAATCGTTTTGTAGCCACGCGGCAGGTCCAGGAAGATCAGCGGATTGTCGGTCGCGGCATTCAGATCCATCTCGACCCAGCGCCGCGCGAGATCGATTGTGTCCGCGATCGCGCCATGCACCTATGGCGCGCAGCGCACGGAATAGGGGTCCTGCGGCGGGATCCGCGCGGGATCGACGTCGAGGCCGCCAGGATCGAGCATCGTGCTGCCCGCGGTATAGGCCAGCACGCGGGCGGCGGAGCGTTCCGCGCCGGCGTGGCCCCGGGCGCGATGGACGTGCGGGAAGAATGGATCGCGGAACCCTCTGATCCCCTCCAGGGTCATGGCCAGCATGAGGTCCGCGTGCTCGAGCAGCGCGCTCGCGTCGGCGACCGCCAGCGCACCGATCGCGGCGGACACGGTCGATCCGTTCATCAACGCGAGGGCTTCTTTCGCTCGCAGCGCGATCTTGCCGCCCGCCGGCCGCATCGCTTGCTCGCCCGCAACGATCCGCCAGGTCCTGGCATCGCCCGAGACGCGGTCCCGGGTCAGATGATCGGCGGTCTTCGCGTCCGCCGGAACGAATGCCTCGCCATCCGTCCGGTCGAGGCCGTCATCGCTCTCGCCCGGGTCCGGTTCCGGCGGGACGGTCATGACCAGCAACAAGTGCGCGAGCGGGGCGAGATCGCCGCTGGCGCCCAGAGACCCTTGCCGCGGCACGGCGGGATAAACTCCGGCGTTCAGCATGCGGATCAGGGCTTCCACGATGTCCGGACGCACCCCTGAATGGCCGCTGGAGAGCGACTGCGCACGGATCAGCATCGCGGCGCGGATTTCCGGGAGGTCGAACCACGGGCCGGCGCCGACCGAATGGCTGGCCATCAGGTTGCGCCCCAGTAGTTCGGTCAGGAACCGGCTGTCGAGCGCGCCGCGGCCGGCCTGCGCGCCGAAGCCCGTGTTGATCCCGTACCACGCGGGCGGCGTGGTTCCGTCACGGCGGGCGCGGGCGATCAGTCCGGAATTCTGCTCGACCCAATCCGCCGATGGCCGCATGCGGGCGGCGATCGCGGGATCCAGCGGTGCGACCTTGTGGTCATGGCGGGCCACCTCGGCGACGCTCTCGGCGGTCAGGTTGTCCAGTCCGACCCGGATGGCGGCACGTTCGGGCACGGGCGGATCAATCGGCAAGAATTGCCTCGTAGTAGCGCTGCTGCAGGTCGACGAACGCGTTGAAGCCAGCTTTGACGCGCGCCGGGACCAGCGTGTGCGCCTCCGGCAAACAGCAGAACCGCGTCGCCGCCTTAACCGCCTCCAGACCGGCACGGTAATGATGGATTTCCACGACCGTGTGGATCGCCAGCCAAAGGTAGTCGTTGTCTTCGCCATCGCCCCGTTCAAGCGCCGCGACCAGCGCCGGGAAGTGCGTCCGCAAATGGACGTCAACGAGGTTGAATTCCTCATGGGCGAAAAATTCCAGGCCGAGATGAAAGCCCAGGGCCGCGAGCAGGTCGGCGGGGTCGGCGCTGTCGAGAAGGATGCCACGGGCCTCGGCCAGCATTGCCTGGGTCGCGGCGGGAACCAGATGGGTCTGATCGAAGCTGCGGTAATCCTCCCGCAGGAAGCTCAGGGCGGCATCGAAAAAACGCTGCGACAGATGCTGATGCACAAGGTTTCGGCCCGGCGCCAAACGGTACTCGTCGCTGGCGGCTTCCGCGACGTAGGCCGCGCGATCGTGCCGTTTCGCTGACGTGAGAATGCCGGTCCATCGCCCGCCGCCACGAACAAGTTCTGCGTCAGGTGCAAGCGGCCGGCGAGCAGCGGCACGCGCGCCGCGAGGGCATCATTGAACAGCAGGAAGCGGTGCAGAAAGCGGGCGAGTAGATCGGTGGTGGCGATCGAGTCAAGCCGATGTTGAAGCAGGCCCCGGTTCGGTGTCATTGCAGTGGCGCGCTCGATCCAGTCGGCCAGTTGGCCGGCGGCCAGCAGCTTCTCGGGCGAGACCTGATCGAAAAGGAACGTCATGCGGCAGGGACCCGAAAGTGAAGATGAAGGACGGAAATGGCCGGACCCTGGGGCCGGACCCGGGACGGCGGGGTCGTATCAATGGTCCTGACGTTTCGTCTGCATCCGGGGCATTACGCGATCGCCGTTCTGCGCGCGGACGAGCCTGTACCGGGTTGGCCAGGCGGGGACTTCATGGCCATCGTGCGGACGGCGGCCGAGTTGACCATCGTATCGGACGAGGCACGTGTTCCCCCGGACGTCAGGCAGCAACGCGGCCTGCGCTGCATCGAAATCGAGGGGAGCTTCGCGCTGAACTCGGTCGGCATCGTCGCCGCGGCGACGCGACCAATCGCCGAAGCGGGGATCAGTCTGTTCGCTTTCTCAACCTGGAGCGCGGACTGTTTGCTGATCAGTGACATCGACCTCAACGGCGCGGTTCGTGCATTGCGCACCGTCGGGCACATCGTTCGATGATATCGAACGATGCCTCCGGGACGGCGAAAAATTGCTCTCCGTGGCCGAGACACGCCTCATACCTCGCGACCAGTCCATGTTTCATAGGTACCTCATGGGTCGTGAGATACCGCAAGGGTCAAAACCGTACACTTCCGTGACATGATCAATCCGGGGTCGCGAGTTTCAGTCCGCCGACACCGATCACGACAAGGAAGATAAAAAACAGCCGTGCCAGGCTGACAGGTTCAGCCTCCAGCAACATGCCGGCCACCGCCGCGCCCACCACGCCGATGCCGGTCCAGACGGCGTACGCGACCCCGATCGGCAGCGACCGGATGGCGATGCCAAGCAAGGTGATGCTGCAACCCATGGCGAACAAAGTGACGACCGACGGGAGGAGGACGGTGAACCCATCGGCGCGCTTAAGTCCCACGACCCAGACGATTTCCGCGAGCCCCGCGAGAAACAAGATAATCCAGGATGCCATTATTCCAGGTTCCAATCCAATCAGCCCGACCGCGCGTTGCCGTCCGCTTCGCCGACATGGCGGTCGAAGTGCCGGTCGCGGTGGATGATAGCCTTACCCTGCCACGATAGTCAGATCGACGTGCATCGATGAATGGAAGTGAGACGATGGCGGGCGTGAATACGGATGCCGCCGGCCAGTCCGAGAATTCGCCTCAGGTCATGGTGATTTGCGTGAAGTCCCGCGACCAGCTTCGCGCCGGATGAAAGTTCAACACCCGCTTGCTCATCGCCCGCGGATTGAGGTCATGACAGATAATTTGGTCAGCAAGTCGTTTTCGCTCTGAGAGGTCATGTTCCGGTGCCTCCGGTTCAGGGTGCGAAGCCATGCTCCAACGCTGACAGGCAAGGCAAAACGCGCGCCAACCGGTGTGTCAAACTACGCCGCGGCTTTTCGCGCGGCGATCCAGGACGCCACGTGATCGTAACAGTTGGCCATGTAGTATTCCGCGATGTCGTCCGCGGTGGTGTTCCAGACCCCGTCATGGCCGAGGATATACCGCAGCGCCTGGTCGAGATATTTCGCCGCGTTCGGCCGCCCGATATTATGCGGATGCAGCGCGAGGCACATCACGCGCCCGCTTTCCGCGCCTTCGCGCCAGAGAGTGTCGAACTGATCCTTGATCATTTGAAAAAAGTAGTCCGCATCCCTGTTCCAGCTCAACATGCCGGCGTCGTTGGTCTGACCGGTATAGGGAACGAAAATGAATTTCTGACCGCCCCGCACGTTGATCGGCCACGGCTGATCATCGATGATCCATGACGTGTGATAGAGGCAGCCGGCCTCCGCCATCAGGTCATCGGTTCTGACGGTATAGCCCGCGCCGCCGCCAAGCCGTCCTTTCACCCGCTTGCCGGTCATCTGCCGCACATGCGCGATGAAGTCTTGCCAATACGCCCGTTCCCGCGCCTCACTGTAGTCGTAGATCGGCCGGCTGTTATACAGGCCGTGCGCCATGTAGTCCCAGTCGCTGGCGATCATGGCGTCTTTTATTTCCGGGAAGTGATCGAGAAGCTCCAGGTTGAGACAGCAACACGCGCGAACCTCGTGCTTGTTCAGCACGTCGAGCATGCGCCAGAATCCCACGCGATTGCCGTAGTCCATGCGCGCGTAGTGCGGAATGTCCGGCTGTGTCGGCCGGTTCTCCGGCATATACTCGAAGAACTCCATGTTCGGCGCCACCCAGAATGCGACACGCGCATTGCCGGGCCATTTGATGATGGGCCGTTCGGTGATTGGTGCGTAGTCGAACCGGCCGGGAGCGAGTGTCATGTTGGGTTCTCCGTTCGCCCGCGATGCGGGATGAATGCGTCCATGGATTACTGACCCGGCCGCGCTTTGAACCAGTCGATGATCTCGCCGCCGGTCGCCTTCCAGACGCCTTGGTGCGCGGTGATGTGGCCGAGCACTTCGTCCAGGTGCCGGATGCGCCACGGCTGGCCCATGATCCAGGGATGCAGATGCAGCACCATCAGACGCCCGGTGGTCGCGCCGTCGGCGTAAAGACCATCGAACCACTCGCGCCACAGCAGGTTGACCTCGTTGATGGTCCGCCTTCCGTGCAGGTGAATGTAATTGTCGTCGAGGTACGAGTGCACGCCGAGCGAATAAAGCTCCCCGGTTTTTGGCGTCATCTTGTAGGGCTGCTCGTCGTTGCCCCAGTCGCAAACGTAACGAATGCCCGCGGCGGCGAGGAGATTGGGGGTGTTTGGCGTCTCCTGAAAGTCTGGACCGGACCAACCGGTGGGACGCTTGCCGGTGGCCTGCTCGACAGCCTCGATCGAGGCGCGGATGTACTCCCGCTCCTGCTGTTCGGACATGCCGATATGGATGATTTGCCGGCGCGTCAGACCATGCGCGATGAACTCAGCGTCACGCTTCTGGCCTTCCTTGATCAGCAACGGATAATGGTCGGCGATCGCCTTATCGAGCGCCAGCGTCGGCGTGATGCCGTACTTGTCCAACACCGCGAGGATACGAAAGATGCCGACACGATTGCCATACTCGTGGTTGCCGTATCCACCGATGTCGGGAAAAGCGGATTGGTTTCCGGTCCACAGGCCCTCGGGACCACCCATGGGAGCAACCGGGAGCGGCGTGTTGGCCGGCACCTCCCAGTCCCAGTGCTCAAGGTTGACGATGACCGCGAGGGCGACGCGGGCATTATCCGGCCATCTGAGGATGGGGCGTGTGACAATGGGGGACCATGGATAAAGATCCTGGTCCATTCCGTGGCTTCGGTTCGCGGGCATGGCGCCGCTTCCTCCTGTTGCTGCCCTGATAATCTCGCGTCAGGGGTCGATTACAACCAATGCCCCAGGTTTCACAAGGCCGCACCGGATGCAATATCGCGCCGGTTTATCGCCCGGAAAGAACTCGGCATAAACCGTGTTGATAGCGGTGTAATGAGCCCAGTCGGTGAGGAAGATATGGTTGAAGGTGACATCCGCCATGGTGCCGCCGGCCGTTTCGATCACTGATCTTATCGTGTTGAGCACATGCCTTGTCTGTGCCTGAGGGTCGCCGGGATGCACGAGATTGGCCTCGGCATCCAACGGTAACGTGCCGGACACATAGACAACGCCGTCGGCGATCACGCCGGGCGAGTAAGGTGCGAGCGGCTTGCCCGCGCCGGGGGAACGTTTGGTTTCATGCATGCTCCTGTTGAGGCCGGTCTCGTTGTCAGGTGATCATCGATCGCGTCTGGGAGATTGCTCCGCTGAAATCGGCGACGGTGGACACCCAGCCAAAAAACGCTTCGATGTTATAAAGTGCCGCTTTTTGCGCGATATCCGGACCAGCGGCATGCGTCGCGTCCTCCAGAACGACACTGAAATACTCCAGATGAAACGCGTCGCGCAGAGATGATTCCACGCAGACATTCGTTCACCAGATTGCGGATCCCGCGCGCCCGCGGAAAACTGTCGATATTGGTGTTGAAGAAGACGCCATAACGGGTTTTCAGAATGACGATGTCACCAGGCTTTGGCGTGAGGGCATCGACGATCGCGTAATCCCAGCCGCCTTTGGCCAGCAACCTGCCCAGGAGTTCGGGATGATAACGCATCGTTTTCATGGCGTTCGACTTATGCCAGTTCGGCGATCCCGGACCGCCCGCTTCCGCATAGTCCTTATCCCAGCCGTTTTGCAAAAAGATCACCGGAATGCCAGCCCGGCGCGCCGCGGCGGCCGCTACCGCGATCTTCTCGATGGCGGGTGCGGCGCCCGAGATGTCGAACCCGGCGATATCCAGATAACCGCCGGACGAGGCACAGGCGTTTTGCATATCGACAACGATCAGCGCGGTTTTGCGCGTGTCCAGCCGAAGTGCCTCGGGGCGCGCCGGAAGAACGATCGAGGTCGCGGGCGAGTCGCTCGTGTCGAGGCCGGCGGCGAACGTCCCGATATCATCCATTGTTCACTCTCCCGCTCGCACGACGTCGTCGCGCGTGTTCCGGCGGCACGCCGCTCGGCCCCGTAGGCGTCCGGCGACCCGCCATGCCAGGCAAGAGCCATGCCGTTCCCGCCATCAGCCCTTCACGGCCCCGGCGGACAGGCCCCGTACCACGAACTTGCGCAGCACCAGGACCAGTATCACCGTCGGAGCCAACGCGATGAGGCAAATCGCCATCAGCAAATTGAAGAACGTGAACACGTCGCCGACAAGGCTGGCGATCATGACGGGCAGCGTCATGAACTCCGCGCGGTTGTTGAGGATCAGTGGGATCAACAGATCGTTCCAGGCGATGACGAAAACGATGGCGCCGTACGATGCGAGCGCGGGGGTCGAAAGCGGCAGAATGATGCGCATCAGAACCGTGAAGCGCGAGCACCCGTCGATGCGCGCCGCGTCGTCGAGTTCTTGTGGGATGGAGGCGAAATACGGCGCCAGGATGATGATGCCATAGGGCAACAGGAAGCCGGTCAGCGCGATGATCACGCCCCAGATCGAATTGAGCATACCGAACCGCCGGAATGTGACATAGAGCGGGATCATCAGCACGATAACGGGCACGAACCGCGCGAAGACATTGATACCCATCAGCCACATGATCCATCGCGAACGCAACCGCGCCACCGTGTAGGCGGTCAGCGAAGCGAACACGAGCGTCAGCAGCGTCACGCTGACCGAGATGACCGTGCTGTTGATCAACGCGAAATGGATCTTCTTGATATTGTCGGGAAGATACGTCGCCTGCTCGAAAATCGCGCCGCGTTGCGCGCCGCCGGACAGGATCACGCGGAAGTTATCCAGAGTCCATTCCCGGGCCCACAATCCGCGGGTGTCGGCATGCAGGCTCTTTTCGGATTGCAACGCGCCGAACAAAGCCGCGATCAACGGCAACAAGAAAAACGCGATCACCGCCAAATTCGCCGCATGCAGTCCCACTCTGATCCATCCTCGCGGGCGCATCGTTCGTCCCCTACTGAATTCGCCGGTAGATCAGGCGGCCATAGCTGATCGCGAGCAGCCCAATGATCATCGCCAGCACATAGGCAGAGGCAGCACCGGCGCCGATATCGAACGGCGGCGCGAAGCCCTTTTTATAGCTGTACCACGATGCCACCCACGTCGCATCGCCCGGACCGCCCTGGGTGATTGCCAACACCTCATCGAAAACGGCGAACGCGAACGACGTACGCAACACGAGAATGACGACGATGATGGGCCGTAACAAAGGCAAGGTGATGTGCCAAAAGCGTTGCAGAGCCCCTGCCCCGTCAACCGACGCGGCCTCATAGAAGTCCTGACTGATACCTTGAAGGGCCGCGTGCGACAGCAGAATGGCGAACGGCAAGGTTCGCCAGATGTACGGAATGGAAACGGCGATCAGCGCGGTTGATGGATCGCCGGACCAATTGACGGCCGTGTGTGAAATGCCGGTAGTGTACAGAATACGATTGAGAAAGCCGTATTCGAAACTGTACATAAAGGACCAGATCAGCCCGTTGGCGATGGGCGGTACCGCATAGGGGACGAGGATCAGGAATTTTGTCACCCGGCTGGTCCAGATATGCTGTTGATCGATCAACAGAGCGATGGCGATCGCCAGCACGATTTCCACCGTCACCGAGAACCCGGTAAAGATCAGCGTGTTTTTCAGTGAAAGCCGGAACAGCGGATCGCTAAAAATGCGCTCGTAATTGGCGAGGCCAACGAAAGGATACACCCCCCGGCGCAGTTCCGCGAGCGAGACCTTGTGAAACGAAAGATATGCCGCGTAAAATATGGGGTACGCCAGTACCAGCGAAAGCGTGATCAGCGTCGGGATGTTCATCACGAAGCCGAGCACGCGCGGCGACCGTTCACGTCCGAACCGGAACGGTTCCGATCGCGCCATCTTCGTCAGCCCTTCTGGACCTCCTTGATCGCGGCGATAATGTTGTCGCAGCACGCATCGGCCGTGATCTGCCCGGTCAGGGCCTTCGACACCTCGATGTTAATCCGGTCCGACCACGGGAAGTGCCACGGTTTATAAATCGACGGCACGACCTCGGCGACATAGGTCGCCTTGTCCCAGATTTCGAGGATCTTCACCGGATCGCCCCAGGGCTTCCAGCCCTCCGTGATGGCGGTACTTTTCATGACCGAGTTATAGCCCGACCCCAGCATGGCATCGCGAGCCAGGTTGTTCGCCTGAGTATACTGACCGTCCTTCGTCTTCCCGCCGAGATATTGCAGCAGTTTCCATGCCCATGCCTTGTCGCGCGTGGCCGAGCAGAGGAAGTAAACATGGGTGTCCCCGATCGTCCGCCCATCCCCCGACGACCCATGCACCTTGATCTTTCCGGCATTTGGAGACTGGGCCTGATCGTTGGCGATGTTGAGGTCGTAATGATGGTTCGGTCCTCGATAGAGGTTCTTGCCGGCTCCAAAGGCTTTCGCGGAACTGGTGAACTGCGCCTTGAGCGATTCTGGATCGGCGAGTTCCTCCTTAAATGTTCGCACCCACCATTTCAGCGTCTCCCGCGCGATCGAGCCGGTGCCAAGCTGGTGCGCGCCTTGCTTGTCGAAGAAAACGCCGCCGCGGTTCCAGGTCATTTGATACCAAGTCCCCGGCAACTGTTCCAGGCCAACGCCCGCGACCCAAAAGATCGGATACTCCGCGACTTTGTCCTGCTTGGCCTTGCGCAGTTGCTCCATCAGCTCATCATAGGTCCCGAACGGTTCGAACTTCGCCTTGTCCATCAGATCGGTGAAATAATTCCAGACCCAGACCGTGGAGAAGTACGGCAGACCCATCAGCTTGCCGTCGTAAACCGCGACCTGCTTCGCACTATCGGTCAGATCGGCGAGATACTCCTTGGCACCCGGAAGTTCGTCGAGCGGCTCGACAAGACCTTGGCTGATGAAATTGGGAAATGAAAATGGCGATGACTGCGAAACATCAATCACTTCGCCGCCACCTACATCGTCATCAACTTCGCGGGATGGTCGTTGAACGAAGAGATCGTCGAATCGACCGGTACTCCCCAGTCCGCCTTGAACTTCGCGGAAATCTTCGTATAGATATCGCCGTAGGTCCAGACGACAAAGTTTAGCTTTTCAACCTTGCTCGCGGGTTGCAAAGCCCAGGGCGCATTTTGGGCAGTGGCCGGTGGCCCGCCCAAGGCGGCAGCGGCGGTCGTGGCCAGGAGTAAATCGCGCCGGCCGATGCCGTGAGGTGTTTGGTCCACGCCAGATCCCCTCGATTTATTTTGCACGACCAGCTTTCATCGCACGACAACGGAATGTCAACAAATCCCTCATGTCGTCATGAACATACCGCCATTGGCATGCACCGTCTGACCGGTCATGAACGCCGATTTTTCGGACGCCAGAAATACCGCGACATTCGCAATATCCTCAGGCTGTCCCATGCGCCCCAGAGGCATAGCGGCCGCGCGCTCCGCCAGTTCCGCCTCGGTGCTCCCGTACCGAGGTTGCGCTGTGTCGGTAAGCCCAGGGGCGATGGCGTTCACGCGTATCCTGGAGGGGGCGAGTTCAAGGGCCATCGCGCGGGTCATGGACACAACACCGCCTTTGCTCGCCGCGTAGTGCACGCCACGCGGCGACGCCCCAAAAATCGCCGACGACGCCAAATTGATGATTGTCCCTCCCGTCCCCGCCGCGACCATCGAACGCGCCGCCGACTGAGCGCAGAAGAAGCCCGCCTTCAGGTTGATGGAGTGGACGAAATCCCAGTCCTTTTCCGTCATCTCCAGAAATGGCACGCGCGGAAAAACGCCCGCGTTGTTCACCATGATATCGATCTTGCCAAACGCCACCACCGTCGTGTCCACAAGCCGCGCCGGTGTCCCGGATGAGGCGACATCGCCCTGTACCAGTACCGCCCGCCGTCCCAACGCGCGCACCGACGCCGCCACATCCGCGGCCATCGCCTCGCCATCCAGGTAGTTGATCGCGACATCGGCGCCTTCACGCGCGAGCGCCAACGCGATCGCTTTACCGATCCCCTGTTGAGCGCCCGTCACCAGCGCCGCCTTACCCGAGAGATCTGACATGCTTATCTCCTTTGCCCAAAGCGGTCAGGCCGCGACGCGCCGGCCCGTCCGGCATCGCATCAACGGCTGGATGCGCTGACCGTAAGCGTCCGTGCCAATGAGAAAATCGTCAAATGTGAGCATGATCCTTTTTACGCCCGGCATTGTCGCCACCTCGTCCAGCATCGACGCGACCGCGGCACAGGAACCGACAAGCGTCCCCATGTTGAAGTTGATCGGCGATGGAGATCGCTGAATCGCCGCCGCCATCGAGGTTTCGGAAGGCGCGGTGTCCTCGGCCACTTTGCCCAGAAGATGCGCCAACGCGTCCTTGTCGGCACCCGCGTTATAAAGCTCCCATTTGCGCATCGCGGCGGCGTCGGTTTCATCGGCGATGATCATGTAGAGCATGTAACTGCCGACATCGCGGCCAGCGGCGAAGTCTGGCGCGATCACGTTCGCGCAGCCCATGTCCAGCGGATCGTGACGCGCCAGAACGTTCATCATCAGGGCGCAGTCCTCGCTCGTCCAGCACATCGGGCCGGCGTGATCGAGCGAGAACGACAGTGGCAGAATCCCGCGCCGGCCGAGGTAGCCATAAGTCGGTTTCAGTCCGGCTATGCCGCACCACGACGCCGGACCGCGGATCGAACCGCCGGTGTCGGTCCCCATCGCCGCCAGCGCCAGTCCGGATGCCACCGCGGCGCCGGCTCCGGACGACGATCCACCGGGCTCATGCGCCGTGTTCCAGGGGTTGCGCGCGGGCGGCCAGGGCAGATCGAACGAGGCGCCGCCGATCGCGAACTCCCAGGTCGAAAGCTTACCCAGAATGACCGCGCCGGCCTGGCGCAACAGCGCAACCGTGAAAGCGTCTTCCGCCGGCACATGGTCCTTGAACAACGCGGAATGGCCCGTCGTGGCGACGCCCGCGGTATTGTAGATATCCTTCAGCCCGATCGGGATGCCGTGCAGCGGGCCTTTCCAGTCACCGCCCGCGATCTCTTCCTCCGTTCGTTTCGCATCCGCCATCGCCGGTTCTTCCAGCGGAAGGATGAAGGCGTTGAGTTCCCCGTCCAGCTTCCTGATGCGGTCGAAGCAGGCCCGCGTCAGGTCCACCGGTGAAATCGTTCCGGCACGAAGCAGCGCCGAGACCTCGCTGACCGTCAGGAAACAGAGTTCGGTTGTCATTGGCTTTCCCCAATGGTGTACCCCACGGGCGAGAACATCGCGCCCCAGCCATCATCCCATCGCGAGCGCCGGCCGCCTCGCGCGCCAGTTCGTGGCGGCCTCGTAGGCGTGGCCGGCGCGGAACAGTGTCGGCTCGGCGAACGGTTTGGCGATCAGCTGCACGCACACCGGAAGGCCACCCACGCCAAAGCCGCCGCACACACTCATCGCCGGAAAGCCGGTGACGTTGAATGGCATCGTCAATGACGGCTTTTCCAGATTGCCCCATTTCGGGACCTCGGTGATTTTTGGCGCCTCGCCGGTCTGTGAGGCGGAGACAAGGATATCCAGATCCGCCATCGCGTTCGTGAGCTCCAGACACAGCAATCGCCTTCGGCGGACCGCCTGAACGTAATCCGAGCCACTGATCAGCCCACCAAGAGCGATGCGGTCACGAAACAGTTCGCCATAATCGTTGAACCGTTCCTTCAACCAGGGCTCGTGCACGGCGTAAGCTTCCGCGGTCAGAATGATCGACCCCACGGCGTGGTAATCGGCCATCGGCGACAGCGTGACGTCGCTGATTTCCGCGCCGAGGTGTTCGAAAACCTCCAGCGCATGCGCGATCCCTTGTCGCGTCGCCGAACTGACCGGATGGTCGGTTTCAAAGAAGTGACGCACGACGCCGATCCGCAGCCCTTTGACGCCCTGACCCAGTTCGGCGGTGAAATTGGGGACCGGCCGGTTGGCGCTGGCCGGGTCGGTGGGATCGTGACCGGCCATCGCCTGCAACAGCAGGGCGCAATCCTCCACGGTCCAGGCCATCGGCCCAGTGTGATCCATGGTGAACGACAGCGGCAACACGCCGGTGCGGCTGCACAGGCCGTAGGTCGGTTTAATTCCGGCGATGCCGCACAACGCCGCGGGTCCGCGGATCGAGCCGCCGGTATCCGACCCGGTGCCGCCCAGAATAAGCCCAGAGGCGACGGCGGCGCCGGTGCCGGAGGATGAGCCCGCGGTGAAGTGCTCGGGGTTCCACGGGTTGCGCGCCGGCGGCCACGGCAGGTCGAACGACGGACCGCCCATGGCGAATTCATGGGTCGCCAGCTTGCCCATCATCACCGTGCCGGCATCCGCCAGCTTCGCGACGGTGACCGCGTCCTTCGCGGGAACGTTGTCCCGCAACAGCTTCGAATGTCCGGTCGTTCGAATGCCGGCGGTGTTGTAAATATCCTTGTGCGCGATCGGGATGCCATCCAGCGGCCCGCGCGGCCTGCCGGCCATGATCCGTGCCTCCGCCTTGCTCGCATCGGCCAGCGCGCGGTCCTCGGTCAGCAGCAGGAACGCGTGCAGCGTGCCATTCAGCTTCGCTACCCGGTCCAGACAGGCCTTGGTGAGTTCGACGGGAGACAGCGTTTTCGCGGCGAGCTGCCTTGATGCCTCGGCGATCGTCAGGAATTCGGACATCATCGCACCTCCGGAACGAAGATCAATCCCGGTTCGGCCTCGCGCGGCATCGGCGCGGTGGCGCGGGCGATCAACGCCTGCCAGGTCGGATAAATCGCCAGCAGTGTCGCCTTCTGCGCATCGGACAACGGCAGGCCGGTTCGCGCGATAAGGGCATCAAAGGCCTCGGGCGTGATGGTCGGTGGCATGCGGGCGCCTCCTGGAACGCGGATCTTCGGCCACGGCGCTTTACGCTGCACCGCAGCATGATGCCGAAAGCTACCATATTCGCGGTCGCTGTCCAGCGCGAAATCGCCAGCTGGCGGCGGGGGCACGGGCGCATGGTCGGCCGTGGCTGGAATCGGCCGCCGCGCCTGTTCCGGGTGAGGAATGTGAGCCGATGAAGCCGACGCGGACACACAATGACTTGCTGAAATCACCGACATCAAACTGATGCATCAGCGGTCATGGCATATGTTCTGTCGACTGCGTCCAACGTTCCCGCACTCCGGCGAACCCGCGGCATATTCGGGCCTGTTGGCTCAACAGTGCGACATTTGGTGCGAAAGGGGGGATTCGAACCCCCACGCCTCGCGGCGGTCGATTTTGAGTCGACTGCGTCTACCGTTCCGCCACTCTCGCAACCACGTGGATCATACAGATTTCGCCGCCCGCCACAATCGATGACGTTCGTGGCTCACGTC
>CALFNB010000401.1 GCA_937902425.1 uncultured Acetobacteraceae bacterium | reverse complement strand
GATCGGTTCGGCGTCGGCCCCGATATCCAGCCAGCCGCCCTCCGGCATATGGAACGCGTAAAGGATGTGTCCGTCGCGAAAGCCGCCATACAGCCGCAGTTCGGACCAGCGCAGCTTCGGGTCGCCGAGGCCGCCGAAATTCACCCCGATGCGAAACAGCGATTGTTGTCCGCGGGGAAGCTCCGGCAGGATCGTCTCCGGCGGTGCATCGCCCAATTGGACGGTGATGGACGGCGGAATATGTTGCTCGGCCAGAACGGCCTGGCGCCGCGACGGCTCGGCCGACGCGATCAGCCGGTAAATCGGAATGACGCGAAACCCCAGGTTGCGCGCCTGCGCGATGCGTTGGATGTCGATGCGGTCGAGCGTGTGGATCGTGAGGCCGGCGATCTGGACCAGCGCCAGGCCAGCCAGCACCACGGCCGCGGTCCGCGCCGCGAGACTTCTTGGCCAATAGCGGCCGGTCACGCCCGATCGACCGTCGCCGCCAGGACGTAGCCGCCACCTCGGACAGTTTTGATCAATTGCGCGTTGCGCCCGTCATCCTCCAGCTTGCGCCGCAAGCGGGACACCGCGACGTCGATCGCCCGGTCGAACGGCCCGGCCTGACGGCCGCGCAGCAGATCGAGCAGCATGTCCCGGGTCAGGACCCGATTGGCACGCTCGACCAGGGCCAGCAGCAGGTCGTACTCGCCACCGGTCAGCGGCACCTCGACCGCGTCAGGATTGAGCAGTCGGCGGCGCGTCGGCTCCAACGTCCAGCCGCCGAACCGGAAGCCGCGCGTCGATGCCTCATTGCGGTTTTGCGGGGTGTCGCCGGCGCGCCGCAGCACCGCGCGGATGCGGGCCAGCAATTCGCGGGGGTTGAACGGCTTGGCGAGGTAATCGTCGGCGCCGAGTTCCAGCCCGATGATGCGGTCGGTCTCCTCCCCCATCGCGGTCAGCATGACGATCGGGACATCGGACTGGCCACGCAGCCAGCGGGCGAGGTCGAGACCGGATTCGCCCGGTAGCATGAGGTCGAGCACCACGAGTTGGTAATGCCCATTGGTCCAGGCGCGGCGCGCTTCCTTGCCATCGCGCACGGCGGTGACGCGGATTTGTTGCTTCTCCAGAAACCGCGCGAGGAGATCGCGGATTTCACGGTCGTCGTCGATGACCAGGACATGCGGAACCGATTCCATGGTTTGTAACATAGCGGTCCAAAGGTCGAGCGGGAACGGTCGTTGCAATTCTTTGCAATTCGTCGCCCCAGGCTGACTGACCTTGGCCCATTTGATCGTGAAGCTACGGCGTGAAGAAAACGCCCATACCGCCTGGAGGTCAACTTGAACAAAACGATCGTCGCGGCCGTTGCCGCGTTCGTGCTTGGGTCGATCACGACCGGCGCCTTTCTCGCTGAGTCGCAACCCGCTGGCCCTCCGGGCGGGCTGGGTGGACCGCCCGCCGCCGATGACGGGCCCATGCGGCACGGACCGATGGGCCCAGGATGGGGAATGGGTTCGGGAGGGGGGCCATTGGCCGGCTGGATGCGGGAGCGTCAGGCACGCCGCATGGAACTGATGCGCACCTTCGCGCTGATCCATCGTGCCGAGGACCGGAAACTCACGCCGCCCGATGTGCAGAAGATCGCGGAGGGATTTTTGTTGTGGAACGGCAACCACAGTTGGAAAGTGCTGAACGCGAAGCCCGAGGGGGACGTGATTGGGTTTGATCTCGCGACGGGTGACGGTTCGGTGATCGCCCACTTCACGATGGACCCGAAGACGGCGCATCTGGCGCGCGTCAGTTAGCGCGTCGTCCAATCTGACCTCGTGGCCCGGTCAGCCGGGCCACGATGGGTGGAACGGGCCCGTTTCACCCACCAGCGATCCGCCCTACGATCGCGACGTGGCCTTCCCCCATCCCCCCGCTTCAGCGCGAACCGCGCTTCAGGCGTTGATCGGCGCGGATCCGGACCTCGCATCCATCCTGGAGCGTGCCGGTCCCCTGCCCTGGCGCACCCGCACACCGGGCTTCCCCGGCCTGTTGCAGGCGATCGTCGCGCAGATGATCAGCAACCAGGCCGCCGCCGCGATCTGGGGCCGGCTGCGCGTGTTGCCCGGCGCGCTGGAACCGGCGGGCCTGCTGGCCCTGCCCGATGAAAGTCTGCGTGCCGCCGGACTGTCTCGCCCGAAAGTCGCGCATGCCCGCGTCCTGGCGGAAGCATTTCAGAGTGGCACAATCAACGCCGCCGCCCTGGAAGCGATGGACAACGAGGAGGCGATCGTCACCATTGCCTCGGTGAAAGGGCTCGGGATCTGGACAGCGGAGATCTATTTGTTGTTCGCGCTGCAACGAATGGATGTGTTTCCCGCCGGCGATGTCGCGCTGGCGGCGGCGGCGGCCGAGTTGAAGGGCCTGGCCACGCGGCCGGATCCGAAGGCGTTGCGCGTGCTGGCGGAAGCCTGGCGACCGGCCCGGTCACTCGCCGCGCGGTTGTTGTGGCATCATTGGCGGCATCTCACGGGACGGCCCGCGCTCGACGATTTCCCCGCCTGACCACGGTCAAAGCAACGGTTTGTTCATAATCCCGGCGCAGCATGCCGGAATGGACACACCCGACACGCCGGCCCTGGTTCAATCCCATAAACCGGCGAGCTTTCTGGAGCGTGGTGTTGCCGCGCCGTTCACGACGCCGGCCCTGGCCGGTGCGCGGATCCGCACCGCCAACCGAACCGGGACTGAATTCGTGGTGCCCAATCCATCGGGTGGGCGTGGGGTCTATATCCTGAACTGGGGCGCGGTGCGGCAACTTTGCCGGCCAACGGTGCACGACACGTTACTGCATCAGCGCATTTCGCGCCTGCCGGTCATGGACCCGGGCAGCGTGCGCCTCACGGCACGAAAACTCGCCGCCGAAGGTCTCGCGGGCAAGGATGCCACCCTCGCCGCCGCCGCGTCGGTGGAAACCGACAAGCAAGAACTGATCCTGACGAACTTCCTGCTACTGGTCATGCTGATGGAGCAGGTCGAGCCGGCGGGCCTGCGCATCAGCGCCGAAACCGAGCGGACGCCGGAACTGGACCATCGCGCCCGCCGCATCGTGACCCATGTCGGCCAGGCGATTGGCCGCAAGGTCTCGCAGATCAGCGACGATCTGGAAGCGCTCAGCATGCTGTTCGTTCCGATCGGCCTGAATGCCGAAACACCGCCCGCGCGCCTGCCGCGGTTGACGGCACGGCTCGACGCGGCCGCCAACAGCCTGACCGCCTGGGCTGGCCAGTTTCCCGATGAGGGTACCGCCGCCCTCGCGTCGTCGCTGGCCCGGTCAGCGTTCGTGACCGCGAACTGCGCCACGATGACCCTCAACGCCACGCGGGCCATGACCAACGACATGCGTGGCCTGCTGCGAGCCTGGGCCAGCACCCCGGCCGAGATCGCCAAACAGATCGCGCGCACCGAGTGGATCCTCGACGGTTGGGAACGCTTTTGCCTGTTGTGGGAAACCGCCGACCAGCCCAGCGTCCAACGCGCCGCCCTGGGTGAACTGGCACAACTGGTGCCCATGCTTCCGAAAGAAGTGACCGATCTGGGCGGCCACCGCGTCGAACTCGAACAACTGGAGCCCGCGCTGCGGACCGCGCGACTGAACGCCAACTTTCGCGGCGGCGGTGCCTCGCATGGGCTGATCGCGCGAAACGAGCGGATCCAGGGTCTGATCGCATAGGAGAACGTCATGGCCACGGTGCTCACACGTTCCGCCAATCCGGCCATCCGGGAAGTCGCGCGCGGCCTCGCCTCGGCCAAGGATGTGCAGATCATGCAGGTCGTCGCGATGGTCGACGCGATGCCGAGCCGCGGTCCGGCGGATCAGCTGATCGCGCCGCTGCGGGGAAGGCTGGCCCGGCTGCGGCCGCCGCGGCCGTTACGGTTCGCGCGGCTGCTGTTCCTGCCGCTGGATCCGCTGATCGTTCCCGCCGCACGCTGGCGCGCCGAGCAGCCGACCATTCCGCGCACCGTGATCCCGGTGCTCGCGGCGGCGGTGGAGGCGGCTTTCGGTGCGACCGGACGGACCGTCGCGTCCATGATCGAGGGCCGCACGACCGAGGATACAGCGGTCGTCGACGCGGCCGGCGCATTGCTGTGGGGTCACGCCGGCGCGTGGCTGTTGGACGCGCCTTCGCCGGCCGGTTGGGACACCACCGGGCTGAATGCGCAGCTGCATAAACCGTTGTCGCGGCGGATCGGCGCGTTGTTGTCGCAGGCCGACCGGCTGCGGCACATGACAGCGGATGCGTGCCACGGACTGGTGCCACCCGAGGCGAGCGCCGTGCAGGCGCTGCTGACCGACGCGATCGGCTGCGAACCCGACGTGCAACCGATGCTGATCACGCTGCTGATGGCGCGCATTCCCGAGTGCGGACCAGTACTGCTGCGGGTCGCCGCCATTCTGGGCAATCGCGGCGGCGCGTTGTTGCGTAAGGCCGGCGAACAGGCGGCGGACACGCTGCTGGATCAGTTGGAGGCTCCGGGCGGCGCGGAGGCGCAGCTCGGCGGGCAGGACCTGATGGAGGCGGGCGCGGCGGTGCGGCGGTTGACCGCGCTGGTGGGAGCGCTGGACGGTGAAGCCTTGTCACCGGACCGGCGGCAGCGGCTGAAAGATGTCCGGCAACGGATCAGATCGGGGTGCGAGTCGTTGTTCACCGAGCGTCTGACCACGGATTTGCTGGATCCGTTGCGCACCTGCGTTGCTGACTCGGGGCCGCAGGTTGGCTGGGTCCTGGAGACCGCGGCGCGAGGCCTGCGGGCACTGGAAACCGAGGCACGACGGGCGGGCGGCGAGAAGACTTATGACGCGCTGTTGGGTCAGGCGGCTGCCGCGGTCCGGGAGATCTCGGCCCAGGGTGGACTGGAGTGGGTCGAGGGGATGCGGTTGATGGAGATCGTGGCTGGTCCCGAGGCGGCGCTGGCCCATTTTGGCGAGGCGCCGTGACGTATGGGTTCGGGTCTGGGTTCGGGCCTTGAGATGGTGGGGGTTCCGGGGTAAGGAAGCGCCCGGCCTTCGTCCCGTTCGTCTAGAGGCCCAGGACAGTGCCCTCTCACGGCACCAACAGGGGTTCGAATCCCCTACGGGACGCCAGCTATTTTTCATCATGCAACCCTTTGATATAACGCCGTATTTTTTTGGCCATCAAATCTTATTGCGAACATTTTTGCATACTGTTGCGAACCTGTTTGCAAACCTCTATAAACCCGTCAGATCACGGGGTAGGGTTTGCGATGAAATACCCTCATATCTATCTGCCCCAAGGCAAGCTGACCTGGTTCGCTCGCAAAAGCATTCCGGCGGACGTACGGGAGCGGATCGGCAAAGGCCCGACGTTCTCCGCCAGCACCGGCAAGCAGGGTGCCAGAGAGGCGGCGGCGGTAGCGTCCGGCCTGGTTCTCGAATGGTCTCGCAAGATCGAGGACGCCAGAAAGGGTATCGAACGAGAGGATCAATCCGACCTAGCGAGACTGGCCGAGGAGTACCGGAAATTCCGGGGCAAGCCATTGGACGCCGCCGGGGCGGCAATCGTTCTCGACGTTCTCCGGTTCGGTATGACCCGGTTCGGCGGCGCCTCTCTGGACGCCGTGGACGCCGCCTTGAGTGACGGCGCCAGCATCGCCAGCGTGACCACTGTAGCAGGCCCCAAGGCCGCTCAAGCGGCCAGCAAGATCAACGAGACATTGGGCCTCGCAACCCCGTTTCTGACGCACCTTGAGGATTGGCTGGCGACCCTGGAGAACCGTAAGGGCGGCGTCGGAAACGAAAAGACTCTTGGCCAACGGGTGCAGGCCATAAAGGAATTTGCAGCGGCGGTATCCGTGCCGATGGAAGCTCTGTCTGGCCGGGATGTTCAAGGCTGGTTGGACGCCATGACGAACAAGAAGAACGGCAAGCCAACGGACGCCAAGACGAAGGCCCGCAAACTGTCTGACATCCGGCCATACTGGAAATGGCTCCAATCTAACGATCATGTGTCCAATGACAGCAATCCGTTTGATAATCGGGTTGTCTCCAACGGCTTCACGGATGTTGAGGAACAAGAAAGGGAAGTCCAGTCATACCCGCTGGCCGATGTTCCGAAACTTTGGGAACGGGCCGAGATGGAAACCGATTCAATACTGGCAGATGTGACTCGCCTCGCCGCTTACTCTGGCATGAGGTTGGGCGAGATCATGAACCTGAAGGCCGCTTCGCTGGTCAACGATGGAGGCGTACGATCCATCGCCATTGTCGGAACGAAGCGTAAGACCCGTGCATCCAAGCGCACCTTCCCGATCCATTCCAAGATTAAGGATGTTATCGAACGTCTTGAGAAGGCCGCAGGCGGCGGGTTTCTGATCCCAAGCGATGCGAAGCGGCGGGAAGGCGCTATGAGCAAACGCTTTAGCCGGATGAAATCTCGGATGAACTACGATGAGCGTTATACGTTCCATTCGCTCCGACATACGGTAATCGGAATGATGCGAGATGCTGGCGTTCCCCTTGAAGTCCGCAATCGGATCGTTGGTCATGAGGACGCCCTCGGTCATGGAAACTCCGAGAATTTCGACAAGAAGACCAATACCGGAACCATCTATGGCGGGATGGCCGGACTCTCCAAGTTGGAGATCATGGAAAAGGTTTTGGTGTATCCAGAAAGCTGACAGACCAACCCGGAGAGGTCGCAAAGGCGGGATCAGTGATCTCGCCGTTTCTCATGCCGCAAACGGATTCCGAACCGCCATGGCCTCGACCACGGCAACGTGTGCCATGGTATAGACACGCCGCTTGCCAGCCTTGGAAGCCTCGCCAGCGACCCGCACGATTGATCTGGCCAGAGGTTCATCCGCCATCGTCAAAGGCCGTCCAGAGGCATCCCAGAGCTTGGGTTGATCCGTGGCAACGAACGTCCATCCTCCCATGACATCGTTCGCCGGGAGATCATCCGGTGCCTGGTCAAAGCGAAGGATCAGAAACCAAAACGGCGAACCCGAAAACCTCACGGGCCTGATGATGGATGACGCCACGATGGCGCCGGACGGAGAGAC
>CALFNB010000400.1 GCA_937902425.1 uncultured Acetobacteraceae bacterium | reverse complement strand
AATTCTTGCCCCCATCCACGCCATTGCTTGAAGTTGGGATAGAGCGGAATCTTAGGGAAATCGCGCTTCAGATTGACATCGTAGGTGTCCCGGTATGTTGGGTCGTGCAGTACGGCGTACACGTAGGCGAACACATCGTCCTTGACCAAATGAAGGTTGCCTCCGTAATGGCGCCCAAATTCTGCAACTGCCCAATCGGTGATGTTGTCGATACGTTGACCATTGGCGTATCTGTATCTGGGCACGCAGACAGCACCTGCACCCCCACCCACGTAATGCAGATCCGCGAGCTTCGACGATGCTGAAACCATCCAAGGCTTCTGGGCGCTAGGACCCGTGAAAATCAGGGATGAATTGGCCCACTCGCCGACGATCGGATACATCTTGTCGTTCTGATATGGACGATGGGTGATGGACGTATCGTAGTAGACCCACTCCGTTCCAAATGGGCGGTACGAGGCGCATCGAAGCCGATTACTGTTGTATTTTAGAGGCTTGTCGGCACATAGCAGCGACTCTAGCTCGGAAGTCCACTTTATGTCCCGCCGGACCCAGCCGGTGATATCCGCCGGTCGCCCTGCCGCCTTCCAGCGCTTCCGCTCGGCTTCGTAGAAGCTGACAAAAAATGCCACCTTCTTCTGAAGAGTTGCCTGATCTTTATCATAAACTCAGTCGTCTCGGTTCGTTGCAATACCGAGGGAAAATAGGCGGAAGATCGCTGCGTCCTCGCTACGCGACTTTGCGCCTTTGGTAGCTTTTGCCACCAGCGGCAACAACCCGGTGGAGTCGCTCGTTGCGAGGTCGAGCCAGTTGCTGTGAGCGTCCGGCCGGATCAGCTCAGGCGCAGCTTTATCGAGTGTCGCGGTGTGCAAGAAGGCGAGCTTTTCCTCGCGAGTCTCGAACTCTGGCCGCCGCCCATAGTGAATGCGGTTTCCCGTTGCATTGCGGCGTTTGACGAGGAAGCTTATTGCCACGCCGATCCGAATGCCGAACACATTGTGCATGGTCCCGGACAGCTTGGGATTGTCTCGAACGTCCGCGCCAAGATCCACAACGTAGATGTCGCTAAAGTCTCGAGCGGCTAGCTTTCGGAAACCATCGAAGTTTCGCTTGTCCACGAACCCTCTGTTTGTCACGAAGGCAACAATTCCGTCGTGATCAATCCTATCGGCTGCCCATCGGAAGAAGCGTGAATACATATCGTAAAGCTTCGTCTTCTGAGCCGTGCTTTCCTTTATGTACGTCGCCTTGATGCGCCGATCGATCTCGGGATACTCGCGATTCTTATTGTTGTCGTTTTCGTTGCGCTGATTGGCGTTGTAGGGCGGATTGCCGATGATGACGCTGATTTTCCGGCTGTTCTGCCGACCTATGCGTTCCACGTTCTCGGTGCTGATGCCGCCCAGCAGATCACCAAAATGCTGACCGACGTGGGTCGCCAGCGCGTCCGTGTTGTCGAGCGTATCCACGAGACAGAGATTAGGGAACTCAGCGTATTCTCCCGTGATAGCCGCGTAGGTTGCCTCGATGTTCAGGTTGGCGACGTAGTACGGCAAGATCGCGACTTCATTGGCGTGCAGCTCGTTGAGAAACTTATACTTCATCTTCGCAGGGCGGCCGCGAAAGTGCTCTAGCAATTCGACGATGAAGGTACCCGTACCGGTAGCCGGATCGAGAATCTCCACGTTCCGGTCGATCAGGTTCTTGCCGAAGTGCTTCTCGCAAAGCCAGTCGGCGCTCTGAACCATGAAGCGGACGATTTCGTTTGGAGTGTAGACGACGCCCAGCCGGTCCGCTGCCTTCGGATTATAGACCTTGTAGAAGTTCTCGTAGATGGCCTTCAGGAAGCCCTGCTTCTCCGAATGGCTTTGGATCAGCGCAGCCGTTGATCGGATCGCTGCATAATAGGGCTCAAACGCGTGGAGAGTGCGCTGCTTGACGTCGCCCCGGAAAAACCTTCGCTCCAGCTCATACAGGGCCTTGGCCACGTTGTTGTCGCGATGGAAATCGTCGTTCCCAAACACCCGGACGAAGATATCCTCGTCAGAATGTGCTGAATCAACATCTCCCGCACGTCAGCATCCGTAACGCTGGGGTTGATGCTCTCCTGAGCATGCTGAAGGAATTGACGCGCGGCATCCGCGAAGGCCCTGTTGGTCGCGTACGCGTCCTCGATGCGCTCACGCAAGGCCTTCAGGACCGCCGGAAGATCTTTCTTGAACTGCGCTATCGCCTTGCGAAAATCGGCAACCTCGGGGCGCTGATAGCTGAAGAATAGCTCCAGCAGGCGACGCAGCGCCGGGTCGTCAACGCTGCAACGCATGACCTCCTGCCCGCTCTGGATCAAGACGGCTTTGGCGGAATCTTCAAAAATGATGTTCGTCTGCGGGTAGCCACGCCGCAATTTTTTTGCGATTTCCTCATCGAGATCGTCCGATGTGTCCTTCGCTTCCCAGTAGCCGAACGGCACCCGTAGTTCGTGGAGCAGGGCACCGTCGATGTAGCGCCGCTCCTTCGTAGGGGTGATGAACTCATGCTCGGCGATAAACTGTAGCTCATGCGTTCGCCCCCACGCCTTCAGTAGGTCCTTGAAGGCCTCTCGGACGACTGACTCGCGGTTCGCGCCTGAGACGCGCCGGAGCCGATCGAGGTCCCCGAGATACTGGTTGATGAGAAGCTGACTCATGCAGCCCTTGCCCCGCTGGTCAAATTGTGGCCGTCCAAATTACGGTCCCTTTCGGTTAACGCGCATGAGTGGCTGATGAAGGGAATGGAGTTGTCCGACCCGCACCCGCCTAGACTGACCGAATGCGCGTTCGGGCACGGCGCAGGTGCCATGGTAGGCTGACATTGGCGCCAAGCAACCGTCTACGGTGCGCGTCTCCGATGTCCGCTCTCCACCCAAAGCGTCGGTGGGACGACCGCAGCGGCTACCACCGGCTTCCACCCTTTGCTGGCATTGGGACTGACCCACTACCTGCCAGAGACTATCCCATAGCCAATGCCGCGTGCGAGATTGCTGGAGTGTGACGGGCTGGATAGTCACCGCGGTGGACGGACTCTGAAAGATCGCCCTGATTGCCGGGCGGCTCATTATGTTGGTGTCGCCCAAACTGGCGTCCCTAAGCCGCGCGCCGGACCTCGCTGGCCATTTGCTTGCCCAGTTGCCACAACGCCTTCTCCAACGTGCCGATCCTGGTCTGATGGTCCAGATCGATCATGCGCCGCACCTCGCCCTCCAACAGGTGAAGCTTGCGCGCGAGCGTGACGTTGTTCAGTCCGCCCTCACGCATTGCCTGGTACAGGGCGAGTTTGGCCGATTGGAGCATCGGCACAACCACGACCGGGCAGGTGTCCAGCGCGGATGGCTCGGGAAGATCCCGCTTCAACTTAACCAGCCCACCCAACGCGGCGAGTAGTGCGTCGGTCGCCAGCGCATGTGCCTCGGCCTCGGTATCGCCTTCAGTCAGTGCCTCGGGAACATCCGGGAAACGCACTTGCCAGGCGCCGTCCTCGCTCTGGCGGACGGTACAGGGGTAGATGAATCGCATCAGGTCTCCTTCGTGCCTGCCCGGCGGATCGTCAGGGCAGCTCATCTTTCGTCAGACCCAGTTGGCTCAGCATCGCGTGCATCAGCCCTGGGCCGATCTCCTTCGCGGGGTCCTTCACGGTTGTCTGGCGGTCGCCGAGCGACAATTGCCCGTGGCTACCCTTGCCGTGACGGGCGTCACAGGAGAACTCGACATCCCGCACTTTCGCGAGACGTCCGCGTTCAGACCCTTTCACCGGCTGAATATCGTACAAGAATGCGCGAGCGGCCAGGAGACACCGCCGAATGCTGAACCGTCAACCCGCGGCGGCGACCGCGCGGCCTCCGGACAGCCGATAAATACGGTCGAGCTTCTCGACCCCGATCAACCGGTGCGCGATCAGGATCACCGTGCGCCCCTCGGCGACCTCATTCATGGTGGCCAGGAACGCCCGTTCCGTCTCGGCATCCAACCCGGCGCAGGGCTCGTCCAAGATGAGAATCGGCGCCGGCGACAGCAGCGCGCGAGCCAGCGCCAGCCGGCGTCCCTGCCCGCCGGAGAACCGCGCGCCGCCCTCCCCCACCCAGGTGTCGAGCCCGTCCGGCAAAGCACGCACCGACTCGCCGATCCGCGCGGCGTCCAGCGCCCCCCATAACGCCGCGTCATCGGCGTCCGGCCGGGCCAGCAGCAGGTTGTTCCGGATGGTGTCGTCGAAGAGATGCGTGGTCTGGCTGAGCCAGCCGATCCGGGCCCGCACATCGGCGGCGGCCAACGTCGCGATATCCACCCGGCCCAACAGCACCCGGCCCGTCTGGGCTGCCGCGACCTTCAACGCCAACGCGGCCAAGGTCGACTTGCCGGAGCCCGAGGGCCCCAGCACCCCCACGCGTGTGCCCGGCGCGATGTCCATGGTCAGTCCGTCGAACACCTTCGGCAGTTCCGGCCGCCACTGAAAGCTCACCGCATCGAACTCCAGCCGCGCGCTCGATGGCGGCGCCGCCGGTACAGCCGGATCGGGCACCGGCACCGGCGCATCCGCCGCCTCCAGCACGCGATGCGCGGCCGCCGCCGCGTGGCCCAGATACGCCCCGGCTCGGGGCAGTCCGCCGATGACCTCGAACGCGGCGAGCACCAGAAACGCGGCGATGATCGCGGTGCCAAGGGAGCCGGTTTGTTCCGTCCCGGCGGCGCACAGTACCGCGAACAGCGCCGCCTGCGCACACAACAGCGTGCCCGCTCCCGCCAGCGCGGTGCGGCCGGCCAGGGTGTGTTGGGCGTTCAACAGCGAAGCCTCACGGGCCTGCACCGCGGCGAGCATCCGACCCTCGGCGCCGAACGCGCGCACCTCGCGCCAGCCGGTCATGGTGTCCAGCACGGCGATCCGCAACTGCCCCATCGCCGCCGCGAGCGATGTGCCCGCGTCCATGGCCGACCGCGCGGCGATCCAGGGCAGCACGAAGGCGGCCAGGATGAACAGCACGCCGATCACCGCCGCCAACGCCGGTGCGCCCCAGCCGTGCCCGCTACGCGCAATGGCGATTACCGCCACCGGCAACAGCAGCAGCGCCCCCGCCAGCGGCACGAGGATACGCAGATAGACCCCGTCCAGCGCCTCCACATCGTTGACCAGGCGGGACAACACGTCGCCGGCCTGACGGAACCCGAGCCCGCCGGCCGAATTGGCCGCCAGCCGGCGGAACAGCCAGACCCGCAGATCGGCCAACGCGCGGAACATCGCGGTATGGGTGACCATCCGCTCGGCGTAGCGCAGCACGACCCGCGCCGTGCCCAACAGACGCAGCACCAGCGGGGCGAACAGCGCCAGACTGGCGAGCGTCGCCCCCGCCACCGCCATCAGACCGACGCCCGAAGCCAGCGCCAGCAACGACACCACCACTCCCGCCAGGAGCCACGGCAGCCGCCCTCGCCACAGACCGATGATGCGCAGCAGATCCGCCATCAGGCCGCCCCGCGCGCCGATTCGATCCGCCCGTCCCTGATGTCCAATCGCCGGCCACTGAACGCCCGCGCGGCCGCCGAATGACTGGCCAGGATCACCGTCCGTCCGGCGGCGAGCCGGCGTAACCCGTCGAGCACCTCGGACTCCGTGGCCGGGTCGAGATGCGCGGTCGGCTCGTCCAGCAGCAGCAGCGGCGCGTTCTTCAGAAAGGCGCGGGCAATGGCGATGCGCTGCGCCTGACCGCCCGAGAGCCCGTAGCCGCCCTCACCCACCTTGGTCTCAAGCCCCTCCGGCAATTGTTCCACGAAGCTATCGACCCGCGCCGCCCGCAGCGCCTCCGCCAGTTCCGCCTCCGTCGCTCCTGGGCGGGCGAACAGAATGTTGTCCCGAATGGTGCCCGAGAACAGCACCGGACGCTGGCCGATCCAGGCGATGATGGCGGACAGCGCCTGCGGCACGAGGTCGTTGATGTCGCGCCCGTTGATGACCACCCGCCCGCTGTCGGGCCGGACGAAGCCGAGCAAGATCTCCATCACCGTGGTCTTGCCCGCTCCGGACGGACCGGCCAGCACCACGGTCTCCCCGGCGGGCACACGGAAACTGAGGCCGTTCAGCGCCGGTTTGCGCGATCTGTCCCAACTCAGGCGCACATCCTCGAACTGCACGCTGACCGCCCGGGTTTCCACGGTGCGGATATCCCGGAGCGGCCCGGCAGCGGGCATGGGCGGCACGTCGGTCAGTGCCTCGGCGGCGGCGGAGGCGTGGAACATGTCCTGATAGGCGGCGGAGAACGCGCGCAGCGGGGCGAAGAACTCCGGCGTCAGCAGCAGCACCATCAGCGCCGCGCGCGGATCGGCGAGCGCGCCCGCGCGCCACTGCTGGCCGTAGCGCAGTGCCAGCAACACCAGCGCCAGCGCGGCGGCGAGGTCGAGTGCCGCCGACGACAGGAACGCCACCCGGAGCACGCGCATCGTGCGCACCCTGAGTTCATCCGCGGCACCGGCGAGTGCATTGGCTTCGTCGTCCGACCGGCCATGCATGATGATGGTGGCGATGCCCCGGATACGGTCCAGGAACCGTGCCTGTAGCCTCGTGAGCGCGAGGAACTGGTCGCGCGCCGCCGCCGCCGCGCCCAATCCGGACAGCGCCATCGCGGCCGGAACCAACAAGCCGGTCAACAGCAGGATCAGGCCCGCGACGGGGTCCAGCAGCGCGGCGACGACGGCCACGATCACCGGCGCGGCGACGGCCAGCGCGGTGGCGGGAATGAAGCGCGCGAACAAACCGTCGAGCGCCTCGATCCGGTCGACGACGACAGCGGCGAGCTCGGCCGAATGGCGGGCATGCGCCAGGGTCGGGCGAGCCCGCGCCAGCCTTGTCACGATATCGGTGCGCAGCCGGCGGCGCGCGGCGGCTCCGGCGGTGAACGCGGCCCGGTCAGCGGCATATCCGCTTCCGGCGCGCAGCAGGGCCGCGATCGCGAATCCCGCCAGCGACAACACGACGGCTTTCCCGGTCAGCACCGAGGCGGCGCAAAACGCCTGACAAATGGCAAGGATGGTGCCAAGCAGGCCCATCACGATCACCGGGCGCGCCGGACGCCGGCCCGCTCGCTGTTCGCGTTTCACCCACGCGCGGGCAGCGGCCTTGGCTTTATCGACGTCCGACATGCGCCGCGCGTGTAGCGCGGGTTGGCGGCGTTGGACAGGGGACCCAGCGCTGACTCCGCCGCCGTCACATCAAGAGCGTGACGTCAGGCGGTGGCGCCTCCATCCACCGGCAGTGCCACGCCGGTGATGTAGGACG
>CALFNB010000399.1 GCA_937902425.1 uncultured Acetobacteraceae bacterium | reverse complement strand
GGATGACGGGTTTCTCCGCCGGCTGCTGGCCAGTTTTTGAAATGCGATTACCCTGGATGTCACTTTGGCGCCGCCGGATGGCCGCCATTTCATGAAATGGCGGCTCCTTCCTGGCCTGGCGGCGTGTCAGACCGCACGCTCCCAACGGGTTACCCGCGCCGGCGGCGGCGTGCCATGACAAAGAGGTCCGCAACGTCCAGTCAAAGCGCATCCAGTGCGATGAAGTTTGGAGCTTCGTTCACGCCAGGCAAAAGAACGTGGCGACCGCCACGGCAGCCCCCGAGGGCGCTGGCGATTGTTGGACGTGGACCGCGTTGGACGCTGATTCCAAGCGGATCATTGGCTATCTCGTGGGTGGCCGTGACGCCTCCCACGCGAACGACTTCATGCATGACGTGGCCTCTCGGCTGGCGACGCGGGTGCAACCGACGACGGATGGCCATTGGCCCTGTTTGGAAGCGGTTGAAGGCGCGTTCGGTGCCGACATCGATTTCGCGGTGCTGATTAAGCAATATGGCGAGCCTGTCGGCGCCCTTGGCCGTTACCGCCCCGGCGAGTGCGTCGGGACCGAACAACGCCGCGTCGAGGGGCGTCCCGATCCGAAGCACGTTTCGACCAGCTACGTCGAGCGGCGGAACCTGAACCCGCGGATGGGGATGCGGCGGTTCACGAGACTGACGAACGCGTTCAGCAAAAAGGCCGAGCCGCACTATTGGATGGTATGCCTCTACACCGCGTTCCACAACTTCGTGCGTATCCACAAGACGCTCCGCCGCACCCCGGCTACGGTCGCTGGCCTGACCAAGACCCTTTGGAGCATGGACGACCTGGTTGCGATGATCGACGCTCAGGCCGAGGCGCCCAGGCGGCCCCGCGTCCATAAAGTGAGAAATTCAAGCTGACGCACTACCCGGATCCGGGCTGCCGCGCGCGTCTTTTTGAGAGCAATATTCCAATCATGCCGTGCCGGACAATATCTGCCATGGGCGTAGACACGAGAATGTCACGTCGTCGCGGGTGTTACCGCGTCTCTTGTATCACCGCGGCTGGCGGCTCCATGCGTCGAACGTGCGCCGCCGCACGACGACAAGGTCGCTCGCCAGATCGTGCAAGGTCCGGTGCCGGACGGTGAACAGCGCGACCAGCAGCAGCAGGCCGGACGTCGCCAACGTCAGGTAGAACACCACGATGAACACCAGCGCCTGCGGCCCGGTCGGCGGACCCAGATCGGCGTCGCGCCGTACCGTCAGCCCCATGATCGCCTGACCGGGCGTGGCGCTGGAGGAGCCCAGAAGGCTCAGGAAATGATACAGGAATGGCACCGCGGGCAGCACCGCCATGGCGGCGAAACCAAGGCCGAGGGTGAACAGGCCGAAGACGAAGAGGACGGTCCAGAGCGCGGCGAAGATCACGCTGATCAGCATGAGGTCGATCAGCCACGCGAAACAGCGCCGCGTCAGCACGCCTTCGACGAACTCCTCATCCCGGACCATCTGAGAGGTGCCGCTCATGGCACCAACCGCACGGTTCCGGAAACTTCGACCGGCCGGTGAGCCAGCAGCACCATCGCCCCATCGCGCCAGCGGGTGAGGAAATCCCGCGCGTGACGGCTAAGCGGATTGCCCGATTGTCCTGGGGTCATCATGAACAGACTGCGCTCCAGATCGGCGAGGTCATAAACGCCACGATAGCTCGCTCCATGCACCGCCTCCAACGCTTCATTCGTGCCGCCGCGATCGAGCGTGGTGCCGTCGCCGGGCACCGCGATCCGCTCGGTGGTCAGGGCACCCAGTATCGGCACCGAGCGCAGGATCGGATGTGCGAAGACCGCCTGATGCACGGCGCCCCATCGCCAGGTCGCCGGGTCGGAGCCGAACCGCGAGATCAGCGAGGACATCGTGCTGTCGAGTGTCGATTTCAACAGTGGCGCGCAGTCGCCTCCGCACCATGCCGCCCCCCCTTGGGCCCCGCCCTCCGCCGACAGCACGAACGGCACGAACTCGAACACCGGGGCCGAAGCCCAGATCGGGATGCCGGCTTTGGCCAGGACGGCGTGGTGGAAGGTGTCCATCCAGACCGAGAAGATCAGCGGCTGCGGCGCGTTCTCGGTCATCGCGCCGTCCCAGTCGCGCAGCACCTGTGGGGCGCCCGGCACGACGCGCAGGGTGGGTAGCAGCGCGGCGGCATAGGTGCTGACCACGTCGACCTGCATCGCCGCGAAGTCGCTGGTGGAATGTTTCGGCGTGGCGTCCAGCAATGTCCGGATGCGCCGGGCGCGCCAGTCGGTGAACGTGTCGCGGCCCATGAACACCGGAAAGTCCGCTGGCCAGACCGGCTCATTGGAGTTGACCAGCCGGCCGCTGGAGGGCGCGACGATATGCGGCAACGCCTCGCCCGAGGCGAAGCCGACCCACCCAAATGGATCACCGTCACCGCCCGCCGCCCCCTGGGCAGCGGTCGTTCGGCCCGATGGGGGCGGGGCCGACGGGGGCGGGTCCGACGGGGGTGGGCTCGAAGCGGGCGAGCCCGACGCAACTGGGGTTGATGACGCCGCGGATGCCTGGGTTTGCGCAGATGAACTTTGCGCGGAGGGCGCCTGGACCGCGGGGGCCTGACCGGGTGCGGCCCGCGGCACCGGGGTTTGCGAGGACACCGCACCAGCGAGCGCGGCGCTTCCCGGCTCCGGCGCCCAGCCGTCGCCGGCGCGGCGGATCGGCACGCGGCCGGTGACGAACAGGCCGATTGTGGAGCTGTCGGCGACCATCAGGTTTTGCACCGGGGACGCGATCAGGGGCGCGGCTTTGCCGGCTTCCTCGACGGTGCGCGCGTGGTCCAGCGCCAGCAGGCCACTGGCGCCGGTATCGCGCGGCAGCAGATTCGCCATGGCCACCGCCATGATGGGTCCGTTGCCGGGCATCAGGTCGCTGATCACCGGGCCGTGCCGGGTTTCCCTGACGGTCAGCAGCGTGTCGGGCTGCCCGCGGACCGTGATCCGCTCCTGGTGCGTGGTGAAGGCAACGTCGGAGGGCTCCAGAAAGACGTCCTGCGTGTCGGCGCCGGTCGTGGTGAAGGTCCAGGCGATCTGGCCGTTATGCCCGAGGACCAGGAACGGCGCGCCAGGCCCGGTCGCTCCGACCAGCAGGTGGCCAGGGGTTTCGATCCGTACCAGATACCACAGGCTGGGGAAGTCGAAGCTGAGATGCGGATCGCCGGCCAGCATCGGCGCGCCGGTATCGGTCCACCGCCCGTCCACGGCCCAGGCGTCGGAGGCGGTGGATGGCAGGGTGAATGGGGCGGGAAAGGCGGGGAGGGCGGCAAGCAACGCGGCGGCGGCCCGTCCCCCGTGATCCCCGTGCTCGTCCTCGTGCTCGTCACTGGGACCTGCCGCGCCACTGTGCGCGCATGGATCCCCAGGACAAGCCCGGGGATCACGCGGAAGCGAAGCATCCCGCCGGCGGCCATCCGTCAGATTCGCCCGCGGCGGGAGCGGCGCGGGATGCGGCGGCCACAATTGCTCCAGCGACCGCATCGGAACCTTGTCCCGCAGCGCCTGACGAGTGAGTTCCGTGCGGTAGTTCGTCGACAGCCAAAGGCTCATGGTGCGGCCCCAGAGCAGGCTGTCGACCGGTCGCCACGGCTCCGGCGCCCCGAAGAACAGGAACTCCATCGCGGCGAACCGGCCGCGGCTGGCGATCCAGGCGTTCACGCCAGCCGCGTACGCTTCCAGCAGCCCGCGGGCCTCGGGCGATTGCGCGGCGAGGTCGCCCTCGGCCAGGCGGGCGAGGCCAAAGACCCGCATCTGCTTATCGATTGCCAGCGTCGCGGGCCCCACCAGTTCCGACAGCCGGCCAGAGGCGGCGCGGCGCATCAGATCCATCTGGAACATGCGGTCGCGAGCATGCGCATACCCAAGCGCCATCGCCGCGTCCCGCTCGTTCGCGGCCCGTATCCTGGGCACGCCGTTGCCGTCGAAAATGACGTCGACGGGTGCCGACAACCCCGTGATGCGCAGCGTCTGATTGTCCGGCGGCACGGTCAGCCAGAGCACGCCGAACGCGAGGAACCCCAGCAAAGTGATCAGCCCCAGAACGCTCAGCAGCAGGCGCCGGACCCAACGCCGCGGGCGCGGTTCGGCGCCGAAACCCGATCGGGCTGCGAAGCGGCGGCGGCGGGCCACGGGGTTACGGGGCGGCCGGTTTTCGAATCAGGCGATCGGCGGCAGATCGACGCGCACGATCTCCGGATTGCCGTTCAGCGGCGGGAAGCGTTTCAGGATCAGCGGGTCGTGACCCGGAATGACATGGTCCGGCCCATCGGCGAGGCCATTGATGATGTCGAAGCCTTTCAGCATCCGTGCGACATCGACCACCACCGGGAACGGGTTGCGCTGGCGAATGTTGCCCCACATGTGCGTCGCGTCGCCGGCCAGCACGACGGTGCCTCGGGCGGTCGGCACGCGGATCGACTGAATGCCGCCGGAGTGGCCGCCGATCAGATGCACCGTGATGCCGGGGGCGATCTCGACCGTGCCTTCATGCAGCTTCAGCCGCTCGCTGTACAACGCGGTGATCGCGCTTTTCACGTCGTCCACGTCGAACGGGCGCTTCAGGAACGGTTCGCACATGCAAGGACCGGTGCAGTACGCCATTTCCGCCGCCTGCAGGTGGAACATGGCGTTGGGGAAATACTCCATGCCGCCGGCGTGGTCCCAGTGCATGTGGGTCAGGATCACGTCCTTGGCCTCGGCCGGGTCGATGCCGGCGTCGAGCAGTGCCCGCGCCGGGGTGCGCAGCAGTTCGCGGCCGCGGCGGGCGGCGGAGACCGGGTTGAAGCCGGTGTCCATGACGATGGTGCGTGGGTTCGCCGTGCCGACGGGACCGCGAATGGCGAACACCAGGAAGTCGAGCGGATCCGGCGCCAGGTGGTCATCGGGAATGATGTAGTTTTGGTACTGTAACCGCCCGCCGTCCAGGATGCCGTAACGGAGCGCCAGAATTTCGTAGTTGATCGCCATCTCGGGTTTCCTTTTGGTTCGATGTCGCGTTGGTTCGATGTCGCGGGCCGCCACCCTCGCCGCGACGGGCTTTCCACAAGCTCCGTCATACCGCCGTATTTTTTTATACCACGGACGAGCCGGGAGATGACGCGTGGGTGGCGTCCGGAGGGCCAGCACGAGTGGTGTGTGGAGTTGGTTGGTCTGTCCGCGTGGAGTGAACCGCTTGTCGCCTCGTCGCGCAATCTCTACGGTCCCGCCGATTCCGGTCCCAGAGGAGGCAAGCCATGGTGGATGTACCCAACCGCCCTGAATATCAAAGTGAACTGTTCAGGCAGGGCCTCGCGGTGCGGTGCTCGGCGCCGATTATCTCGATGCCTCGCTGGCGCGTGCCGACCACTTCAACGCGGCGGTCCGGCAGGTGACCACGGAAATTGGCTGGGGCATGTGCTGGACGCGGCCCGGCATCGACCGCGAGACGCGCGGCATGATCAACCTGACGATGCTGTCGGCGTCGAACCGCGGCCGCATCCGCGCGCCGCGCTGACCAATGGCGTGACGCGGGACGAGATCAACGAGGTCCTGATGCGGGTTGGCGCTTATCGCGGCATTCCGCTGCCTGGAAGCGTTCAGGATCGCCACCGGAGTGTTCAAGGAAGTCAATAATGGTTGATAAACCCACGGTCGGCTTTATCGGGGTCGGCAACATGGGCTGGCCGATGGCGGCCTGCCTCGCGAAGGCCGGGTTCCCCGTGCTGATCAACGATCAGCGGCGAGAGGTCGCGAACAACTTCGTGCAGCAGCATGGCGGCACCGCGCCGGACACGCTGAAGCAACTCGCCGCCGGGTCGGACATCGTCGTCACCATGCTACCGACCAGCGTGATCGTGGAGCATGTGTTGGGCGGCGGTGACGACAACGTGTTCGCCGGCATGAAACCAGGCACCATCGTGATCGAAATGAGTTCCGGTGTGCCGTCGGTGACGCAGCGATTGGCGGAGCAGGTCGCGGCCCTGGGCGGGCATATGATCGACGGTCCGGTGTCCGGCGGCGTGCCGCGGGCGAAGACCGGCGAACTCGCGATCATGGTCGGCGGCGACGCCGCGATCATCGACCGCGCGATGCCGGTGCTGTCGGCGATGGGCACGTCGGTGTTGAAGACCGGCGCGGTCGGCTCGGGTCAGGCGATGAAGGCGCTGAACAATCTGGTCAGCACCGGCGGGTTTTTGATCGGGATCGAGGCGTTGCTGATCGGGCAACGATTCGGGCTCGATCCGGCGGTGATGACGGATGTGCTGAACGCGGCGACGGGGATGAACAATTCGACGCAGAAGAAGTTCAGGCAGTTCGTGTTGTCGCGCGGGTTCAACGCCGGGTTCACGATGGGGCTGCTGGCGAAGGATCTGTCCATCGCGTTGCAGGTCGGACGGGAGACCGGTACGGCGGCGCCGTTGAGCGCGCTGGTGAAGGAGATGATCGTTTCGGCGGAAGCGATGTTCGGTTCGGCCGCGGATCATACCGAGATGGCGAAGTGGGTCGAGAAACTCGTGGGTGAGGAGTTGAAGGCGCATTGAGGGCTGGTGGTGCGGCGGGAGCTTCGCGCCTCGCCGCCGTGCTCGGGCCTGGTCCAGTACCGCCTGGTTGAATTTCATCGCGAAACGTATCGGTCCGATGCTCATCGTGGCGGCGTTTTATCGCGGTCAGGCGGATCATTCGGATGCTGCCATGCGATTGCTTCATCGGACGGATTTTCACCAATGGCGCCGCCGGCGCATTTCGTGCGATCCTTGGTGATCGCCTTCATCTGGTCTGTGCTAAAAGATGGAGTGCGGTCACTGGTACGGGCGTCCGCTCAAACTCAATGGCCGCGGCGCGAGCGAACTTCGCTGGACCGGGGAGCCATCGGGAGGCGGTGCCTGAACCACCGCCTGGATTCCGACACAGATCAGGGGAAGGCGATGACGCGGATTACGGAAGAACTGTTCGTATCGCTTTGAGGATTCTCCTTCGCCGCCGCTTTTTATCATGAACGCCGCCGGGGCGGGCGACCTCGCACGTGGATTTAAGGCATCGCCACGCCGGCGGCACATCGGGAAGGGCCGGATCGCGCGGCGCCGGAAGTCAAGGATTCATTTCAGAGGAACAGAGCTACCGGGAGGTCTTGGTTCCTCGGTTCCTCCCGGACGAATTCTTGCCGCGTTGATCAACCATGCCCGCGTGATGATGAACGGGTGTATCTCAGGTCGATCCGGACGGATTAACGGTGATTCGGTCATTCGAACCGGACAGTACTGGGCTCGACCCGAGCATCCGTCGCTGCCCCGGCAAGCGAAGATCGACCCTGACAATCGGAGTGCGGGCTGATGGCGATCCTCGTGGCGGAGCCGTGAAGATTCGTATGTTTCGAATTCAGATGTCCGTCTTTGTTGTTCATCGGTTGGTTCGCCAGGCAAAAGAAAGCAAGGCTCTAACACGGAGGGACAGGGAAAAGCAGGGATTTTCACGGAAAAGCAAGAGTTGTGGTTAATTCGAGCGGTGTATGATCGACCGCCCGCACGAAGCGCCACACTTCCTTTTCCGTGAAATCCCTGCCTATTCTCGGTCTTCTCCGTGTCAGAAAACTTACCTGGCGAGGTTCTGGCGCCACCGTTCCCACACCGGAATATGGTGACGATTCAGCGCGATAATGTGGGCATGCCGTGGGGTCAGGCCCGACGATGACGATAAAGCGCTGAACTTGTTCCTCTCGGCCGGGTCGGGACGTGTAAGGCGAAGCACTCTCCTTCCGTCGAGAGTTCGCCGCCGATCAGTCCGCCATCAACCAATCCAGAATCGCACCGTTCTCATCGCGTGGATACGTATGCGACAAATCCGCGATCTCCCGGAACACGACCTTCGCCCCCGCCATCGTCAGCGCCTGATTGGCGTTGCGCCCGGTCTGGATTGGAAACATCCAGTCCAGCACGCCGTGCACCAGATACACCGGCAACCCGCGGATCCGTTCCGGCTCCGTCATCGTAACCAGCAACGGATGAAACGATGCCGCCACCGGCGCCAGATGGGTGAACGGCGAAGCACCGTCCAGCCCGCTCAACAGCGTGAACGTGCCGCCATCGCTCATGCCGCTCAGCAGCAGCTTCGTTGGATCGACGGACCAGCGCGCCCGGACATAATCCAGAATGCGTGACAAATGCACACCATCGACGTCCGGCTCCATCAGCGACCACGTATCGCCGGACGCGGTCGGCGCCACCAGGATGATCCCGCGCGACCGCGCCTCCCGCAGCCAGCTCCAGAGGAAAATCCGCCCGTGGCCGGAGCCGCCGTGCAATGCGAACACCACCGGCGCCGCCGTATCGCGGGTCAGATATTCCGGCACGTAGACGGAAAACCCGCCGTGCGAACCGGTTTCGTTATCGAAGTGATACACGCCGGTATCGGGCTCGGGCCGTCGCGCGGCCTCGATCCGCGCCAGCAGCGCGGCGTCGTCCCGCAGTGCCGGCTCGATGAAGAACCGGCTGATCGAAGGCAACGCGGCCGCCAACGGATACAAGGCCTCGATCGCACGGTATTGCTGGCGTGTCGCGCGATACCCGCTGATCGCGCCGGATGGGGAACTCCCGGCCTCGCGCAGTCCGGTGTGGGCGCGCAGGACGCTCTCGGTGGCGATGACGATCTGATCGCGGAACGGCACCAGTTCCTCCGGCCACGCCGCGTCGCGCACGCGGGCCAGCGCCGCCGTCAGCCCGTTGTCATCCGATCCCAAAGACGCGGCGAGTTCCGGGAGATGGGGTCGATGCAAGTGGCGGGTGATCGTTTCCAGGCGATCGAGCGCGCCCAACAGACGCGGGATCAGCGCGACCAGCGACTCCTGCACTTCGTCCGGGTCCGCCATCTCCGCCTCCCATCCAACAGGGGGTGCTTCTCCTCGCCGCCCCGATCCCGCATCCTCGCGCGAACCCAGGGGGGCGACAACAGGAGCGACAACATGAGCCAGCAACCGACCCTGACCGAGCGCCTGGTCTCGCTGTGGGACCACCTCGGGCTGAACGCGGCGCATGTGGCGACGCAGATGCCGGGCGATGTGGCGGACCTCGCGCGGCTGCATCCGGAGCGGATCTCCGGTCTGTTGCTATGCGTGCCGTCGCGCCTCGACCCCACGCCGTTCGTCACCGTCGCCGCACGGACCGTGATGCTGTCGGGGCAGCGCGGCATGACCGCCGAGGTCACCGCGCGCGCCGAGCCTCGCCTGCCCGGATCGCGCCGCATCATCCTGCCGGATTACGACGCGCCCGGTTGGGCCGATGTCGTCACCGACCGCACCGATGCCATCATCGCGGCGCTGCGTGGCCTGCGCGGTGACGCCACCGTGCCCGATCTGGCCACCGGCACCGGCCAGCACGCCGGCATCACCTACCAGGTGCATGGCGAGGGACCCGCTTTGCTGCTGTTGCCGTTCTTCCTGGCGCCGTCGCAGTGGGAGTCGGCGATCCCCGGCCTCGCCCGCGACTTCACGGTCATCGTACTGGGCGGGCGGCATCTGGGCGGTGTCGCGGCGCTGGAGGACCGCGCGCGCGGCCCCAGCTACCTGGGGATGATTACCACGCTGTTCGACGAGATCGCGCCGGCGGCGGGCGAGACCATTCTCGATGTCGGCTGCGGGTCGGGTGCGCTCGACCGCATGCTGGCGCGGCGGTTTGGCGGCGCCAATCCGATCACCGCGACCGACGTCAATCCGTTCCTGCTGCGGGAGGCCGCCGTACTCGCCGCCGAGGATAATGTCGCCGACCAGATCACTTTCCGTCTGGGCGATGCCGAACGCCTGCCGTTCCCTGACGCGAGTTTCGATCATGCGTTCACCGTGACCGTGCTGGAGGAATGCGACGCCGACCTCGCGCTGCGGGAGTTACTTCGGGTGGTGCGGCCAGGCGGGCGCGTGGGCGTGATCGTGCGGGCGATCGACATGCCGCAATGGTGGCACCTCGATCTGCCGGAGCCGGTGCGCCGCAAGGTGAACATACCACCGCAATCGTGTGGCCCGCGCGGCGTGGCCGACGCCAGCTTGTATCCTCGGATGCGCGCGGCGGGGTTCGAGGCGCTGACCTGCTTTCCCGCGCTGGTCAGCTTCGACCGTCCCGATGGCCCGATCTGGCGCTATCGCGAGGACCACGTCCTGTCGCGACTGACCGATGCCGAGACGTCCGTCTGGCACACCGCCACGAACGCCGCGCGTGCGGCCGGGTTGCTGTTCATGGCCAATCCGCTGCATCGCGTGGTCGGCCGTAAACCCGCCGGGTGACGGCGACGATCAGGGTCAGCCTGTGTGCTCAGATAGCTGCCTCGACCAGGTTCGGGCACAGCGGTCCCCGACCGTCGGTACGACCGGTCTCATTCCCTGACTGGCCGCGTTCCTTAACTGGATGGAGAGGATTTGCGGCGACAACCTGCGATCCAGCATCCCGTTTGTATCGATGATCCCGCTGGGTTGACCACATGCGGCACCGCGAGGCGTTCGCGGGCCGACGGAGAGCGCAACATGTCCGCCGCCGATCTGCTCTGGTCACCACGCTTTCCCGCGGATTGGCACCTCGGGCCACGCGCCATTTCAACCAATGCTGGACAATCGGAATGCGGCAAAATAGAGAGACCGGCACAAATCACGTGGGGGCCGCGCCGAGAGCCGCCACCTGAGACCTCAGGGGGCTGGATGCACGAAATAAAGCCGCTCACCTCGCTACGCGGTTTTGCCGCTCTCGCCGTGGTGATGCAGCATTTCTCCGCGGCCGCGCAATCGCTCACGCCAAATCGCATTCCGTCGCTGGTGCCGCACGGTTACATGGCGGTCGACTTCTTCTTCGTCCTGAGCGGCTTTATCATGTGCCTGACTTACCTTTCGGCCTTCCAGGCCGAGCGGATCAAGGCGTTTCCCGGTTTCCTGCTCAAACGCGTCGCGCGGATCGTGCCGCTGAACGTGTTCGTGCTGCTGGTATTGATGGTCCTCGGACTGATCAGTCGTGCCACGATTGGTTCGAACATGTTTTTCAACGATGCCTCGCTGGCATTCGATCTCCCGGCCAACATTCTGATGCTGCAAGGACTCGGTATCGGTACCAACCTGAACGGACCATCCTGGTCGATCAGCACGGAGTTCGCGGCCTATTTCCTGTTCCCGCTGTTCATCGTTTTCGTCTTCAACAAGCGGCGCCTCGTTTCGGCGGCCACCCTGTTCGTCGCCGTGGCCGTGCTGTCCGCCGACGCTTTCCGCGCACCCGGTCTCCATCTTGAAAATACCACGATCGGCGATCAGGTCTTGTATTGCTTCACGGAATTCGTTTTGGGCATGGGAGCGTACATCTTGTACCGGTCACGTCGCGCGGGCGGCCGGGGTGCGAGCGATCTGGAAGTCGGGCTCATTTTCGCCGCCACCGCGCTTTTCCTGGTCACGGGAACTGATCTGATCGTCGCGTTGCTGTGCCCTTTCATCGTCGTTTCCACAGCCTTGAACCGTGGCTTTTTCGCCCGCGTCCTGTCGGGCGGTGTGCCGTATTTCCTGGGTCTGGTGTCATTTTCAATTTACCTGATTCACGAGCCATGCCGGCGTTTGTCAGTACTTCTGTTCACGAATATCCACCCGGGTGTGTCGGGACCGGTCACGGCTCTCTCGTTCGCATTGGTTGGGTCGCTCGCGGTCATTCCGTTGGCCTGGCTCACCTATATCGGCGTTGAACGCCCTGGACGAGTGCTTATTCGCCGTTGGGCTGAAACGGTGACCCGTCGTAACGCGATGGCGCGAACGCCTGGCTGAACCGATGGGTTCGCCTTGGTCAGGCACAAGGCTTCACGCGGCGATTAATCCAGGCGTCCTTACACGATGATCTTCAATTCCTACCAGTTCCTGTTCGCTTTCCTGCCGGTGGTTCTGACCGGCACGTTCCTGCTCGCGCGTGTCAGTGCGGGGGCGGCGCAGTACTGGTTGATTGGGGCGTCGCTGTTCTTTTATGCGGCATGGAACGTCGCGTATCTGCCGCTGTTGCTCGGCTCGATCGTCTTCAACCATTTGATCGCGGTACGGATGGTCAATGTCGAAAACCCCGGAACCCGGTCATGGCTGCTGGCGTTCGCCGTGGTGGTCGATCTTGGGTTGCTCGGATACTACAAATACACCGGTTTCTTCCTGGAGACCCTGAACACGGCGGCGGCCACGGACTACACGTGGCGAACTCTGATCCTGCCTCTGGGGATCTCGTTCTACACGTTTCAGCAACTGACATTGCTGGCCGATATCAGCGCGGGCCGGATCAAGGATTTCCGGTTCCGCGATTTCCTGCTGTTCGTGACGTTCTTCCCGCATTTGATCGCCGGTCCGATCGTCCACCATCGGGAGATGATGCCACAGTTTCAAAAGGCCGATTACCGGCTGAACCGGGAAAACCTCGCGATCGGTTGCGTGCTGTTGTCGGTCGGCCTGTTTAAAAAGGTCATACTGGCCGACAGCATCGCCGACTACGTCACGCCAATCTTCACCACCGCCGCCAAAGGCGAACCAGTTCCGCTCCTTTTCGCCTGGGCCGGCGCCATCGGGTTCACATTGCAGATGTATTTCGATTTCAGCGGCTACTCCGAAATGGCACTCGGTCTCGCACGGATGGTGGGCGTCAAACTGCCGATGAACTTCAATTCACCGCTGAAAGCGCTGAGTGTCGTGGATTACTGGTCGCGCTGGCACATCACGCTCACGCGGTTTCTGACCGCCTATGTCTACAATCCCATGGCCATACGTCTGGCACGCCGCCGAGCCCTCGCCGGCAAGGCCGGTCTGACCGGCGCCCGCATCTCGTGGCAGGCGTTTTTCGGGATCGTCGCGGTGCCCACCCTGGTGACGATGTTTCTGTCCGGCCTGTGGCATGGAGCGGGTAATCAGTTTTTGCTGTTCGGCGTGCTGCACGGCGTCGCCCTGGTCATCAACCATGCGTGGCGCCTGGTGCGGCCGCGCTTCTGGCCTGACACCGCGCATTACCAGCGCACCACGAGGCCGCTCGCCTGGCTGTTGACCTTCCTGCTGGTGACCGTGGCGCTGACATGGTTCCACGCCGCCTCGGTCGCCGCCGGCGGCGATATCGTGGCCGGCCTGATCGGGCTGCACGGCGTGGCGGGGCCGGTGGGGGATGGCTCCGGCGACCTGGCGGTCCTCTATGGCTGGATCGTGGTGCTGCTGGCCATCGCCCTGGTGCCGCCGAATGTGCTGGAAATCCTGCGCCGCTGGCAGCCGGCGGTCACCATGCCGGCTGTCACGCCGTCGGGGCGCCTGGATCTGGCACGCGGTCTGGCCCGGAGATTGAGCCTTTCGCTGTCCCCGATGTGGGCGTTCGCGACCGCCATGGTCCTGGTGGTCGGCGTGTTGGGCCTGAACCGGGTCTCCGAATTTCTGTATTGGCGGTTTTGAGCCGTGGCCCGGTTTTTGATCGTGGCCCAGTACCGTGTTGTTACCTTTGATCTGGCTATCATCCCGCGCGGCCCGCGGAGCGAAGTCGCGGTGGACACGGTTCACGGCGGCATGCCAGAACGGCGCACCATCAATCATGGGGATTTTGTCGTGGCGGACTGCAATATCGGGTTTGGACGTCACATCCTCGGGCGCATGCGGTAGAGGGCCCGCCCGCCATGCTGTTCAACTCGTACGAATTCATTTTCGGCTTTTTGCCGGTCGTCCTGATCGGGTTTTATGTGTTGGGCGCCAGACGCCGGGAATGGGCACTGCTTTGGCTGACCGTCGCGTCGCTGTTCTTTTACGCGTGGTGGCGGCCGATCAACGTGCTGCTCATCGCACCATCCATCCTGATCAATCTCGGTCTGGCCCGATTGATGGAGCGATACCGCGAAACCCAACCCAGACTCGCGCGAGTGGTGCTGATTTGCGGCATTGTGTTCAATCTGTGCTTCCTGGGATACTTCAAGTACACGATGTTCCTGCGCGGCGCGGTCAACGATGTGTTCGGCACCGATCTTGTATTGACGCACATCATTCTGCCGTTGGGCATCTCCTTCATCACCTTCCAGAAGATCGCGTTCCTCGCTGACGTGCACGCGGGCCGTGTCACATCGTTCACGTTTCGCGACTACGCACTGTTCGTGCTGTTCTTCCCGCAACTGATCGCCGGCCCGATCGTGCATTACCGGGAGATGATGCCGCAGTTTCGCGTGATCTCCACGCGGTTCAACGCCGAGGACGCCGCGGTCGGCGTGAGTTTGTTTTCCATGGGACTGGCGAAGAAGCTGATCCTCGCTGATCCGATGGCGCTGGTGGTTTCCCCGCTGTACGCGCGGGCAGCGCATGGCGAGGCTTTGGGTTTCGTCGACGGTTGGATCGCGGCACTTGGGTTCACGCTGCAGATCTATTTCGATTTCGCCGGCTACTCCGACATGGCGCTCGGCCTGGCGCGGTTCTTCGGGATCAAACTGCCGGTCAATTTCAATTCGCCGCTGAAGGCCGCCAGCATTATCGAGTTCTGGCAGCGCTGGCACGTCAGCCTGACGCGGTTCCTGACCGCGTATATCTATAACCCGTTGAGTCTGCGCCTCGCTCGCGCGCGGATGGCGGCGCGCAGGCCCGGCTTCGGCGGACGCGACACCACCGTGGCATCGTTCGCCACGCTGCTGATGATGCCGACGATCCTGACGATGTTCATCTCCGGCCTGTGGCATGGCGCTGGCTATACCTACATCGTCTGGGGCCTGATGCATGGGGCGATGCTGACCATCAACCATGCGTGGCGCGTGATCCGGCCGCGTATCTGGCCAGGCGCCAAGGACCATCCGCGCCTGCTGACGAGCACCGGCTTCATGCTGACGTTCGTCTCCGTCGTCATCGCGATGGTGATGTTCCGCGCACCTTCCGTGCGAGCGGCTGCCACCATCTGGAGCGACATGGTGGGTGCGAACGGGGTGACCTTGCCGGCCGGATTGCTCGCGCGGCTTGGCCCGATGACCCACTGGCTGCAAGCGATCGGCGTCCGGCCAGACGGCTCCAGCGGCGCGCGGGTGGTGGAAGGCGCATTGCGCGTCGGCGTGCTGTTGTTCGTCGCTCTGGGCTTGCCCAATACGTTGCAGATGCTGGCGCCGTATGAACCGGCGCTCGGCATCAGGCCGGTGAAGCAGGAACCATGGCTGGTCCGCACCGTCAGATGGTCGCCCTCGCATTCCTGGGCCATTGGGATCGCGGCGGTTTCAGTGGCGGGCATCCTGTCTCTGGGCCAGCTCTCCGAATTCCTTTATTGGCAATTCTGATGCCGCCGCAATCACGTTTCTTGTTGACCTGGTCGGTGGCTTTGCTGGTGATGCTCGCACTGGTGGCCGGCTTCAACACCATCATCAATCCGTATGAGGTGTTCGCATGGCACAGGATCGCCGGGATCAACGATTTCAAACCAGTGACGAAGAACCATGTCGCTCTGGCCAAAGCCTATCAAATTGAACGGGCCCGGCCGATCACGGTGGTGCTCGGAACATCCCGTGCCTACGTCGCGATCGACGCCGCCAACCCTGTGTGGCCGGAAGCGAATCGTCCCGTTTATAATTACGGTACCCCCAAATCCAGCATGTCCGACGTGCTGTTTCGTGAGCTGCGCGAGGCATGGGGGACCGGGCGTCTGCGCCATGCGGTGGCGATCCTGGATGTTCCCAC
>CALFNB010000398.1 GCA_937902425.1 uncultured Acetobacteraceae bacterium | reverse complement strand
TCAAAGAATACAGCATGGACCTTGTCAACCGATGACACGGAACTGACCTTGGCGGTTGCGAGCAATACGATCAGCCTCACCTCTCTGCGCAACTCCGCGCAGAAGTGGAACTGGCTCCCCGCTCCGTCCCAGGTGCCGATGCCTGGCGCCCAGACTGGAAAGAACTATCAGACGCTGAACTGGGAGTTCCGCGAAGCGGGCGAAGACTGGACGAATGGGCATCAAGTGACCTTGCGGTTCACCTGCGCCAAGCCGGCGCTGGAATTGAAATCGGTCTGGCGAGCCCAACCGGGTCCTGGACCGGTGGAGAACGGGATGACCATCGCAAACAAATCGGGAGCCGATGTGACCTTCGGCCCTGGCATCGCGGCAGCGGGGGTTGATCTCGTGGCGGATGGCGCTGTGACCCTGCATCGGGCCGACAAGACCGCTGCGGGCCAGGGAAAGGTTCATCAGGACGTGATCGGGCCTAATGCGAAATTCGGCACCGGCACCAGCATCATCCCCCTCATCATTCTCGGGGTCGGATCCACGCATGGCGCCTATCTCGGGTTCGAATGGGAGTTGGGCGGATTCAATGTCTCTTCCCAAGCGGATCCGCTACGGATGACCGCTTCGGTCCACCCGATCACTGAAAATGTCACCCGGGCCAGGGGTGAGGTGTTCCTGATTCCGAACGTCTATTACGGCACCTACCAAGGCGACATTGATGATGGAAGTAACCGATTCAAGCGGTGGTTCTGGAACCACAAGATCCCCAGGAGCCTCCACGATAACAAGGACGAACCCTGGGTCGAGGTGTGCATGCAGGAGATCGGGGGCAAAGGCAACACAAGCATAACCGGCGGCACCCCACAAGACGCTTATGGTCGGCTTGCCGCCACCGGTGCGGAATGTGTCAAGATGGACTTTTGGGACGGTTCCGGCAAGTGCTGGTACAATCAGCGAGACTGGATGTTCCGACCGGAGATTTGGCCCAACGGTTTCGATTTTGCCGCCAAAGCGCATGAGGCGGGTCTGAAGGCATCCCTGTACATGGGCGGGACGTACAATGATTGCGATTTGGCGACCATCGCCGGGCGGGATGCGGAACTCGAGGCGGTTCTCACCAGGTATGACAAGGGTTGGTTCGACATGTGGCGGACGGATCTCTACACGGCGCCCAGGGAACCGATGCCCCAGACGTACCAGGGCGTTGCCAATTTCCTGTACATCCATGATCAAATGATCAAAAACAGGCCGGGGTACAGATACGAGAACTGTTGTAACGGAGGCAAATACAAGGGATTCGCCATTTGCCAGCGGATGACGTTCTGCACCATGAATGACCGCGACAATAACGCTGCAGAAACCAGGACGACCTATTTCGCCAACACTTATGCGATCAATCCGGTCCAACTGAAGTCGGATCTCGGCCCGGCCACCACCGCTTACGACCTGCGCACGGATATGCTCGGATCCATCCTGACCTGGGCCGCGGACAATCCGATCTACCGGCAACATATCGCCCTCTACAAGACCAGGCAAAGACCCATCCTTAGAGGTGGCAATGTTTACCACATTCTGCCCATAGCCGATGGCACGAACTGGGACGGACTCCAGTTCCATAATCCGGATCTGGACCAGGGGTCGGTCTTTCTCTTCAAACCTTCCGCCAAGGCCGTTGATGGGGATTCCAAGATCATCAGACTCAAGGGGCTGGACCGGAAGGCAACCTACGCGCTGGCGTTCCAGGATCGTGTCAACCTCAATTGCTCAAGAACCGGCGCGCAACTCATGGACGAAGGAATCACCGTCTCCGGAATGGCCGGCGACCGTGCTTCGGAGATCATTTGGATCGAAGGACCGGCAGCGCGGTCCGTGCCACCAACTTCCCGGTGATGGGAGAACGGACCTAAAAAATCTTCAAGCCAACGGACTTGGGCGGAGATTCAAAGGTAATCAAGCTCAAGGGGCTGAATAGAAAAGCAACTTATACGCTGACCTTCCAGGACCGGCCCGAGCAGAACGTAAAAAGGACCGACGCAGACCTGATGGACCAGGGCCTGCCGGTCGCTATGCCCGGCAAATACATCTCGGAAATCATCTGGATTGAATGATACGATAAAGTCATGAGACTTTCAATCCGTGCGCTGCTATTGGCGCTGACGATGCTGGCTCTTCCAGTCCGTGCCGCCGATCCAGCCAATCCCGTGGCCGACACCTTCAACCTGGCCCCGCCGGGAACGGTGCAGTTGCAAGGCTGGCTTGGCGACAAGCTTGGCTTGTGTATGAACCATCGCGTTTGGAACCAGGATCCCGAAAAGTTCATCGCCTTCTTTCGCCATCACAATGACACCGACAACTGGCGCGGGGAATACTGGGGGAAATGGTACACCGCAGCCGTGCTGGCCTATGCCTGTCAACCGTCAGCGGAGCGCCTCGCGCAACTCGAAAACGTCGCGCGTGAAGTTGTCAAAACCCAGGATCCCGACGGCTATCTTGGCCCTTATGACCTCCAGCACCGGCTGACCTGCTGGGATGTCTGGTGCCGCAAATATGTCCTGCTCGGCCTGATTGCCGCCTACGACCTGACCGGTGACAAAACCGCGCTGGAATCCGCCCGCCGCAATGCCGACAACATGATCGCCGAGCTAAACCAAAAGAAAATGAAGCTCGTCGAAGTCGCCATCGTTGTCCTGCAAGGCACCGCAGACAGTTCGATCATCGAGCCGATAGCGCTGCTCTATCAGCGCACGGGCGATAAAAAGTATCTGGATTTTGCCCGGCAGATCATCGACCAGTGGAACGCGCCTTTCAGATGGGCCCCGCAGGGCATTCACCTTTTGGACGACGCGCTGGCAGGCAAGCCGCCGTTGCGCAACCACGCCTATTGCATCATGTCGTGCTTCGAAGGCATCTGCGAACTCTACCGCGCCACCGGCGACCGGCAGTATCTCGAGGCGGCGGTGCGTTTCGGCCAGAGCGTTCGAAAATACGAAAGGATGATCGATGGCTCGGCCTCCAACCACGAGTTGTTCTTTGACGGCGTGCGCCAGCAGACCGAAATCATCGAGCAGCCCCAGGAAACGTGCGCCACGGTCACCTGGATGAAACTCTGCGCCCAACTGCTGCGGCTGACCGGCGATCCCGTCTGGGCCGACGAGATGGAAGTCTCACTCTACAACGCCATGGGCGCGGCGATGACACCCGGCGGCGAATGGTTCGCCTATTTCACGCCGCTGGCCGGCGAGCGAGTGCCCGGCGTCATCGCGCACCCGGACCTGACCATGAGCTGCTGCGTGGCCAGCGGTCCCCGCGGCCTGCTGCTGACCCCGCGCTGGGCGGTGATGTCCGCCAAGGATGGCCCGGTGGTCAATCTTTACGCGCCGGGAACCGCCACGACCAAGCTCGCCGACGGATCGGAAATCAAGATCGTTCAGGAAACCGATTATCCCGTCGGCGACCGGGTGAAACTGACCATTTCTCCGGCCAGCAAGCGCCGTTTCACGCTGCATCTGCGCATCCCGGCGTGGAGCCAGCGGACGACCCTCTCGGTGAACGGCGAACCGGCTCCGTGCGACCCGGGCCGATACGCCAAACTGGATCGCGAATGGTCGCCCGGCGACCAGGTCGCCCTCACGCTGGACTTGCGTGGACGCGCCGTGCCGGCTCCCAGCGGCGCGCCGCAACTGGCAATTATGCGCGGACCGATCCTGCTGGCGCTGGACAACCGCCTCGTGCCGTCGATCGACAAGGCAGTCTGGCTTACTCCCGACGCCGGAGGCCATGTCGAGCTCAAGCCGCGCGCCGTCCAACCGGGCTGGGCGTGGATGACCTTCGAGGCGCCGTTCCAAGTGCGCCCTTCGCACTTCTTCGGGATTTACACGACCAACCTGGCGCTCTGCGATTTCGCCTCCGCCGGCAATGCCTGGAGCGAGACGAACCTCTACCGGGCCTGGCTTCCCCAACCGCTGTACTTGAGCCAGGCATTCCCCACCAACACCTGGAAGCTCATGCATCCCGACATCACGCGTCCCGTCATCCCGCCGCATTCATGAAGTGAACGCTTGGTGCGGAATCGGTTGGAAATGAAAATGAAAGGGATTTGCTTTTTGACAACAGACTTGCCTGCCATCTCCATCATAGCTATCTCCTTGAAAGGAACGAATACCGCCCGGACCCGATCTCGTACACTGCCGCGCCGTCTTCCAAACGGAGGAACTTGACCCCTTTGGCCTGCGCGGCGGGTATTCCTCCCTCCGTTACGCCGGCGGCATCTTTGGCCGGCACATAAACAGTCGCCGTGGTATTGGCTGGTATCGTGACCTCCATCGCCAGTTTATCGCCTTCCCGCTTCCAGTTGCTGATGACCCGGCCATAGACGCTGT
>CALFNB010000397.1 GCA_937902425.1 uncultured Acetobacteraceae bacterium | reverse complement strand
CGAATCGACGCTCAGCCATCTCACGCAAATGGCGGGAATCGCGGTCCAGAGTTTCCTGTCGGCCGCGGCGGGCATTTCGGTGGCGATCGCGCTGACCCGAGGTTTCGCCCGCCGTGGGTCTGAAACGATTGGCAATTTCTGGGTCGATTCGACTCGGACGACGCTTTATATCTTGCTGCCGATCTGCGTGCTGGCCGGGTTGTTCCTGGCCTGGCAGGGAGTGCCGCAGACATTCGCCGGCCCGGCCGCCGCGACGACGCTGGAAGGCGTGACGCAGACGATCTCGATGGGCCCGGTCGCGTCGCAGGAGGCCATCAAGCTGCTCAGCGGCGACGGCGGCGGTTTCTTCAACGCCCAGTCGGCGCATCCGTTCGAGAATCCGACGTGGTGGACCAATCTTTTGAGCATGCTGCTGATGCCGCTCATGGGTGCGGCGCTGACCAATTTCTTCGGCCGCATGGTCGGCGACGAGCGCCAGGGCTGGGCGCTGCTCGCCGCCATGCTCGTGCTGCTGCTTGCCGGCGCGGTGGCGTTGCATGGCATCGAGGGCGGCGGCAATCCGCTGCTCGCGAGCGCTGGTCTGGATCAGCAACTGGGCAACCTCGAGGGCAAGGAGGTACGGTTCGGAGTGCCGGCGTCGGCGTTGTTCGCCGAACTGGCCACTGCCACGTCGTCAGGGGCGGTGAACTCCATGCACGACAGCTTCCTGCCGCTGAGTGGACTCGTGCTGCTCGGCAACATGATGCTGGACGAGGTGATCATCGGCGGCCCGGGTTCCGGCCTGTTCGGGATGCTGCTGTTCGCCATCGTGTCGGTGTTCGTTGCCGGTCTGATGATCGGCCGCACACCGGAATACGTCGGCAACAAGATCGAGTCGCGCGAGGTCAAGCTGACGATGCTGGCCCTGCTCGCGGTATGCGCGGGGTTGTTGATTCCATCGGCGGTGGCGGTGGTGATCCCGGCCGGCGTCAGCTCGATGGGCAATGCTGGCCCACACGGGTTCGGCGAGGTGCTGTATGCCTACGCCTCCGCAGTCAACACCAATGGCAGCGCCTTCGCGGGCCTGACCACCAATACGCCGTTCTATAATCTAACACTGGCGATGGCGATGGCGATTGGCCGCTTCCTGGTCATTGTGCCCGTGCTGGCACTCGCGGGCTCGCTGGCGACCAAGCGGCGCGTCGCGGACTCGACTGGCACGCTGCCGACCACGGGGGGATTGTGGGTCGGTCTGCTGGTCGGCGTGATCGTCATTGTCGGCGGGCTGACGTATTTGCCGGCGCTGGCGCTTGGACCGTTCGCCGAGCATATGGAAATGCTGCGCGGCGCGATGTTCTGAAACGGCGAACAATGCCGGCAGCGGGGCGGTTCCGCACCAATCGATCTCGAATTTATATACACGGCCGAAGCATATTGGGGGCCTCCAAAACGTGGGCTCCAATATGTCCAACAAATTCTGGGTGATCGCGGCGATCCTGGTCCCCGACCTGCTATGTGCGCCCTGTGTCCTGGCGGATGAGACACTGGGCCGCCATGGACGACCAGAGCAGCCGATTGAAGTGTGCGAAGCGTTCCCGTGGGATGTTCCGGTCGAGCATTCCTTTACGGCGGAGTCGGTGATGCGCTGGCGTCGTGCCATGCAAGAACAAGGAGCGCGACAACCAGGGAAGTCACTTCCGCATGGCCGGTTCTTCGCCCGGGCACCCTGATCCATGGCGGCCATACCGATTTTATAACGAAACGCGACGACACCAATGGCAATTATATGGCGTCGGCCCGAGATTCCCGCGGCCCACGATGCGCGACCATTCCGGTTCGCGTGTCGCCATGGCCAAGAGAGGCTGTCGATGCTTTCCCATCCCCGCGTGCCCTCAGCGAACGAGCGCGTGCCACCCAGTGCAAAATTGCGATTGCCGGACCTGAAGGTCGATCCGCTCGCCTGGATCGGCGGAATCGGCGATCAAGAACACATTCTCGTGATAGGCGGCTACGGCCCTGAAATGACGTGCGCGTTGCTACGCGCCGACGGGGCGCCCGTAACGCATCTTTTCTCGCATGAACGTCCCGAAGCCGGTAGCGCGAGCCTCGTGATCGTGCCGCGCACTCCGTCGCTCGACTGGCTGGCGACCGCGCTGCCGTCGATCCGCCGCGCGCTGGTCGCCAATGGCCGTCTCGTGGTCCGTGGCGGCATGCAATTCAATTTTGAGGTCGAGGCTCGCCGCATGCTGGCATTGCACGGCTTCACTTCGATCCGCGCGGGTCACATCGCCGAGGGTCGGGTCCTGGTCGCCGAGATCCGGCCACCTGGCAGTCAACGGGCCATCTGAAAGGGTGCGGTCCAAACCACATTGGTGACCCGGGAAAGGCCACTCGCGGGCGTGGCCCCGATCATGCGTTCTCAGGAGCGGACCGCGCGACACCACGCGATTGTTTTGGCGGTTCACGGACAACGGGAGGTTTCGATGGGATATCCCGGCAGGGACCCCGGCATGGTGACGCGGATGGACACGGCGCACTGGGGAAATGGGTTGAACGACGTTGATGAGGTGCTTCCAGACGATTCGGGAGCGCCGCGAACTGTCGCATCGGCTGCTCCCGGCGAGCGCCGATACGACGAAGCGACTATTTTGGCACGCTCGAATCCCCATCGAATTTATATGCGCTTCTGGCCATTTTATAGTCCATGAGCAACGCATTCATGACTTACCATCAGGTCCAACTGCTCCGGTTGTTGAGCCTTTTGGTCGTCTTCGGAATCCTTGTTCCTGGTCTGTGGTTCCTCGTCAGAGCTGGGTTCAGGTCAGTGGGGCGTTTCGCGCGATTGGAGAACCGAGAGGCGCGACAGCCAAGAGGCCAAATATCATGACACGCCGGCGACGCCATCAGTTCGCCGTTCCCGCGGGAAGCGCCAGGGTACCAGCCGCCATGAGGCACCGGGTTCCGCGGGAGACCAGATTCGCGACGGGACCTTCGGTTCCCGCGTCTGAGCCGCGAGAAAATCAATCGCGGCGAACCGCGGGGACAGCGGCCAATGACGACACAAGTGGATCCAGGCCGGGAAAGTTATTGAAGGCTGGTCTGCTTCGGTTTTGCTTGAAAGTGCTTCCGGCCAACTGGTTGGTTCCACGATGGCGTGCGGTGCCCGGCGAGTCGGTCGTCGCATCGCGCGGATCAGTCGAAATTCGCCAAATACCGGCGGGCTGCGTCGCGCAAACATGCGTGAAAGGCGAACCGGCTCAGGCCCGCGAAACCGCGCTGCGGCGCCTCGCGAAATATACGCATGGCAACAATCGGAGCAGTGCCATCCTCGATACGGTGCGCCCGGTGATGCAACGACAGCAGGCACCGGGCAGATGGCTGATCGGCGTCCGGCTGGCGAAATTCGACGATACCCTCACCGCACCGGCGCCATGCGAACCCAAGGTCAAACTGATTTCGCGTGCACCGGAAATGCTGGCCGTCGTTCGAGTAGCCGGTCGTCCGGCACACGGCTCGGTCACCGCTGGCGACGCGATCATTCTCAACGCGATCGACGGCACTGACTGGATCGCGACCGGCTCCCCCATGATCCGGCTTCACGCGCGCGGACCTTTGCCATGGCTCGGCAGCGGCTTCGAGGTCGCGGTGCCAGTTGCCCCAAGGTGCGCTCCCGCAGTCCAGCATGGCGTTGGGTGATCAGCGAGGACCGCAGCCGGACGATGGGCTTGTAACGGCGTCAAAGTGGAGCAATTTGGCTTCGGGCCGAAAAGCGAGAGCGTCTGCATAGCGCGGTACTTGGCTGTCACATTCCGAGGCCAGCGAAAACGGTTTCCTCATCAGGGCTAACCCGCTACTCAGGGACGACGAGCGGGTCCCCGATGTTCAAACGACTACCCCTGCGGCTGCGGTCCGCCGCATATGCGCTCCGTGGCGGTTTCCTTATCCGGCCGCTGCTGATCGCTGTTTTTCTCGGCATGTGCGGAGCCGTCCTGTCGGCGGTGGAGGAAGCACACCCGATCACGGCGGCCTGGGTACCCGTCACTTTGTTCCCCTCGCGAGAAGACCCCCAGGTCGCCCAGGCCATTCTTAGCGTCATAGCCACGTCGATCATGACGGTCGTATCGATCGTCTTCGCGATGCTGTTGATGACGCTGACGCTGGCGTCGATGCAATTCTCGCCGCGCATTCTGATCAGCTTCGTGCGCGACCGCGGTACGCAATGGACGCTGGGTATCTTCCTGGGCACGTTCTCGTACTGCGTGGCGGCGCTGCCCGCCGCTCGAAGCATGCCGGCCCCTTTCGCGCCGGTGGCGACTGTCGCCGGAGCGATGATGCTTGCGCTGCTATGCGTCGGCTGGCTGTTGTTCTTCATTCACCACATTTCTCAGTCGATCAGCGTCAATCACATCGTGGACCGCATCGCGCGCGAGACCGAACAGGTAATTTATGAGTTGATGCCGCATATGCGCGGACCTTACTATCGCCCGACGCTGACGGACCATGTCCCGGACGAGCCGGAATTTCCAATCCTGAATGAAGTGTCCGGCTACATCCGCTTCATCGACACGGGCCGCCTCATGCAATTCGCCCGAGCGAACCACCTATGCGTACGCGTCACCCGCTCGGTCGGCCACTTCGTGCCAGCGGGGATACCGTTGCTGATGGTTTCGCGTCGCAGCCGGTTGGATCGTGACCGAGCGGTCGAACTGACCGGGGCATTCGATATCGGGCCGATGCGCACGATGCAGCAGGACGTTGAATTCGGCGTCATTCAAATCGTCGACATCGCGCTGCGTGCGATTTCGCCGGCAATCAACGACCCCAGTACCGCGATCAGCTGCATTGATCAGCTCACCCGAATTCTTATCTGCTGGGTTGGCCGAATTCCACCTGACTCGCGGATATTCAATCCACCGCATGTTCTGCGCGTCGTGCTGCCGTGGATCGACTTTGACGGATTGCTGGACACCGCCATCGAGCAAATCCGTGCTTACTCCACAGCGGACGCGGCGGTCAGCCTGCGGCTGCTGCGATTGCTGCACGATGTCTCGATCACCGTCGAAGACGATGCGCTACGCGGGCTCTTGGCGGACCGAGGCGTTCGTGTCGTGGAAGGTTGCCGGAGTCGGCTGCGACCAGACGACCTCGCGCGGCTGGAGCAGCGCCTGGCCGGACTCGAGCGAATGCGCGGTGGTCGAAACAATCCAAGCCATCACGAATAAGTCGACCGCGTCGCTACTGGAGGGCGATCGAGTGTGCTGATGGAGCTGGCCTGATGCGTTGGCACGATGAAATACCGCGATGAAGAGTCTGGTCTTGACGAAAACCCAGCTGCCCGCGCCGGGGACTTGATCGTTCCTGACCATCGCCGGAATTTGGAGGCCGACTTTCAACCAGGACGCGCGAAACCCGTTTGTGGCGTACCTGTGCCTGGAGGACTAACATCGCGCATGAACAATCTGAACATAAAGGCACTTGGTGGCCTGCTGTTCCTGGTCCTCGTCATGGCGTCCCTGCTGTTCGTTTCGGCCGGGACACTCGACTATCGACTGGCATGGGCGTTCCTGGTTGTGTTCGGCGGCTCGGCGCTGGCAATCACGTTGTATCTCATGAAGAACGACAGGAAGCTCCTGGAGCGACGAGTGTACGCGGGTCCAACCGCCGAGAAGGAGACGGCTCAACAGATCATACAATTCCTGACAACCATCGGATTTACGGCGATGCTTGTTGTGCCCGCGCTCGATTACCGCTTGCACTGGTCTGGAATGCCTGGTTCCGTGGCGGCGATGGGAGACGTTCTTGTCGCCCTTGGATTTCTGATCAGCTTCTTCGTGTACAAAGAAAACAGCTTTGCGTCCGCGACGATCGAACTTGCTCCCGAACAGAAGCTGATATCGACGGGGCCATACGCGCTGGTGCGCCACCCGATGTATTTCGGTGGGCTCATCATGTTCATAGGCATACCCGTCGCGCTCGGCTCGTGGTGGGGGTTGCTCGTGTTCATTCTAATGACACCGGCGCTTATTTGGCGGCTGCTCGATGAAGAGAGATTTCTGGCGAATCATCTGGTGGGCTATTCGGAGTATCAAACCAAAGTGAGGTTTCGCCTGGTGCCTCTCGTATGGTGACGTAATCTGGCTGCTCCCGCATCCATCGCGCGAGCAAAGGATTCGCCCATGCCAATTCTATGCGCGGTGACCACGACAGCAATCGCAATTATATGCCGTCGCGCCGAAATTCCAGCATGCCAGAACCAGCGGCCATTCCGAGTCGCACGTCTCGCTGGCCAGGAGATTCGCCGATGCTTTCGCTTGCTCTCGCGGCCGCGCCTCGTCGCGTGCCGCCCGATACGACACTAAAACCACCAGAACCGGAGGTCGATCCGCTCGACTGGGTCGGCGCGATCGACGATGAGGAGCGCATCCTCGTACTTGGCGGTCACGGCCCAGGTTTGATGTGTGCGTTGCTACGCGCCGGCGCGGCGCACGTGACGCATCTTTGCTCGCGTGAACGCCCGGAGGCCGGCAGCGCCAGTCTTGTGATCGTGCCGCGGGTTCCCTCGCTCGACTGGCTGGCTACCGCGCTGCCGTCGATACGCCGCGCACTGGTCGCCAATGGCCGGCTGATCCTTCGCGGCGGCACGCAACTCAACTTCCAGGTCGACGCTCGCCGTATGCTGGCATTGCATGGCTTCACCGCGATTCGCGCCAACAACACCGCGGAGGATCAGGTTCTTGGCGCAACGATCCGCGCACCTTCCATTCATCAAAACATTTGAAAGGGGCAACAACCATGCGCAACTCGATCTCGGGCGTCGGTGGATCATTGACCGCCCTCGCCACGCCGTTCCGTGACATGCATGTGGACTGGAACGCTTTATCGCGTCTGTCCGAGCGGCAGATCTGCCGCGGCACCGCCGCGTTGATCGTCTGCGGCAGCACCGGCGAGGCCGCCGCGCTGACCCAACAAGAGTATTCGCGCGCCGTGCGTACCGTGGTGGAGACCACCGCGGGCCATGCACCGGTCGTCGCCGGCTGCACCGCGCCGTCCACCTCGGCCACGATCGCTCTGGGGATGGAGGCGGCTTCGGCCGGTGCCGACGCACTGCTTTGCGCGGTTCCGCCGTATGTGAAGCCAACCCAGGAGGGCATTTTCGCCCATATCCGCGCCGTCTCCCATGCGACCGATCTGCCGATCGTGCTCTACGATGTTCCCTCGCGCTCCAGTGTCGCGATAGCCGACGACACGGTGGCGCGCTTGTACGACGCCCAGCTGATTGTCGGCCTCAAGGATGCTACCGCCGAGGTGACGCGGCCAGTCAGGCTGCGGGCCCGTTGTGGCGATGCGTTCATGCAATGGAGCGGCGATGATGGCACGGCGCCCGGGTATCGGGCGATGGGCGGACAGGGCTGCATTTCCGTCACCGCCAATGTGACTCCGGCACTGTGCGCGCTGATGCATCATGCCTGGGACAACGGCGACCTGGCGCGGTTCGCGGCACTGCGCGACCTGCTGGACCCGCTCCACGCCGCGTTGTTCACGGAGAGTAACCCGATCCCGGTGAAAGCGGCACTGGCCAGCCTCGGACTGTGTACGGACGAAGTGCGCCTGCCGCTGACACGTGCCACGCGGGCCACGCAGGAACGGCTGCTGGCAGTGATGCGGCAGGCGATGCTGGCGGAAGAGCATGCCGCGCAACGGTCAATCCTCGCGCTGGCAAGCTAACGAACTCTGGGCTGGTACCGGCGCAACATGCCAACTCACGGGAAGGCGGATACGTGCACGCTGAGCCGCGGCGCGACCGCCTTCGCCGTTTCGTCTGCTTGGTCCCGCCTACCGTCACATGCCATGGCTGGTCGCGGCTCGCGGTTCCAGTCTCGCGCGGTTCGCACCACCCGCAAGGCAGGTTCGCCGTGACACGACGACGACGATCCCATTCTCTCAACGCATGGACTGAATTATGCGCGAACAACGTGGACAACATCGCTTCGCCGTTGTGGCGAACCCGCCTTCGGCCGAAAATATCGCAACGGTCTATGATGAGGCCGGCGACGACTATGTCGCCTACGCGGATGGTGATCCCTACAACCTGTTTGCTTTCGAGGGTGCGCACGCCTACGCGGATCGGCGCCTGTGGGCGCTGCTCGAGACGAAGTTGAATGCACTGCGGACCAGCGGGGCAAGCTCGGTCAACATTCTCGACGCTGGTTGCGGTCCTGGTACATGGCTCCGCCGCCTTGTCACGCGAGCCCGCCAGATCGGATTCTCCCGTATCACCGCACGAGGCTTCGATGTCGCCCAGGCGCAGATCCGGGCGGCACGACGTAAGGCGCACGATCTCTCTGGGTTGCCAGGCGTGAATCTCACGTTCGAAGTCGCCGATCTCACGGGCGCGCTGCCGGAAGCTGACGCCTCAGTCGACATGACTCTCTGCCTTTACAGTGTCCTGAGCCATTTGCCGGTCGCGAGCCTGCCAAAGGTCTCCGTGGAAATCGCGCGTGTGACCAGAGGGCATTTCATCACCACCGTCCGTTCGATTGGCAGCACGCCAACGGCTTTCGTCGATTCGATTGAAAAGGCGCGTCACTTCAGTCTCGATCACAGATTGGACCTGTGCGAGGTCGAACTGCGAGGCGGGCGTCGCCTGGCATTGCCGTTTCATCTGTTTTCCGCGCGTGAGCTGCGTAATTGCTTTAGTGACCATTTCGACATCGACGATCTGTGCGGCCTCGACATATTCCACAATCGATTCATCCCGGATCACCGCTGGAATCCGGCGTCCCTTCTGCTTGATCAGCCTTTGGCGGACCACCTCGCGCGGTTGGAGGAAACCTGGTCGAGGGATTCCTCTTTCATGGAACGCGCAGCCCATCTGTTGCTCGTGGGGTGCCGCCGCCAGACCGCGGAACAAGAGCGTGGATTTGTGCGACCCGATACACCGCCGGCGGCACATCGCGCCTGATCCTCCCGCCTGACGGCCATTCCGCTGACAGGTCAACAGCCGCCTCGGCCAGGTGCCGAGCCGCGCAGCCTCCATCAGCCTGGCTGGCTCACCACGCGACGGGCTGCGCATGCGAACGACTGTCACACGGGACTTGTTCCGGCACGTCTCGCGCCGGAGAATTCCAACGGTCCTCCGCGGCTCGACCGCCGGTCGAGCCGGCCCATGACGAACTGACGCGCGTGCCAGGAGTCAAGACTTGTGGCCGCTGGCATGAGTGGGCTGTTCCCCGATCCTGATCCGATCGACCGTGTCCTGGCATAAACTTCGCGGTTTCGACCACCGGTTCGGTATGAAATAGCGCTGCCCGGCCTCCGTCACGCCGCGAACGCCCGCACGGCTTCCTCTTTCGTCGCGTAGATGTCGAAGATCCGATGCATGCGCACCAGTTCGAACACACCTCGCACTTGCTTCGACATGCCGCAAAGCTTTACGTCGCCGCCCTTGGCGTTCAGCTTGCGCAAACACGAGATGAAGGCGCCCAGTCCGGAGCTGTCCACGAAGCGCAGCCGGCTCAGATCGAACACGAGCTTCGTCGTGGCCTCCAGCAACGGAGCGACGTCGCGTTTGAAATCCGCCGAGTTGCTCGCGTCGAGCTCGTTCATTGGCACCACCGCGACGGTCACGTCGCCCACACTATCGAATGCGATTGCCATCGTTTCGTCCTTCACCTCAGGATTTATGCATTTTGACGAGGGCGATGCAGTTTCCACCGCGCTCGTCGCGATAATAGCGCACGTCGTCGACGCTCATCGTGACGAGATACACGCCGAATCCGGACTCTCGGGAACCATCGAAGGAGGGTGGGGCCACCGCCGAGGGATCGAAAGAATCTCCGAGGTGATGCAACCGGCTCGTGACACGGTCCGGAAGCGCTTCGGCTTCGAGATTGATACGCTGATCGGTGCGCCCATGGTAGGCGTGCTTCATGATGTTGCTGGTTGCCTCGTTCACCGCCAGCTCCAGTTCGGCCACGCGATCGTCATCCAGTGACGATCCGGGAAGCCCGCGGCAGAAGGCGCGCACGAATTCGCGAGCCCGGCTCAGCTCCCTGAGGTCGCTGCTGATCTCGATCTCGTCGCGGGCGAGGGGGCGCGGTCGCTCGCCGACTTCGACAGCCACGCAGGTGAGATCGTCGGCCAACTGGTTGGATCCGGTGAATGCCACGACGGCCGTACGGATGGCGCTCACCATCGCGTCGGGCGCGAGGTGGCCATTCATTCGGATACAGGCCATCAGACGGTCGTCGCCAAACAGTTCTCCCGCCGGGTTGGACGCTTCCGTGACGCCGTCAGAGTAAAAGACGAACACGTCGCCGGCTTCAAACGGGATGCTTATCTGATCGAAAATCTCGCCTTCGCGGATCCCGAGCGGCAGATTGTCGCCGTGGATCATCGCGCAGAACTCGGTGCCGCCCCGCACCTGGATGACACCCGTGTGCCCGCAATCCACCAGATCAAGCCGGCGGCGGATCAGGTTCACGCGCGCATAACACAGGGTCACGAAACTCTCGAGCTCGATCAGATGCCGGCCCATGCCGGCATGGGCCAGAGTCACGACTTCCCGAGGCTCCGGCAGCGCTCCGGTCGGGGACAGCGCGATCAGGTGGCACAGGGCCTGCGTGAAGTGACTCTTGGCCGCCGCGCCCAGAAGGGCCGCCGGAATTCCCTTGCCCATCACGTCCGCGACGATGATGTCGAGGCTCGCGTCCTGGTGGGCGAAGAACCCGTAGAAGTCACCGGCGATCCGCTGTGACGGGATGCTGAGCGTGGCCACGCGGAGCCCGGTTATGTCCCGCGGCGGCTCATCGAGCAGCAGCATCTGTTGGATCCTGAAACCAATCGCGACCTCGCGCTCACGCACCACTGCTTCCGCCTTGGCCCGCTCGCGCTCGGCCTGCGTGCGCAAGGACATGATGCCGTAGCTCAGATCGCCGGCCAGCTCGGTCAGCAGTTGCATTTCCTCGTCGCCGAATGCCTCGATCTCCGAGGAGTAGATGGTCAACGCGCCGAACGGCGTGGCCGCGTCGCCAAGGGGAATGGCGACGCTGGAGGCATAGCCGCGCCGGAACGCATCCGCCCGCCATGGCGCCATCTTGGGATCCGTCGCGATGTTCTTGGCGATCTGAATCTGGCCGGTCCGGATGCAGGTCCCGGTCGGTCCGCGGCCGCGCTCGGTGTCAGCCCAGGTGATGTTCACCGTCTTCAGGTAGCCTTCCTCGAAACCCGCTTGCGCGATGGGCCGCACGGTCCTGGCGGCGTCCCGCTCCGCGTAGCCGACCCAGCACAGCCGATACCCCGCTTCCTCGACGATGATCTGGCAGATCTGCTGAACCAGCGCGGGCTCGTCGGTGGCGTGGACCAGGGCCTGGTTGCACGTGCTGAGCGCGCGGTGCGCGCGATTGACGCGACGCAGCAGGACCTCCGCCCGCTTCCGCTCGGTCATGTCGTAGACCATCGAGCGGCTCATCAGGTAGTTCCCGTCAGCGTCGGTGACCGCCGTCGCGCTGACCAGCACCGGCAGAATGCTGCCGTCCCCGCGGACCAGATCGAACTCGACATCGCGAACACTGCCCTGCGCCTTCAGTCGCGGAAACTCGGCCTCGAAGGTGCTGACGCTTTCCGGAGCGAGGAGATCCGAAAACTTCCGTTTCCCGATCACGTCGTCGCGCGCATAACCCAGCCATTCGAGCTCGGTGTCGTTGATCCGAACAAATACGCCGTCCTGATCGAGCGAGTGATAGCCGCACGGCGCATGGTTGTAGAGATCGCGAATTTCGTCCGCCGATCGCCGCAGCGCTTCCTCGGCCAGCTTGCGTTCGCTGATGTCCTGCATGGTGCCGCGCAGCCATGCGACATTGCCGTTCTCATCGCGTTCCGCTTCGCCGCGGGCGGTGACCGAACGCCTTGTCCCGGCTTCCGTCACCAGCTCCAGATCCAGCTCGTACGGGTCCCCCGTCCGCAGGGACTGTTCCACTGCGGCGTCCAGCCGGGCGAAACTGTCCGCCGTATAGAAACGCGCGTGTTCGCTGAAGCCGGGGAGCGGCAACTTCGGATCGCGGCCAACCATACGGTGCAGCTCTTCCGACCAGATGAGGTTATGGGCCCTGGTGTCCCACCACCAGCTACCCAGCCGGGCGAGGCGCTGCGCCTCTCTGAGTTCCTCCTCCCTTCGGTGCAAAGTCCGTTCGGTGTCGCGACGTTCGACGTCGGCGCGATCAATGAGAAAACCGATCAACACGGTGAGGCCTCCCAACGAGGCGATCATCACCACGATCATCGTGGTACCCCCGGCCCACACGGACGAGAAACCGTCGGACAGCGCTGTCCACCACAAGGCGCCGATGAGGATTGGAATGACGATGGCGGCGGGCAGCAACCGCCGGACCAGGGTTCCGCCGACTCCGGCGCTGACAATCAGGGCCGCGATCCCCCGTTCCGTGCGGGCGCAGGCCACGCCGAGAGAAAGCAGACTCAGGATGACCGCCACCTGCAGGGCGATGTAAGTGTAGGAGGTGGCGGAACTGAGAACGAAATCGAGCAAGCCGACGATCGAGGCGATTCCCGCCGCGACCGCGAATACCTGGGCTGGGGAATACCGGCGTGATCGCCATGCGACCGTCCAGTCCAGCCCGAGCAGCGCGAGCCCCAGGAGGAGAAAATCCAGGGCGGTGATCGGTGCCATCAGACCTGGACGCAGACTTCCCATCTCGTCCGCGGCAGTTACCTGAAACAGCAATTGATCGATCCCCAGGTCCCAGCCGAACACGTACTCGGTCAGGTTCAGCAGGCCCACCACCGCAGTGAGGCCCGCCAGCAGTTGACCGCCGAGCTTGCGGCCGCCGGCGACGGGGCGATCGTTCGTTTTCCGTAGCAGCCATAGCGACAGACCGATCAACACCAGACAGACGGCGGCGTTCGGCCTGATCGCCACCTGACCCGGGATAACGCTCTTCAGGACAGGAATGCGAAACATCCAGCCGGCGAGCCCCAGCAACCCGATGGCGGCGGACGCGACGCTGACGAACGCGATGAAGCGACTCAGGACTCTGACCACATCGGGGTCCGACAGAACGCGCGCGGGCTGTCCGGCCGATGTGCGGATGGGGCGGGCGGCCACGACCACGCCAATGGCATCGCCACTCTCGTCCCGATACACGGACGCGTTGTAGAGCACCGACGTGCTGTGTCCGTCGCGGTGCCGAAGCTGCAAAGCGAGGTCGCGCACGAAGCCCACTCGCCACGCCTGCTGGTAGCCGGACCGGGCCTGTCGCGGCTCGGTGAAACAGGCGGAGAAGTCCGCGCCAATCAACTGGGCTCGCGAGTAGCCGGTCACCGCCTCGGTGGCGCTGTTCACGTCGATGACCCTGCCGTCGGCGTCGGTGGTCACGGTCGGATCGAGACTCGCCTCGATCAGGCTCCGGTTATATGCGCTGACCGCCCGCGCCGTCCCCACCGCGGTCGCGCGCCGCCTGACCCGCTCGGAGAGATGGCCCGCCGTGATGGCGGTGGCGAGGAAGGCGGTCAGCGCGACCCAGTTCTGTGGATCCTCGACGGTGAATGAGTAGATCGGCGGCAGGAAGAAGAAGTTGTAGCAGAGCATGCCGAGCACCGACGCCACGGTGGCGGGC
>CALFNB010000396.1 GCA_937902425.1 uncultured Acetobacteraceae bacterium | reverse complement strand
GTTGGCCAATGGTTAAGCCGATGCGGAATCCAGTGTAAACGTCCGCTTTGGGTGGAAAGCTGACCTTCTGCGACATGAGTTGCTGACCGGAATTCAAGACTTCCGTAAAGGGTGTCAGCGCAGCGCATCTATCACGCTGACGCTCAATTGAGGTGTCGTTGCCGGACATGGATATGACGTCATTCCTTTGCGACAAACCCCATAAGAATTGGTCAGTCAGGGCCGTTGTAGATTAACTTCCCTCGGCATCTGAGCCTGGGGAACCACCTGCGTGGTGCCCGCGACCTCGACTGTTGCCGGTCCAGTTATATGTCCAAAAAAGACGTATTCTCCCTTAGCGTTTGTGACCGTGTGATACTTGAGGCCGTTCTCTGTTAAAGTCACTACAGACATGGCCACTGCCGCTCCAGCAGCAGTTTTTGCGACGCCCTTAATGGCAACTTCCATGTTACTGGGTGGTACAAGTACGAAAGCAAATGTATTATAAATCGTATCCGTATATACGGCTACCTCCGTTACTCCGGTATAGCCATAAGCTGGCCCTCCAATCGTCAACAAGGCAGATTGGGTCGTTCCCGATGACGTTGAGGTGCCGGACGTATTTGTCCACGTCCAGCTATCCGTCGCCTTAAGAGTCGTCTTAGCAAAGTCAAGAAAACCCACTCCTTCACTCAATGACATTCCCACTGTATAACTAATTTGAGTAGCCGTACTCGTTGTGCTGTTTGAGCTACTGGAAATTGCGGTCGTGACCGGTATCACTGGGTCGTTCACAGTCGCGGGCGCTTCATATGGGAACATCGTATTCGCAGGGACGAATCGCGCAGGATCTAGAACCGTTTGCATCGGCAAACATGATGGTGGCACTATCCCTTTTGCGAATGGGTCACTTGAAAGTATAGCCGGATAGTCTGCCGCAGTTATCCCAGCTGCAATTAGTTGCTGTAACACTCCAGGGCGCCACGTAAAGCAACCATTAAGTTCTCCCACCAATACATATTGGATCGGTGCATTACTGTTATCTCCGAACGTCCACGCCACCGCAGAAGGCGATAGAGAGAGCACTATTGTAGGCTTGAGCAAAAGATATATTACGTCCTCATTATGGTCTATGCCATCTTTTGCTGGGCCCGCGCGTGTAATAGTTGATGTGCTAGACTGCTTTATTTCTAATGATTGCGTGTCAGTAGATTTGTTCGCAAAATCAAAGCTCAACGAACCCTGACCCTTGGAACCAAGGAACCCGCCTTCGACGGTCACCGAAACACCGCTTGCGTTTTGGAAAGACTGACTCGCAGACGTCGTCGTTCCACTTGTCGTTCCGGATCCATAGCTCACTGAGCTGGTGGCGTGTCCGCCGTTTGTGCCTGGAGGAGCATAAATCACTGTGAGAATGGCGTATTTAGCGGTTGCCGCTCCTTTAAAAAGATTTGGTCCCGCCGCTATGAACTCACCCTTATTGCTCTGCGGATACCCGTGTCCATATACTTCGAGAGTATAATCATTAGGAGTTGCGGTTATTGTGAATATCCCCGGATGGCACGTCGGCTGGTCATCGGACGTGCACACAGAAGTTTGATCGCAAGACCAGGGCGAACCGGGTGCCCGAGTTTGAAAGCAACCCTGAGCCAAAATTTTCGGTACAGCACCGAACGGTCGATCAAACTTGAACGTATACTTCCCGCCATTTGGATCGGATACAAAATTCCAATCACTCATTTGCGTTAGCGTATCATCGGAGGCATAGACCGTTTGTGGCAGCCAGATCAATAAGAGCGTAAACATGCCCAAAACGCACGCACGCGCCGTCTCGATTGCAATCGTCATATCAGTTTCCCCCCGCCTTAAAGCGGCACACCGCAAACGGATAACCTACTCGTCGGCACAAACGCATGCTAGGTCAGCCTGGTCGAAGGAGCAACCCTCACTCCCTCACTCCTGACGAGACCGATTGGCTTGAGGCGCAATGTGTGCCCGTAGACTGACGCACGGTGCGTAAATCAAGGCTTTCGGAAGTCCGCTGGGTCCAGTGTTTTCAAGGGGCTTCGGCTTCCTAACGATACGACCGAAAAGACAGCCAATAGTCCAGGAATTACTGGTTTTGGACGCTGCGATCCCCCCACTCTCCTTCAACCGATCGCGCCGTCCGGATGATATGGCCGGAACAGGCACCCGACCGCGAACCCTGATGTAATCCGAGCGCCTTCCGGCACGCCCTTCAAGGGAACGTCCGCAACGGGTCGCCAGGAGACATTCCCACCGTCGCAATAAAAGGCGCATGATTCACTGGCCCTCAATACCGTGACACAAATGGAATGGTTCGCTTCGCGAAGGACGCGGACCATTCCTTCGCCGATTTCCAGGGCATCGCACTTTTTCCCTCATCCGCCGACCCGTCTTGACCCGATGCCCGGGCACCGGCACCGAATACACGCATGAGCGACCAACGGAACCCCATCGCCGCCTTCAGTCTGCCTCCCACCGCGGACGACATCGTCAGCATGGCCGAGCGGGCGCTCGCGTCGATCCCGCCGCATCTCGCGGACCATGTGCGGGATGTCGGCATCGCGGTTGAAGATCGCGCGGACGATGAAACGTTGCACGAAATGAACATCGAGTCGGCGTGGGAGCTGACCGGGCTCTACCGCGGCGTGCCGCTGACGCAACGCAGCGTCCTCGATCCGGTCCGCGAGCCTGACCGGATCTTTCTGTATCGCGAAGCGATCCTGCTGGAATGGATCGAAACCGGCGAGGATCTGTATCGCCTCGTGCGCAACGTCGTGGTGCACGAAGTCGCGCATCATTTCGGTTTCAGCGATCAGGACATCGCGGCCATCGAGCAGGAACCGGACGCGGAGTAGTGTCGTTGGCGATCGGGTTCGCCATTCCGCCTACGCCACCGCAGCCAGCTGCCGACCCACCAGCCGCGCGTAAACGCCACCCCGTGCCATCAACGCCGCATGCGTCCCGGACTCGACCAGACGGCCGCCCTCCAGCACCAGGATCAGATCCGCCGCCCGGATCGTCGACAACCGATGCGCCACCACAATGGTTGTCCGATCGGCCATCAATTGATCCAGCGCCGACCGCACCGCCTGCTCGCTGATCGTATCGAGATGCGAGGTCGCCTCATCCAGCACCAGCAGCGGCGCGTCCTTCAGGAATGCCCGAGCGATCGCGATCCGTTGCCGCTGCCCTCCGGACAACTGCACACCCCGTTCGCCGACCCGCGTCGCCAACCCCTCCGGCAGTCCCGCGACGAACTCCGCCAGCGCCGCGCGAGACAATGCCAACGACACCTGCTCGCGCGTCGCATCCGGCCGCGCGAGGCGCACATTCGCCTCCAGCGTGTCGTTGAACAGATACGTATCCTGCGCCACCAGAGCGATCCGCCCGCGCAACCCATCCAGCGTCAGATCCCGCGGCGCGATGCCGTCCAGCAGGATCCTCCCGCCTTGTGGATCCCAGAACCGCAGCAGCAGATTGGCGATCGTCGTCTTCCCCGCGCCCGACGGCCCGACCAGAGCGACCGTCGCCCCCGCCGGGATCTCGAACGACACATCCGACAGCGCCTGACGTGTCCGGCCCGGATAGGTGAACGTCACATGTTCGAACCGAACCGCCGAGCCGCCCTCGCGCGCCGCCGGAACGATCGTGCCTTCCCGAATTGCCTCGGGCTCGGCGTGCACCACATGCAACCGCCGGGTCGATGCAATCGTATCCGCCAATTGCCGCCCCACCTGGGCGATCTCCGACACCGGCAAAAACGCCGCGATCGAAATCAGCACGAACAGCGGCAGCAACACCGGCGAGAACCAGCCCTGCTGCACCAGCATCGCGCCAACGCCACCGACCGCGAGGCCGCCAAGCCCGGTCGCCACCTCCAAAGCGCTGGTCTGGAAACTCAAATCCTCCAGCAACCTGAGCCGTGTCGCCTGATACTGCCGCACCGCCTCCATGAACCCGTCACGGCGGCGACCGGCGGCATTGAATGCCACCAGTTCGCCCATGCCCTGGATCGTCTCCGCGACGTACGCGCCGAGATCGCCCAGAGCGCCGCGGGCGGCGGAGCCAAGCGCATCGATGCGCTGCCTCCCGCGCATCGGTGAGGCGGCGGCGTACAGCAGGAACGGCGCCAGAGCGATCGCCAACGGCCAGGCGATCACCAACAACGCGATCAGCACCGCCGCCGGCACCAGGAACGCGACAATGGCGGGGGCGATGGTGTGAGCGAAGAAATACTCCACCGTCTCGACATCCTGCGTCGCCAGCGCGACCAGATCGCCGGAGCGGCGGCGCAACAAATACGCCGGCGCCAGCGCATCGAGTTTGCGAAACAACTGGATCCGCATTTCCGCCAGCAACGCATAGGCCATCGCGTGCGCGATCCACGACTCCAGCCAGTGCAACACGCCGGCCAGCGGTGCCGTGATCAGCAACGCGACAACCAAACCCGTAGTGGGCTGATGATTGCGCACCGCGCCCAGAAGCAAAGCGCCGATCACACCGACTCCGATGAACGCGATCACCCGCAAAATGCCGCACAGCATGACGATGCCGAGTTGGCCCTTGTACGGCCGGACAAAATGCATCAGGGTCCGGATCGTCTCCGGCCAGCCGACCGAGGCCGCGTCGTCCGCGATGCTGGTCACCATCGCGCTGGTCTCGGTCGTTTCCGTCTGCCGCGCGGCGGGCTCGGCGAGAACGATCTCGCTGTCCCGGGTCTCCGCGACCTGAGGACCCATCAATCGCCGATATGGTCCCTCTGCCGCGATCAGCGCGGTGTGGGTGCCGGACTGCACCACGGTGCCGTCGTCCAGCACCAGGATACGGTCGGCGCCGATCACACTGGACAGCCGATGCGCCAGGATCAACGTGGTCCGCCCGGTCATCAGCCGGTCCAACGCCTGTTGGATCACCGCCTCATTCTCGGCGTCGACCGAGGACAGCGCCTCGTCCAGCACCAGGATCGGCGCGTCCCGCAGGAGTGCCCGCGCGATCGCGACGCGCTGCCGCTGGCCGCCGGACAATTGCGACCCGCGCTCGCCGATCGCGGTCTGGTACCCGTCCGGCAGCGCCATGATGAACTCGTGCGCGTTCGCCGCATGGGCCGCGGCCACAAGGTCGGCCTCGCTCGCGTCGGGGCGACCCAGTCGAAGGTTTTCCTCGACGGAGCCGTGGAACAGCCAGGTGTCCTGGGAGACGACGGCGATCATGCCGCGCACCGCGTCCGGATCGAGCGCGCGCAGATCGTGACCGCCGATCCGGATGACGCCCCCTTGCGGGTCGTGCAACCGCAGCAACAGCCGCACGATCGACGACTTGCCGGAGCCACTGGGCCCCACGACGCCCACACGCTCCCCGGCGGCGATGGTGAAGGTCAGACCGGTATGCGCGGGCCGCCGCCCGCCGGGATACGCGAAGCTGACGTTGTCGAAGATGATTTCCGGCCGGACACCGGCGATCGACTCCGGATGGAGCGGCACGCTCGGGGCGGTGACCGGCGTGTCCAGCAGGGCGTTGATACCATTGGCCGCCGATTGGCCATTCATGCCGGCATGCAGCACGGTGCGCAGATCGCGCAACGGTCGAAAAATCTCGGTGCCGGCCATCAGCACGATCAGCAGCGCTTCCAGCGACATCTCGCCGTGCCGGACCCGCCACGCGCCAAACGCCAACGCGGCCGCGGCGCCGACCGCTGTCCCGAGGTCGGTCAAGCCCCGGGTCAGCACGTTCAGCGCCAGCACCCAGAACGTCGCATCCGACAGGGCTTTCGCCTTGGCCCCGAGCATCTCACCATAAGCCTTGCTCTGACCGAAGGCTTTCAGGGTCGGCAGGCCCTGGACGGCATCGAGGAACTCCTCGCCGAACGACTTGAACGCGCGCTGGCGGCCGCCGGAGGCACGCGCGGTCTTGCGATGCACTGTCGAGGGTAGCAACAGGGTGAACAACGCCGCGCCCAGCATGACGGCGGCGACGGGCAGGTCCCACCAGGCGATGAAGCCGAAGATCGCGATGGGGGCGACCAGAGCGATCGCCACCTGTGGCAGGTATTGCCCGAAGAAAGTCTGCAACTGCTCAACGCCATCGACCATCGACAGCATGACGCCGCCGGTTCGCTCCGAGCCGAACCACGCGGGACCCAGAGCCAGGATCTTGTCGAACAGGCGCGCGCGCAGCACCTCCTGCACCCGCGTGGCGGTGTTGTGCGCCACCATGGTGCGGGCGTGGTCCAGCGCGGACCGTAACAGGATCGCCCCGGCGGTCGCCAGCAGCGGAGGCATCAGGTCGCGCCACGGCTCGCCGCGGAAGACTCCCGCCAGAAAGCGGCCGAGGAACGCGAACCGTGCGATCCCCACGCACAGCGACGTAAGGCCCAACAGAACCGACCAGGTAATGCGGTCCCGAAGGCCGGCGGTCAGGCGCCAGAGCTTGAGATCGAAGTGCATGGTGCGACTGTGCCGCAATCGCAGGTTAGCTGAAACCCCTCGCGTGACGCCGAACGTGCGCCGGGTTATGCTCCGTGTTGGAACAACCCGAGACGGGAACGGACGGGACATGGGAGGAGCGACAACCACAGCCAATCAGGCCGGAATCGCGATACCGGCCCGCCCGGAGCGACGGATCCTGGCGGACCGCTGGCTCGACCGGCAGTTCATCACATTCGCGGTGATGCCGACCACGCTGCTGATGCTGTGTGTTTTCGGTTTGCCACTGGTGTTTTCCGGCTTCCTGAGCTTTCAGGGGTGGGCGCCGGAACTCGGTCTGTTCGATGGCAAGTTCGTTGGCACGGCGAATTATGAGGACCTGCTGACCGATCCGGACTTTATCGGCAGTATCCGGCTGACCTTGATCTACACCGCCTCAACCGTCACGGCCGAGTTGCTGTGCGGGCTGGGGATCGCGCTGCTGTTGAACATCGATCTCCCGTACATCGCGATCTTCCGCACCTTCCTGATCGTGCCGATGATGATCACTCCGGTGGTGGCGGCATTCTGTTGGAAGCTGCTGCTGGATCCCGATCACGGCGTCATCAACTACTGGATCGGCGAGCACATCGTCTGGTTGGGCCGGCCCGACACGGCGCTGTTCGCGGTCTCGCTGGTGAACGTCTGGCAAAACGCGCCATATGTCGCGATCCTGCTGCTCGCCGGATTGCGCTCCTTGCCGCATGAGCCGGTCGAGGCCGCGCGGATCGATGGAGCGAGCGTCTGGCAAATGTTCTGGCACATCACATTGCCTTTGCTGCGCCCGTATATCGTGGTCGCGCTGCTGTTGCGGACCATCTTCGAGTTCCGGGCGTTCGATAATATCTATGTGCTGACCAGCGGAGGTCCGGCCAACGCGACGATGACTCTGTCGCAGTTCACTTATCTGGCGTCGTTCGTGCGGTTCGATCTGAGTCTGGGCGCGGCGGCGTCCTGGCTGATGCTGCTGATGTCGATGCTGTTGTGCGCGGTGTTCATGACCACCGTTCGCCGGCGGGACGCCAACTGATGGCCGCGCTGAACTACGTCGGCTCGCGCCGGAGCAAGTTGCTGTTCGCCGGCGGAGTCTACGCCGCGCTGATCGCTCTGACGGCGGCGTTCCTGTTTCCGTTATTGTGGATCATTGGGCTCTCACTGAAGACACGGCTGCAGGTATTCGCCAATCCGCCGTTGTTCGTCTGGTGGCCGACCTGGGAGAATTACGCGGCGGTGTTCGGGCGCGCCGATTTCCCGCAGGCCTTCATCAACAGCCTGCTGGTATCCAGCGGCGCGGTCAGCCTGTCGCTGCTGGTCGGTGTGCCCGCGGCGTACGCTTTCGCGCGGTTCCCGTTCTTCGGCCGGAATTTCCTGTTCTTCGGCCTGCTGGCGATGCGTATGCTGCCGCCGATCGCGGTACTGGTCCCGATGTACGTGCTGTTCAGCAAGATCGGCCTGACCACGACCCGATCCAGTGTGATCCTCGCCTATTCCACCTTCAGCCTGCCGTTGGTGGTCTGGATCATGCGCGGCTTCTTCGAAGACCTCCCGCGGGAGCTGGAGGAAAGCGCCTGGGTTGATGGCGCCAGCCGCTACCAGGCCTTCTTCTACGTCGTTCTGCCGTTGATACGTCCCGGCCTGGTGGCGGCGAGCATTTTGTGTCTGCAACTGGCGTGGAATGATTTTCTGTTTTCCGCCGTGCTGACCAACAACGCGACACGAACTCTGCCGGTACTGATGGCGGCGTTCTCCGGCGGTGATACCGGTGTGGACTGGGGAGGCATGACCGCATCCGGCGTGCTGGTCATCCTGCCGGTCATTGTTTTCTCTTTCCTCGCCCAACGCCATTTGGTCGCGGGCCTGTCATCGGGAGCGGTCAAGGGATGAAACGGCGTGATCTGTTGGCGGGAACGGCCGCCGCGGTTTTGGCGATGCCCGCTTTGGCGCAAAACAAACCGGATAAGCTGGTGTATGTCGGAGACAATGGCCCCTGGCACTGGACGCTGGTGGAAGAAGTCGGACCGGCGTTCGAGAAGGAAACCGGCATCAAGGTCGATTTCACTCTGTTGCCGGTTGATCCGTGGAACGCGCGCCTGAAAACCGAATTGAATTCCGGGTCCAGCGGTATCGATGTCGTGCAGTGGTCGGTTGGCATGGCGGGCTTCCTGGTCAATCATTTCGATGATCATGAGGAAGTCGCGGCGAAGATCATGGCGAAGGAACCGGACTGGGACTGGAACGACTTTCTGGCCGGCAGCAAGAAGGCCGCGTCCTACGAAGGCAAAACGATCGGTATCCCATACCGCATCACGACCGGCATCATGCATTATCAGAAATATCTGCTGGATCAGGCCGGAATCACCAAACTCCCGGAGACATTCGAGGAACTGCGCAAGGCCGCGATCGCGCTCAACAATCCCCCGGATCGCTATGGTTTTGGCCTCAATGGCCGCCAAGGCCCAGCGATGTACAGCAGCTTCTCGCCGTGGCTCTATTCGGCGGGCGGCAACACGGTCGATTTCAAGACCGGCGAAGTCCTCATCAACAGTCCACAGGCGGTCTTCGCGCTTGAATACTGGTCAAATTTCGTCAGAGAGAAGCTTGTCCCACCCGAGGCGATGACCTGGGATTTCGAAGAAATTGTCGCTGGGGGCCAAAGCGACCGTTACGCGATCGTCGAGACATTCGCGCCCTACGGAACGCTGATCAACGATCCGAAGCAGTCCAAATCGGGCGGCAAGTGGGTGTGGGACACGGTGCCGGGCAGAACCGACAAATCCCAGAGCAAGACCTGGGTTGACGGCCATTTCCTTGGCATTCCGAAATATACCAAGAACAAGGACTGGTCGCTGGAATTCATCCGCATGGCGTGTGGCAAGGACTTCATGCGGCGCTCGATGCTTCGCGGCAATGCGCCGCCGCGCGGCTCGGTGTTGCGCGATCCCGAGATCGTCAAATTGATCGGCTGGACCGACGTCGCCGCCAAAGCGATCGAGACCGGTGTTCCGACGCCGGCACAACCGATCTTCCCAACGCTCGGCCTGTCGCTGCGTGCCGGATTGTCGCAATGCCTGTTGGGACAGAAGACGCCCAAACAAGCACTGGACGATGTCGCCGCCGACTGGCAGCGCGCGATGCGCCGCGCGGGCGGCGTGCGATGATTGGGCGCCCTATGGAACGTTGATCGACGACCCCAAACTGTCCAAAACCGCCACCCGTTGGGCCTGGGCCGTTCCCCCTGGGCATCATTCCGTTTCCGAAAGTAGCACGTCGATGGGCGGCTGGACATTCGGCGTGCCGAAGAACGGCGAAAACCAGGAATGGGCGTTCGAGTTCATCCAAATGGCCGGAGGCAAGCAATGGATGCAACGCTCGCTGGAGCGCGGCAACGCGCCACCCCGCGTGTCTGTCTTAAGCGAACCAACCGTCGCCGAACGCTTCGGTTGGGCTCCGGTACTGGCCGCGACGATGAAAACCGCGAAGCTGGAGCCGCGTAACCCGATCTGGCCGAGCATGGACCTGCAACCGCGCGGGGCGATCTCGGCCGTGCTATTGGGGCAAAAGACGGCTAAAGTGGCACTGGACGGGGTCGCGTCGGATTGGCGGCGCACCCTTAAGCGAGCGGGATTGAACCAGGTCATGCCGGACACGACGATCGACTGCGACATCCACCCGGGCGTGCCGGACATCAAGGCGCTGCTGCCCTACATGAGCGAATTCTGGCGCACGTCGTTCGTCCATCGCGGCATCGATGGGTTCGACATGATGAGTTACCCGCTCGGCGCACCGATCACTTGCCGGCCCGATTGGCGCGTCGCCGGCGAACGGCCAGGCTCCAGCCTGGAAGCGATGCGAACCCAGGCATTGGACCGGTTCGGCATCGGGCTGGCCATCTGCAATCCGCTGACCGGCGGTCAGATCGCGGTCAGCGAGTCGATGGGCGCGGCGATTTGCTCCGCCGTCAATGATTGGATGATCGATAAGTGGCTGAACAAGGAGCCCAGGTTGCGGGCGTCGATCGTGGTGCCGGCGCAGGCGCCTTTGCTGGCGGTGGAGGAGATCGAGCGGCTGGTCCATGATCGGCGGTTCGTGCAGGTGCTGCTGCCCGCCGCGTGCGAGATGATGCTCGGCCGCAGCTACTACTGGCGGATCTACGAGGCCGCCGTTCGGCACGGGCTGCCGATCGGCATCCACGCCGGCAGCATGTATCGTTACGCGCCGACATCGGGCGGCTGGCCGTCGCATTATCTGCACGATTATGTCGCGAACAGTCAGTTGTTCGAGGATCAGTTGCTCAGCCTCGTTTCCAACGGCGTGTTCGTGAAGTTCCCCGCGCTGAAGTTCGTGTTCATCGAGTCCGGCGTGAGTTGGTTGCCGTCATTCATCTGGCGCGCGATAAAAACCTGGCGCGGCGTGCGGGCCGAGGTGCCGTGGGTCAACCGTTCGCCCGCCGATATCATCCGCTCCCACATTCGCGTGACAACGCAGCCGTTCGACGCGCCGGATCAGGAGGCGGTCGAGCGCATCGTCGAGCAGATCGATTGCGACGAGATGCTGCTGTTTTCTTCGGATTACCCGCACTGGCAGTTTGAGGGCGACGCGGTTACGCCGCCCGGTCTGTCGGGTTCCCTTTTGCAACGCATTCGGGTGGACAATCCGCTCGCCACCTACCCCCGCCTTAAGGAGACCGTGTCATGAACGCGCCTGTCGATGTCGCGCAGCACCGCGCGGAGGCCAGCAGCAAGTACGGGATCATCGATTGCGACGTGCATCCCTATCCGAAGGCGGGTGCTCTGAACAAATATCTGTCGGAGCGGTGGCGGAAACACGTCGCCGAATATGGCCAGATGACAGCGGGGGTTTATGCCGCCCGCGGGACGTATCCGCGGTTCTCGCCGAATACGTCGCGGCGGGATTCGTGGCCGCCGAACGGTGGAGCGCCCGGCTCGGATGTCGATTTCATTCGGGAGCAACTGCTCGATCCATACAACATCACTTATGGCGTGCTGGAGCCTTTGCTTGGCGGCAATACCTCGCGCAATCTGGATGAGGCGGCGGCGCTGTGTTCCGCCATGAACGACTGGCAGGCGCAGGAGTTCGTCGATCCGGAGCCGCGGTTGCGCGCGTCGATCCTGGTGCCGGCGGAAGATCCTCCGGCGGCGATACGGGAAATCGAGAAACGCGCGGGCGACTGGCGGTTCTGCCAGATCCAGCTTGGCTCGAAGACTTCCGAGCCGCTTGGTCGTCGCAAGTACTGGCCGATCTTCGAGGCCGCGCTGAAACACGGGTTCTCGATCGGGCTGCATATCGGCGGCACCCAGAGCAGCGCGCCGTCACCCAGCGGCTGGCCGCAATTTTACATTGAAGATCATCAGATGCTGACGCACTCGATGATGAACCAGGCGACCAGTTTGATCCTGGAGGGCGTGTTCGACTGCTTCCCGGAGCTGAAGATCGTTCTGATCGAGGGCGGGTTTGGTTGGGTGCCAACGCTCGGCTGGCGGCTGGACGCGCATTGGTCGAAGATGCGCGATGAGGTTCCGGATTTGCAACGGAAACCGTCGGAGTACCTGAAAACCAACCTCTGGTACGCGACCCAGCCGGTCGAGGAACCCGAACATCCGGACGATCTGCGCAAAGTCTTCGAGTGGATCGGATGGGATCGTATGGTTTACTCCAGCGATTATCCGCACTGGGACTTCGACGATCCGCATCTCGCCTGGCGGTTCCAGATGACCGAGGTCGAGAAACGCAATCTGCTGCACGACAACGCGCTGGCGGTTTATTCGTTTAAGTAGGACCGATCATTCTCCCGGGTGCATGAGCATCAGGCCTGACCTCGCGGCACCTTCTGTCGTAAGGTCCAGGCATGACATTACAAGATTCACACATCTCGAATTCAAGTGTTCATCGATTGGTTTGCCGGCCGAAAGAAAGCAAGGCTTTAACACGGAGAAGACAGGGAAAAGACATGGATTCTCACGGAAAGGCAAGAATTCTGAATGCTTCGAGCGGTGTATGATCGAACCCCCACACTTTCTTCTCCGTGAAAATCCGTGTCTTTTCCCTGTCTTCTCCGTGTTAAAAAAACTTACTTGCTGAGGTTCAGGCGCCCCCGTCCGACCGCCGAAGTATAGCGACGGTTCAGCGCAACGATGTGTGCATGCCGCGGGCCACGACCGGAGCCGGTTCCGATCAGTTTGCATTCCTCTTTCGTCATGGCCCGGACGAGCCGGGCCGTTACGTGCGCGGTTACTCCGCCGCCAGCAGTCCATTCCGGAACGTTGACGGAACACCCTCGAACGCGGATTTGGCACGCTTGCCCAACCAAAAACCATAATTGGGTGGGACCGATTTGAAGTCCGGATCGGCGCCGAGTTTCTGCGCCGCGTCCAAAGCCCAGTTTGGATTGTACAGCAGTTCGCGAGCCAGCGCGATCAGATCGGCCTTACCGTCGCGCAGAATCGCCTCGGCCTGGTCGGCATGAACGATATGACCCACCGCCATGGTCATTATCCCGGCCTCCGCACGGATTTTCGCCGCGTAGGGCACCTGGTAGCCGTATTTCTTCGCACGCTCGCTGTCCATCGGCGAGCGTTCCATCACGCCACCGGAACTGCAATCGATCACGTCGACGCCTTTGTTCTTCAACTCCTTCGACAGCGCCACACTTTGTTCCGGGCCCCAGCCCGCGTCGTCCTCACAGGACAACCGCATGAACAGCGGCTTCTCCGCCGGCCAATTCGCGCGGACACATTCCGCGACCTCCAGGGCGAACCGCATGCGATTGGCGTCAGACCCGCCGTATTCGTCATTGCGCCGATTGGCGACCGGCGAGAGGAACTGATGGATCAAGTACCCATGCGCGCCATGGATCTCCAGGATGTCGAAGCCCGCCTTGTTGGCGCGGGCCGCCGCCTCACCCCAATGCGTAACGACCTGGGGAACTTCGTCGCGCGTGAAAGCACGCGGTGTCGGCATCCGCTCGCTGTGCGCGATCGCACTGGGCGCCACCAGTTCCCAGCCTTCCCAATCGAACATCTCGGGATACTCGGGCGTCAACGGCTGCTGGCCTTCCCAGGGTCGGGTCAACCGAGCCTTACGTCCCGAATGCCCGATCTGGATCGCCGGCACCGCGCCCTGGGCGCGAATGAAGTCGGTGATGCGCTTCAGGCCTGGAATGAACGCGTCTTTCCACAGGCCGAGATCGCCGACGGTGCCGCAACCGCGGCGTTCCACTTTGGTCGACTCGACCATCACCAAACCGCAACCACCGGCGGCGAATTTGCCCGCGTTCATCAGGTGCCAGTCCGTGGCGAAGCCCTGGTTGGACGCGTATTGATGCATGGGTGCCAGCACGACCCGGTTCTTCAGGGTCACCGAGCGCATCTGTAACGGTGTGAATAACTGTGCCATTTGTCCCTCCGATGTCCGCTGATACCAGGCCCGGTTGTCGAAGACCAGCCCAGAGCTTAAACCCTCGGACGGACCTGGAAGGGATGAGACGATGTTGCAGACACCCCCCGCCGTTCCCGGCATGCGAGAGGCCGAGATCGATACGCCTGCGCTGGTGATCGATCTCGACGCGTTCGAGTACAACCTCGATCACATGGCGGCGTTGCTGGCGTCAACCGGCGTGAAGCTGCGGGCGCACGCGAAGACGCACAAATCCCCGGTCATCGCCAAACTGCAAATGGCGCGCGGCGCCGTCGGGCAGTGCGTGCAGAAAGTCGCCGAGGCCGAGATCCTCGCGTGGGGCGGGATCCCCGATATCCTGGTCAGCAATCAGGTCGTAGGTGCTACGAAACTGGCACGGCTTTGCGCGTTATCCTCGATCGCGAAAGTCGCCGTTTGCGTCGATGACGCGTTGCAGGTGGACTGGATCGAACGCGCGGCGGCCGACTCCGGGCGGCGCATGACCGTGCTGGTGGAGATCGACGTGGGCGCGGCGCGCTGCGGTGTCCCCGCGGGTCCGGCGGCAGTCGATCTGGCGAAGAAAATCGCCGCGTCGAAGCATCTGATTTTCGGCGGCCTGCAAGCCTATCAGGGCAGCGCGCAACACCGGCGCTCGGTGGCGGAGCGCCAGACACTGGTTGGCGCCGCGGTAGACGCCGCGCGCCGCACCGTGGAGCAATTGCGGCAACAAGGTCTCGACTGCCCGATCGTCGGCGGCGCGGGCACCGGCACCTTCCAGATCGAATCCAGCTCCGGCATTTACACCGAGATGCAATGCGGCAGCTACGTCTTCATGGATGCCGACTACGCGCGGAACCTGGACGAGGCCGGCAAACCGGTCAGCACATTCCGTCACGCGCTGTTCGTGCTGGCGACGGTAATGAGCGCGCCGCACACCGGCCTCGCGGTGCTGGACGCTGGCCACAAGGCCGTATCTGTTGATTCCGGCATGCCAACGATCTGGGGAAAGCCGGATATTCGTTACGTTAGCGCGTCGGATGAGCACGGCAAGCTGGATGTCGGCAGTGAGACCACGATGCCCAAACTAGGGGAAAAGCTGCGTCTGGTACCCGGACATTGCGATCCCACCGTCGATCGTTACGATTGGTATGTTGGTGTGCGCGGTGGCCGCGTGGAATGCCTGTGGCCGGTGGCGGCTCGTGGCGGCATGGCCTGATTCAGTCGGGCCAAAGCCGCCGCTTCCTTTCCTCCGGCTCCGTATCGATCAACGGCGCGCACGCCTGAGCGATCGCCAGCAGCCGCGAGTCAGCCATTTGCGGCCCAACCAAGGTGACACCGACCGGCAGTCCCGCGGGACCGAAACAGACGGGAATGCCTACGTTGGGGCCGTGCATAAGGGTCCACATCCGATTGAACACCGCGTCGCCGGTGGTGTGCAGACCCTCCGGCGCCTCGCCCTTGGCGCTCGGCGTCAGGATCACGTCAAGCTTCGGGCCGAACATCCCATCCAGCACGGGCCGGCAGAAGTCAGCCAAAGCGTAAGCCTCCAACAACTGCTTCGCGGTGATCTGCAGCACGTTTTCGACCCGCTCCCGCAACGTCGCGGCCAGCAGCGCGTTCGCGTTGACGTACTCAGGCAAGAACGCCGCGGCACCTTCGCTTTCGGCGATCGCGGTGTGGGCGGCGTGCAGACGAGAAAATGGTTCCGGCAGTTCCAGTTCTTCGACGATCGCTCCGGCGGCGGTGAGCCGTTTTGCCGCGGTACTTAACGCCAACTCGCCGGCGGGTTCGATTTCCCGCCATACCGGGCTTCGGCACAACCCCACTCGCAGGCCCTTGACCGACACCGGGATCGGGTCGCGCGGGATGCGAAATGCCTCGGCCACCAGGATCAGGTCCTCAACGCCGCGTCCGTACCAGCCGATCGTATCCAGAGTGATCGACGACATCCGCAATCCTTCGCGGCTGACACGGTTCCAACTGGGTTTCAGGCCGTAAATGCCGTTGAACGACGCCGGCCGAATGTGCGAGCCGCCGGTCTGCGTGCCGAACCCAAGCGGGACCTGGAAATCGCCCACCGCCGCGCCGGAACCGGACGACGATCCACCCGGCGTGTGCGCCAAATTATACGGATTTCGGGTCAGCGCCTTGCGCCCCATCGACGCGAACTCGACAGTGTCGGTCTTGCCCAGAATCAACGAACCGGACCCACGTACGACCGCGACGGGAGCAGCGTCGCGACCGACACGAAATTCATCATAAATGGGAGAGTTCTGCGTGGTCGGATAATCGGCCGTGTCGATGACGTCCTTCACGCCCCAGGGCAACCCGTGCAGCGGGCCTTTCGACGGCAGTTTGTCCAGTTCGCGCGCACGCCGGATGACATAATCGGGGTCGAGTCGCAGCCACGCTTTCACCACCGCGTCACGCGACGCGATCCGCCGCAGGCACGATCGCACCAGTTCCTCGCACGACATTTTTCGCGACTGGATCAGCGCGGACGCCTCGGCGGCGGTCATCCGGGCGGGTTCGGTTTCCATGTCCATGGTGATATCTCCCGCGTTCAGAACAACAGGCCTTTTTTCAGCAATCCATGCACGCCCTTCTCCCCGTTCACCGTCTGCGTCACATGAAAATCGACCGCCAGCGAGCAGAATGAATAGGCCTGCTCGCGCGACAAATTCGTCCGCGAGCAGATGAACACGATCATCTCACGCAGCGCCTGTTTCATCGCCTGATCCAGGTCCTCGTTGAGGCCCATGCTGATGTAGTGGGCAGGTGTCTCCGCCCGCGGCATCTTTAAAGCCACGTTTTTGTGCAGGATGAACGTGAACGTTCCGGTCAGGCACATTTCCAGTGCGGTGACGCAGACTTCGCCGTCGCCTTGCACGCCGTGGCCATCGCCCACCGAAAAATTCGCGCCCGGCACCCAGACCGGCAGGAACAAGG
>CALFNB010000395.1 GCA_937902425.1 uncultured Acetobacteraceae bacterium | reverse complement strand
ATCTCCATACCGCCTCACCGACCCCAAACATCCCCGCGTTCGTCCAACGGAGCTTCCGGCGGCGGCTGCGCGCCGCGAAAACTCTTAAATCGTTACGTTACGAAACCCAGAGCGTGCGGGATCGGGCTCGGGCGCGGTTTCTGAAGCGCCAGGCGTCACACCCGTGGCTGTGACCGGACACTGTCAGTGCGCGCGGCCGCCACGATCGCGTCCATTCGCACGTCGATCGTCTTGTCGTCTTCAGTCGGGTCCGGGACCGGATAGGTGCCGTACGCGGTCACCGGCAGCACACGATCCTTATAATGGACCGCCATCCCGCCGCCCACGAAGTGATACAAGGTCACCTTGGCTCCTCGGAGCGCGGTGCCCGGACCATTCGTTTTGACACAATATTTCGTGCCCGCCGCACTGAACGTCAGTGCTTTCGACAAGGTCCGTTCCTCACGCCGTGCCAGATCGTCGTCCAGCGCCTCCGCCGTGCCGGTCCAGGGACGATGCGCCGGTTTCTCATCCCTTGGCGGGACCGCGAACCGTTCGTTCCAAAAGGCGATGAAAGATGCCGAAAACGCATTCCCCGCCTCCATCGTAGAGATGTTGCGAAGACGCATCTCTTTCACCAGACGGTCCTGTAACGTTTGGTTCGAACGCTCCACACGCCCCTTCGCCTGAGGTGTGGAAGCCTGGATCGATGCTATACCCAACCGTTCCACTACCCGTCCGAACTCGGTCTTGCCGTCGCCGCTCTCCGCTTCTTTGGCGTTGACCCGGAAAATGCCGTGCCGGTCGGAGTAAAACGCCAGCGGCCGGCCATGCGTCAGGACATACTCCCGAAGTGTCTCCAGATACGCTCGCGCCGTCTCCGAGGGCACGAAGCGTAACGCCATCAGACGGCTCGTCGCGTCGTCGATGAACACGATCAGCGTGCAACGCGGACCACGCCCCTCAAACCAGGCGTGCGGACTGCCGTCGATCTGGATCAGTTCGCCAAACCGGGGTCGCCGCTCCCGCGTCTGAAACACCCGTCTGACCCGCCGCCGCTTCGGCTTCCAAAGCCGCGCACCGATCTGAAGCTGGCGAATTGTCTCCCGCGAGACCGTGATGCCGTCCAGTTCCAACAGCTTCTCGGCCGCCAGGGTGGGGCCAAAGTCCGCATACTTCTCCTTCAGAAGCGCCATGAGCCGGCTCCGAACCGCGTCAGCCAGCCGGTTGTGCGATGCATGGCCCCGCTGGCGCGACACCAGACCCGCGGCACCATCCCGTTTCCACGCCCGGACCAGACGTTTGAACTGGCGCACCCCGATCCCAAGACGTTCGGCACCCTCCTGTTGGCTCAAATGATGATCAACAGCCTGCCGAACCACGTGCGAACGCTCCCGTTCCTGACCGCTCATCAGCAAAAGCCCCTCGGACACGCGCCCCTCCCTCGTGAACGCGCCAGGAAGGGGACATTCTAACTTTGCGCGAAGGGGACATTCCGGCTTTGCCGTAACACGAACAACCGGCGCGCTTTTCGGCGCGTGGCCAGCCTGCTAACCTGATCGTTTGGGGCGGATAACGGTAACGCGAGGCAGCCGATGCGCGACAACTTGGCCGGCGACCTGACCGCCGGCATTGGCGCGGCTCTCGCCTATTTGCCGCTGATCGTTGTTGTCGCGATCCTTGCTTTCGGTGCGCTCGGGCCCCAGGCGGCGGTCGCGATATCGATCGCCGTGTTCGGCGCCAACATCGTCGCCGGTGTCGTGCTGTTGGCTCTGGCGCGCTGTGCGCTGCTGGTGGGAACGCCGACCGGTTCCTCCGCGCCGGTCATGGCGGGGCTGTTCGGTGGGCTGGCGGCGCACGGCAGCGCGCCGGACGTGGCGGACGCGATGGCGATCACGGCATCGGTGGGCGTCGTCGCGGGCGCCGTGCAACTGCTGCTGGTCCGTGCCGGCGCCGCCGGTCTGGGCCCGCTCGCGCCTTATCCGGTCGTTTCGGGGCTGGTGAATGGCACCGCCGCCTGGTCCTGCTGTCGCGGCTGCCGACGCTGCGCGCCCACCCGTTCGAGATCGTGGTCGCCCTGGCCAACGCGGCGATTCAGCGGCTGGAGGTTCAGGCGCCTTTGCCCGAAACGAAAACATCAAAAGGCTGACACCATGTGGCCGGACACGCTCGCTTATCTTGGAATGGTGGTATTCCTGGCCCCAACGAACGAACGGTACTTTTTTGTAGCATAAGCGGACAAACCGTGAACTCACGCGGCAAGACGGATGGGCTCCGAGGACGGCCGGAGCGGCCGAAATCCGTCAGGGTTTTCCGTTACCTGTTCCGAGCCGGCCCAGACATAGTCTCCAGTGAGATTGATATGTTCCCAGCCAAGCGGGGACAGATGGACCAGCAGATGATCAGGGACACCTTCGGTCTGGCGTAGGGGCACCGACGGCACGTTCCAGATACCGCGTGTTCCACAGGATGATCGCGGTGACCAAGAAATTCAGGCCGGAGGCGCGGTGCTGCTGGTTCTCGTAGGTGCGATCACGGATTTCACCGAGCCGGTGAATGAAGACTGCGCGGGCCAGGCTGTTGCGGGATTCCCCTTTGTTGAGTTCCTGCCCCGTCGAGCGCCGCAGTTCGGGATCCTCGATCCAGTCGAGAGTGAACAACGTGCGCTCCAGCCGCCCCAACTCGCGCAACGCGGTCGCGACGCCATTCTGTCGCGGATAAGACGCGAGTTGCCGCATGATCAACGAGGCGGTCACGGTGCCAGTGCGGATCGACGCGGCGATGCGAAGGATCTCCGGCCAATGGGCGCGGATCAACTCGACATTGATCCGCGCGGCGATCAGGAGTCCGAGCGTCGGATAGTCGGACGGCTTTCCAAAACAGTAGAGACGCCGGTGCTTCAGGTTCGGAATGCGCGGCGCGAACTGAAAGCCGAGCAAGGTGCAGAGTGCGAAGACGTGGTCGGATTCGCCGCCGCCGTCGGTGTGATGACGGCGAATTTCAACGTCGCTCAGGTGATAGAGCAGCGCGTCCAGCACATGCAGCGCTTCGCTCGCCGTCGCCCCAATCAATTTGGTGAAGTACGGTCCGTAACGATCCGACAGGTGCGTGTAAGCCTTGAAGCCCGGCTTTTGGCCGTAATGTGCATTGAGTTGACCGGCATCGCGACCGAGACCGCCGGCCTGGAAGAACTGACCATCGGACGACGAAGCGATGCCGCCGCCAAACATGGCCGCGAAGGTTTCCCGCTGTTGTTGGTTGACCAGGCACCGTAACGCCAGCGCATAGGTTTCTTCGCGGATATGCCAGTCGGACGTCCAGGCGAGTTGTCCGAGGCTGGCGATACTGCAGGCCTCGGCCATGCGCGTGAGACCAAGATTGAGCCCTTCCGCCAGCAGACCCGCCATGAGCACGCGGTTATCGGCGGCGGTCTCACCAGTGCGCAGATGGGTGAAGCACTCGGGGAACCGCGTCCATCCCGCCACCTCGGCCAGCAGATCGGTGACTCTGATCCGCCGCAACATGGCGTAGACACGCGCGGCCAATGCCTCGGCCTCTGGAGGCGTGGATTTCTCGATGGGCGTGATCTTCAACACGCCTTTGGTGATCGTCACGCCTGGAAGAAGACCATCCCTGGCGCGAGCATCGACCGCCGCCATGCGTTTATCCAGAAGGGTACGGCGACTTGCGATGAACTTGCCGAAATCCATCTCAATCGCGACCGGCAACGTTCCGGCCTGCAGCAGTTCCTGTACGGTCTCTCTGGATACCAGACGTTCCTCGAAGGAGCGGTGTCGCCGGCTGCCGGTGACCCATACCTCGCCGGCGAGCAAACGGTCGCGCAGTTCTGACAACACACAAAGTTCATAGTGGCGGCGGTCGATTTCACCGCCGGGCAGCACGTAAGGCGCCCAGCGCTGGCGGACGAACCCGGTTGGCGCGGATTTCGGCAGGACCGACGCTCCCGTGCGGTTCACCTCGCGCAGCACCTGGATCGCGCGCATGAGCGAGGCAGATGTCGGCACGCTCTCGAATTCGAACGCCGCGAGGAAGGCCGGCGACCAGCGCCGGATGCCGGAATAGTGCTCGCCTACCTTTTGGTAAGCATCGAACGTCTCCGGCCGGGCCAGCGCCTGTGCCTCCGCGACGGTCGCGCGGAACCGCTCCCACGAGATCACCGCCGTGATCG
>CALFNB010000394.1 GCA_937902425.1 uncultured Acetobacteraceae bacterium | reverse complement strand
GTGATGATGGTGGCTGGCCAGTGCAGCCGGATGCGGCGGACCAGCCGGCGGATATGGGCACGAACCTCTTTGCCGCCAGGCGTTTTGCCCTCACGCAGGATCGTGACCACGCAATGGCCAGTCTCCGCGTCGTATATATGGATCGGCAGAAAGCATCGTTCGTCGTAATGGGCATTGAACAAAGACATTTGCTGGTGCCCGTGCACCGTATCGGCGGTGTCGTCGATGTCCAGCACGATCCCCTTGGGTGGATGCGGGTGGCTTTGGCACCAGAAGTCCACCATGCCGCGCGACATTCGTATCAACGTGCGCAGGTCCGGGGCGTTTTCCAGTCGTGAAATTGTCGGTTGCGAAGCCAGACCGCCGCCGCTTTCGGGCAATCGCCCGCAAGCCATCTTGAAGGCTGGGTCATGGCGTAAATCGTCGAGATCGTTGCCATCGGGGTAGCCGCATGCGATGGCGAAGATGCGTCCACGCAGAATATCCGCCATCGAATGGGTGATCTGGGCTGCGTCGCGAGCGTCGGGGATCAGCCCCGCCAGCGTGTCGATCAGGCCAAGACGCTTGTCGGCGGCGGCCAGAAGGAACACACCGCCGTCGGAACTGACCTGTCCCCCATCGAACGCGGCGGTGACCTTCTTCTTGCATATGTTTGGCAAAGAGAACGGAAGCAGCGTATCGTCGTCGGTGGCGGGCATGGCAGATTCTGTCCCGGGCCTGGAGTGGTGTCAGCACCCAATCTCTAAGCGATTCCAGATGGTTGTACCATGCCCGTTTGCGAATCCCAGCTATGCAATGAATAAGACGGGCTAAATATCATGTTTGCCGAGATCACCTGTTTTGGCGTGGTGCCGGCACCCACGATCGCAACCGTTCCACCGCCGATGACAGCGCCCGCCGAGACGCCAACAGACCGCCAATTAATCCGACTGTCGCACCGCCGCCGCCGAGGCGATGACGGCTGTCGGCTGTGAACCTTCGGGGCCGTTTGGCGGTTGCCAGATTGAGATCGGATGTTCAAAAGCGCGGGCGTCAACTTTGGGTGTCTGTTCGGACGTTCCGAATGCAGTAAATAGAGTAAAGGGCCGGGCTGTCCCGCAAAGCCGAGATCGACGCGGGACTATCTATAGTGCACCCGACGCGGGGCGATCACGCCAATATCGCGCACGCAAGCGCGGTGCGAGAAACCAGGAAACAGGCAATGCCAGGATAAGAGAGGTGACGACAACCGCCGGCACCAGCGTGTTTGCCTGAGCTGCCAGAACGGGAATTGCCAGCACGATCGTAACCGCGCAGCCGAACAAAACCGCGTTCACCATCATGTAGACAAGCGCGGCGATCATAAATCTCGTTGACATCTCTGCCTCCTCAGTTCGTCCGTTTGGACAAGGAGCTTCCCGGGGTTAACGCCGGGCCGACCCAGAAGGTTTCGGAACCGATGTTGAAGCCGCGGACGCGACGCGGGACTGTCCGCGCGAGCGTGAGCCGGATCGTGGATCCAGATGATAAATAAAGCCATTCAAGAGGCCATCACGAAGGCAAGAACAATCCCTGTCAGTGTGAGCGCGAGGGATACTCCCAGTACCGTCACCACGCGCCCGCTTATAACGCCCTGCCGAGCCTCGATGGCGCTCAGGGCGCGCGAGGCAATGCCGCGCTGTGCGGGTCGGGCTCTCCCATTCTGGGCAGATCCTGTTTCAATTTCAGTGCCGGTCCCGCCGATCTGGTCTTTGGTCGTCATCTGTCGCTCCTCACCTGGGATCACGCACTCTGCTCTTCGGCTCGCCAACGCCACGCCTGCCACCCGGACGCACGTCGCTTTGACCGCGTGTGCCACTGAAGCGTTGATTTGCATCCTGGAGGAGAAGCAGTGCCTCTCGACGAGAGACGACGTGAACATAAGCAGCAGCGGGCCGGATCAGTAAGGGTCAGAATCTACTTAATCCGAAGTTCCCTCTTTCAAAAAACATAAACCACTGACAAGCAACGATAACTCTCAGTTTCCGACTGGATTTACTGGCTACAAACCGACCTCCAGCAACTCGAACGCCCTTTGCTGAACCAGGGTTGGCCTGGTGAACACGGTCAGCGGAAGGTTGGGTGCGACCGCCGTGATGATGGTGTTTCGTGCCAATGTCGCCAGATCGGCGAGCAGCGTCTGAAAGCTGTGCACCGGCGTCCCGTCCGGAGTGACGCCTGTCGTTTGCTTCCTGATCGCGGCCGGGGAACGTTGGGCCTTGGCCACGACGCTGTCTCGTGCCGCTTCGGCGGCGTCCTTGTCCGTGTCGTCGAACAGCAGCGGCGCGAGCTTCTGGCGCATGTGCCATTCCAGATAATAGGCCAACATGCACAAGAAGACGTGGGCACGGACCCGATCAGCCAGCCAGTGATGCACCGGACGGACCTGGAGATCGACTGTCTTGATGCAGCGGAAGGCCCGCTCCACCTGGGACAGGGATTTATAACTCCGCACCGCGCCCGCGTCGTCGAGGACGTCGGCGGCCAGGCTGGTGCGCACTATATATATGCCATCGGTGGCTGCCTCGGCGGCGATCGCATCGGTTTTGCGCGCGAAGGTCAACTTCGTATCGGTGATGTCCAGGTCGAAGTGTTTGCGCATCTTATGCTTTTCGATCACGGTGCCAACGGCCAGCGCGATCGCGGTGGCGCCATGCAGCGGGTTCCGCTTGCGCGTGACCGCGGCCTGGATGCGCGCGAGATCGCGTTCGGTGGCGTCCAGCAATTCCTGGCGTTTGTGGGTGCGTTTGGCGGCCAGATCGGGGTTGCGGCAGACAATCAAACGTTCGCCGGGGAAGTCGGGACTGGTGATACTGGCCATATCTCTCTGGTCGAACAGCGACAGCTGCAAGACCCCGCCTTTCATCAGGTCTTTGATCGCCGGGCCGCGCAAGGCGGTGATCCAGTCAAAGCCGGCTGCTTTCACATCCTCGGTGAGACGGGCCTGGGTGATCATGCCGCGATCGCCGACAAGTACCACGTGATCGAGCCCGAAGCGCTGTTTCAGCTTCTCGACCTGGACGGCGAGCGTCTTCGGGTCACCGGTATTGCCGTCGAACACCTCGATCGCGACCGGGCACCCGTCGGGGGCACAAAGTAAGCCATAGACGATCTGCAATGTGCCCTTGCGCCCATCCCGGCTGTAGCCGCGATGGGCCAGCGAGCAGCAGCTTCCCTCCATGTAACTGGAGGACACGTCGTAAAGCACCAGCGTGCCGTTCTTCAGGTGCCGTTTGGCCAGCGCCGTCTCGATGGCGGGTTGGCGTTCGCGCAACCAGTCGAGTGCTGTGTAAAGTTCGTCCTCATCGACGTCGCCCAGCCCCAGGATGGTTCCCAGGCTTGAGGCGGCGGTGTCGGGCGACAGTGCGCGGGCAAGGGCCAGTTTTGAGCCGGGCTCGATGATCCGCGCGACGATCATGGCCAGAACGAGGTCGCGACAGCGGTTTCCATCAGGTCCGATCATGCCATCGAGGCCGATTTTCCGCGCCGTGCCGAGAGCCAGGGCGGCATGGCCGTGGGGAAGCGAGCGGGTGACGGTGAACGCGTCGCGGTCCGGGGCGATGACGGTGCCGCCTTTGAGCACGCCGCGCAGGCCCTCGACGTGGGCCGCCGGCCAGTCGGAGAGATTGCACAGCGTACGCTTACGGACCTTGCCGCCCTCGCGGTAGTTGTAGCGACGCGCAATGATGTACGGCCCGACGCGCAATCAAGACCGATTTCCGGCGCACATTAGCTGAGACTGAAGCGGCGGTCTGACGCACGCTATCTGAGACTCAACGCACGATCATTGAGACGGACGTGAGATCGTGCATCCCGACGCACGATCCTTGAGACAGATCATGTCGGCAGCCCGGCGGCACGCATTTCATCCAAGAGTTCACGGGATCGTGCCGGATCGAGATCGCCCCGAAGCAGATGTCGAATCTCGGCGGGTTTCGCGTCGAACTGCTCGACGAGGCTTCTGGCGTCATAGCCACTGCGTGTCAGTCGCGGTTCGAGGTCGTCGAACTGACGCGAGAGGATCACCTCGACGACGCCCGTATCGATCGGTCTGGCCCCGATCTCGAACCCGGCCTCGAATGCTCGCACGAGATGCTGGCCGATCTGGAGGGGCGTTTTAAGTTTGGCCGCGAGGAGTGTCGCCGCCTCATCGGTAATGACGTCATCGGGTGTCACGCTCTCGTCGAGCGAGGTTCTGAGCACCCAGTCGATGTAGTCGCGCTGCCGGTCGCGAAGCCCGCCGAATTCAAAGACCGTGGTGCGGTCGCCAATCTCTTCCATCTTCGGGCGGCGCAGGTCGTTCTTTAATCTGGGATGACCAATCAGAACGATCGACAATTGCCCGCCGCCGTCGGTGACGAGTTCGATGAGGCGCTTCAGGGCGATCAGTGTCTTCGGGTGGAGTTCATGGGCATCGTCGATGAACAGCGCCACGGGTTTTTTCGCCCGTCGGAACAGGTCCTGGAGGTCGCGCTCGCGCCGCTCGGATTTGCCCGAGATGGTGACGGTCTTCTCGGGCGTCAGGTCGTAGAACAGTGCCGCGAGCAGAAGCGGTAAGGTGATCTTCGCTTTGTCGACCGACAGCGAGCGTGACACGATCACCCGGCCTTCTTGCTCAAGATCAGCGCGCAGACGCCGCGACAGGATGGTTTTGCCTGAGCCGATCACGGCGGTCAGCGCGATGAGGCGGCCGCCCATGATCGCGGCGCGGATATCGCGCGACACCTGGGCATGATGCTCAGTCTCGAAAAAACCGGCGTCAACCGGCGGACGGGCCAGGCTGTAGTGCCGCATGACTTCGGTCAACATCAGCCAATGCCTCCTCTACGACCCAGGGGAAATCTTTCACGCACCACCGCGAGGATCTCGGGGCGCGCCAGGGTTCTGGCCAACAGCGCGTCGATGAAGGCGCGATCGCCGTCCGGCAGCGTGGCGAGCGGCAGCCTGATTTCCTCGGCGATCGCACGCCGGGCGGCGAGCGCGTTCGCGAAACTGAGTTCGTGGAACGGATCGGGATCGAAAAACGGGCGCACCGGCACGGCGGCGGCGGAACTGGTGCCGACCATGACCACATCAGCCTCGCCCGACAGCGCCGCGCGTGGCAGCGAGAGCCTGGCCGCCAGTTCGCCGACCTGATCGGCGCGGACCTCTCGTCGCGACTTCCGGTGCTTCCGGTAGCGGTGCAGGGGAATCGGGCCGCCAGCCGGCAGGAAGGGACCGTGGCGTTCCTCGCCGAGTTCGACCCAAAGCTCCTGATCGAACAACCCCCACCAGACCACGACCGTCTCACCGGAGAGTTCGGCGTCGA
>CALFNB010000393.1 GCA_937902425.1 uncultured Acetobacteraceae bacterium | reverse complement strand
CTTCGGTGGATATGTGAAGCCTTCCGACCGCCGCGAAAATCGCCGCGATCGGCGTCTCGCCAAGAACCAAAACGGCAAGCGCCAAGTGGTTGTGGTCATGCGGGAGCGGGATGGCCGGACGCTGCCAGCCGTGTTCAAGTCTGAGTCTTCCGCGCCGGCGTTCATTGCCGCTCGCGCGCTACCGGGCACGAGCCTGATGGCCGATGAGGCGGCGTCATGGAACGACCTGCACGGCCGGTTCCCGGTCAGCCGGATCGACCATTCGAAGCTGTATTCCGATCAGTCAGGCGTCTACACGAACGGGGCCGAGGAATTTTTCTCGCGAATGCGCCGGGCCGAGATCGGGCATCACCACCATATCGCGGGCGCCTATTTGGTCCGGTACGCTCAGGAAGCGGCGTGGCGCGAGGATCATCGGCGGATGGACAACGGGCGACAGGTTCGCGCCGTGTCCACCCTCGCCATGGCGCCGCCGACTTCGGTGGATTGGTGCGGTTACTGGCAGCGGGCTAAAGTAGCCTGACGTTCATCCCATCCGCTCTGCATTTCCTGTATTACCGCCAAGGCCGCATCTCGAACGCTGGCATGTTGCTTATGTTCAATGATTGGACGCCCGACGACAAGATAATCAGCGCCATTCAGAATAGCTTCTCGGGGTGTCGCAATGCGTTTCTGATCATGCGGATCAGTCCCTTCAAACCGAATCCCAGGGGTTGCAATCAATAGACTTTCGTTTTCGGCGAGTTCACGAATCCGATCAGGGTTGTCATCTGCGGACGCGATTATGCCATCACATCGAGCCTCAGCGGCTTTCTTCGCTCTGAGCATCACCAAATCACGGGCTCCTAGCGCATACCCCATTTCCTTTAATGCCGAATCATCGAGATTGGTAAGCACTGTCACAGCAAAAATCTTGAGGTTCGATCCGCTTTTTGCTTCCACGGCGGCTTTCATAATTCCAGGGTCACCATGGACAGTGACAAACGAAGCGCCGCGCGCGACAACTGTTTTTATGGCTTGGCGAATTGTCTCTGGTACGTCAAACATCTTGGCGTCGAGAAACAACTGTCTTCCATGAGTTGTTGTCAGGGTGTATAATTCGTCAACGCCCTGTTCTATATAGAGCCAGTAACCAATCTTAAAAAACGAGACGACACCGTGAAGTTGGGCGATGATACCCTTGGCTTCCTCAACTGTGCCGACGTCAAGAGCAACAATCAACCGGTCCTTCATAGCAGACGGCAAATCTCTCTTGATGCCTGACCGCCGGAATTGACTTCCATCTGGCATTCGATGCTCTCCCATCGCTAATGCCAGCCATACGCAATATTGCGACGGCTGAGACGCGAATCAGCCGTACAAAATTCTTTCGCGAGTCGTGAAGCATTTTGTGAGGAGTTATCCACAACCAATTGATTAGCCCCGCTAGTGTGCGATTCCGGCCACACCAGCGGTCAGCACCGGATTCGCGATATGCAAAAACGACGGGAGGCCCCGCGTTCATTCGGAGCCTTCCGTTATCCGGCGGGTAGTTAGGCCACATTCGCAGCCAGGGCAAGACTTACCCGTCGACAGACTTACCCGTCTACCAACTCCCACCACGCCTCCGGCTCAACGGTGATCTTCCGGGCGATACCCCGCGCCTCCATGCGAGCCACCACGAGCCGAGTGTTCTCCAGCATCTCGCGCCGGAGCTTCTTGTCAGCCACGTCCATGCCCTTCGCCCGCATCAGGTATTCAGCCACCAGCCGCGTGGGGAGCGGTGCACCGGCATCCCTCAACGCCTCCCGACACAGGCGCCGTTGCTCACCCTGGCGGAACAGGCTGCACCGGGAGATGGGCCGAATGGACGTGACATGGTTCGGATCGGCGTCGGGGTGGAACAACCGCAACGTGGCATCCAAGGTGGCCAGCGTCTCCCGCTGCTTCGCGATGGCCCGCTCTACCGCTTCGATCTCTCCGGCCAGCGCGCGCATGTGGCGCAGAGCCGCTATCGCGTAATAGTACCGCATGGCCCAAGGGTAGCGGCGCCAGCTTTTCGTGCCACATTGGCGTGGTGGCGGCTGCTACATAATACCGGATCTGTCCATTGGTTGGGTCGCTGGAGAAGGGCCAACACGGACCTGGCACGGTCGCGGTCGGACCCTCTCCAGCGACCCACCAAAATGAATGGTTCCAAGGGCCACTGCCCTTGGCGGAGGTCCAGGATTGGGCCGCGAAGAGCGGACCAATGCGCCTCCTGGTGGGGTCCGGGGCAACGCCCCGGCGTAATACACCACTATCGACAGCCGATCTACCGATCGGTAGGATTTGGGGATTACCAGTAGGGAAAGAGCCATGAGCCAATCGCGGCAGACTGAAATCAATGCGCCCAATCTGTGGCGTCTCGACACGCCGGGCCATACCGGGTGGCAGCGAACCGCGCGCGCGGGCGATGCCAACAAGTATTTCATGGTCTCCACCGACTCGCACGCCAATGAGCCCGCCGATCTGTGGGCGACCCGGATCGACGCCAAGTACAAGGAGCGTGTGCCGCGCATCATCACCGACGAACAGGGCGTGCAGTGGCGCTACTGTGAGGGCTACCGCCCCGACCGCGTCCGCGTCATGAGCTTCGAGGGGGAGGACTGGCTGCGCCAGCAATCCGGCGCCGTGGTTCAGGACCGCATTCGCGACAACCGCGGCGACGGCGTCGATGTCGAGATCATTTTTCCGAACAAAGGTCTCGCGATGTGGGCGACGCCCGATCCGGTGTTCGCCAACGCGCAATGCAAGGTCTGGAACGAGTGGGCGTGGGAACAATACGGCCTGTATCCGAAGGCGATGCTGCCCTGCGCCGCGATCGCCACGGGCGACCTTGATGGCGCGATGGCGGAGATCGCGCGCGTGGCCAAGGTCGGTTTCCGCGCGCTGACCCTGCCGTGCAAGCCGATCTGGGGCGCGCACGACGTCGATCACGTCAACTACAACCTGCCGCATTTCGACAAGATGTGGGCACTCATCCAGGAATGCGACCTGCCGATCACGTTCCATGTCTCCACCGGCCGTGACCCCAGGGCCGCGCGAGGCAACGGCGGCGCGGTGATCAATTACGTCACCCATTCGCTGTCCCCGACGATCGAGCCAGTGGCCAACCTGTGCGCTTCGGGCGTGTTGGAACGCTTCCCCAAACTGCGCTTCGCGACCATCGAGGCGGGGATCGGCTGGGTGCCGTGGCTGCTCGACGCGATGGATGAGGCGTATCGCAAGCACCACATGTGGGTGCGGCCGAAGTTGCAGGGCCTGCCGAGCGATTATTACCGCGCGCACGGGTTCGCGACGTTCCAGGAAGACCCCACCGGCCTCCGTCTCGCCGAACCCTGCAACCTCATGGACAATTTCTGTTGGGCGAACGACTATCCGCACCACGAGGGCACCTGGCCGCACTCGGCGGAGGCGATCGAACGGACGATGCCGATGCTGAACGATACGCAGCGTGCGAAGATCCTCGGGCTGAACGCGGCGCGGCTGTTCAAACTGGACGTGCCGAAGCATCAGCAACTGGCGGTATCATAAGAGGAGACAAAGCAATGGCTGGAAATGGAGCGGCTATCATCGAACTCGACAAGCAGCGGATGACCGCGATGGCGGAGAAAGACATCGCCACGTTGAACAAGGTGATCGCGGATGATCTGATCTACACGCACTCCTCGGCGCGGACTGATACGAAACAAACGCTGATCGGGGCGATGCAGTCGGGGTCGACGGTTTACAGCTCGCTGGTGCCGTCCGCCGTGGTGGCGCAGGACCTCGGCGACAGTGTCGTGCTGACCGGGGTGGCGGCGATCAGCGTGATGTCGAACGGCAAGCCTAATTCGTTCCGCGTACGCTTCACCGATGTGTACGCGAAACGGCCGGCCGGCTGGCAGATGGTCACGTGGCAATCGACCAGGCTCGCTGACTAAGATCCGCGGGCGGCGAGCATAAATCCCACGATGCTCGCCGCCGCGCGTAATTTCAAAAGCCGGTGCCGCTTCGCCGGGAGTCAGGTTATCAATCAGTCCATGCCAGACGATCTTTATGAACACGATATCCTGACCTGGTCGGAACGCCAGGCCGAGTTGTTGCGCCGTGTCGCCAACGGCGAACGGGTGAACGATATCGACTGGCCTCATGTCATTGAGGAAATCGCTGACGTGGGCATCTCCGAACTGAACGCCGTCAGGAGCCTGGCGGGTCAGATGATGATTCATCTGGTCAAAATCCATCTGTTTCCGACTGACACGGCGCGCGTCCACTGGCACCAGGAACTCGACGCGTTCATCGACAGTGTCAAGGATCGTTACGCCACGTCAATGCGTCAACGGATCGACATCCAGCCGATCTGGGATCGAGCGAAGCCACGGATGGCCAAATATTACGCCAGCGACACCGGCATCGCGGCACTTCCATCCGACTGTCCATGGACCCTCGATGAATTGTTGGCCGGCGACCATGACGCTTTGCTCGCCGCCCTCCCGGCCTCGGCATCCAAATAACACGCCCAACACCAAGGACCATCACCGCATGCCCGAACGAACCCTCCGCGGCAAGACCGCGATTGCCGGCATCGGCGAAACGACCTACCACAAACACGGGCAATCCCCCGACAGCGAGTTCAAACTCGCGCTCATGGCGATCGTCAAAGCCTGCGAGGATGCCGGCATCAGTCCGCATGACATCGACGGGTTC
>CALFNB010000392.1 GCA_937902425.1 uncultured Acetobacteraceae bacterium | reverse complement strand
ACGGTGTCCGGGGCAATACTTATCGTGTCCACTCTTTCGAAGCTGGGTTTTTAATATCGCTGCCTCATCCCTTCACCGATCCGGTCAGGCCCGCCACGTAGTGTTCCACGAAGAACGAGTAAATCACCGCGACCGGAACCGAACCCAGAAGCGCGCCCGCCATCAACGAGCCCCAGTAGAATACGTCGCCTCGCACCAGTTCGGAGACCACGCCGACCGCCACCGTCTTCTGTTCCGAAGAAGAAATAAACACGAGGGCATAGATGAATTCATTCCACGAAAGTGTGAAGGCGAAGATCCCGGCTGAAAGGATGCCAGGCACCGCGACCGGCAAAATGATATAGAGCATCGCCTGCCAGCGGGATGCTCCGTCGATGCGCGCGCATTCCTCCAGTTCCTTCGGGATGGCTTTGAAGTAACCCATCATGAGCCACGTACTGAACGGAATGAGAAACGTCGGGTATGTGAGGATCAAAGCCCAGGGCGTATCGCCGAGGTGGAAGTTACGGATGGTATCGGCAAGGGGAATGAACAACAGAGTCTGCGGCACGAGGTAAGTAATGAATATCCCGGTGCCAAGCGTGCCGGCGAAACGGAACTTCAGCCGCGACAGGGCGTAACCGGCGAAGACACCGCACACCAGTGAGATCGCGGTGGAAGCGAGCGAAATGACCATGGTGTTCCACAACCACGTGGGGAACAGCGTATCCTCCAGCAACAGCCGAACATGTTCGAACGTCGGGTTGTTGGTCCAGAACGGATTGTAGTTCTTCGCATTCCACGGCCGGTACAGTTCCCCATCGGGGCGTATGGTGGTGATGATCATCCAATAGAATGGAAACAGCAGGATGATGATGAAGAACCCCAGCGGGGCATGAAAGTAGACCGAGCGTTTCCAGCGCGCGCCTTCAATCATCAGCGTGTCTCCACTCGCCTGATATAAAGCAACTGCAACAGCACGACCACGAACAGCACCGGGAAGATCGCCAGTGAGATCGCGGCACCTTCCGACAGCAGTCCGGTGCCGACGCCGATCTGGTAGGCGTAGGTGGCGAACAGGTGAGTCGCGTTCGCCGGGCCGCCTCCGGTCAACACGTACACAAGCTGGAAATCCGCGAACGTCTGGATAACCGAGAACAACGTGACAACCATCGTCACCGGCAACAGCAGCGGCCATGTGATGTGGAGAAAGCGCTGCCAGGCATTGGCTCCGTCGATCGCCGCCGCTTCCTGCAACTCGGGACTGATCGTCTGCAGGCCGGCCAGCAGGCTGATCGCGTAGAACGGCACGCCGCGCCAGATGTTCACGGCGATGACCGAAGCAAAAGCCAGGTTGGGCTCGCCCAACCAGTTGATGCGGGTCTTGATCATACCGAAGTGCCACAGCATCCAGTTAAATACGCTGAACGTGGGGTCGAACATCCATTTCCAGGCGAATGTGGACAACACCGTGGGAATGATGAAGGGCAGCAGGATGAAGGCCCGAACCCAGGCTTTCCCTTTGAAATGCCGATTGAGCAATTGCGCCAGCCACATACCGAGCACGAGTTTGAACACGGTGGTGACGAAGGTGTACCAGCAGGTATTCCATACCGCGGTCCGGAAGATCGAATCGTTCCAGACTTTCTCGAAGTTTTTCAGCCCGACGAAATGACCAGGTACTCCAACCCGCGCGTCGGTGAGCGAAAGCCAGATGCCTTCGAAGAACGGATATGCGATGAACACGGCCAACAGGAGCGCGGTGGGAAACAGCAGCGCGGCCGCGAACCAGCGCTGGTCTTCGAACCTCCCGGCCTTGGGATGTTCCCGAGTGGACATCATGGTCATCGTCGTCAGTGTCGACGCGCTCGCCATTTCAAGGTCCTGCGTGTTTTGTAACAGTTAAACCAATCCGCGCCGTGCCGAGGCGCGCGATGCACGCTTTGGCACGGCGCGGTTCGGGTCTCGTGGTCAGGCGGCGTAAATCTTCTTCAGTTCGTCCTCGGCCCAGGCGACGGCCTGCTCGGCGGGCATGCCCTGCACGGCCTTCGCGTACATGTCGACAATGACATATTTGTTCAGCGCCTCGGCCGCGCCCTGGGTCGGCAGCCCGGCGTACCCTGGCACGCGACCGCCGCCGGAGGCGGCCATGCGGTAGGGTGTCATCACCGGGTCCTTGTCCCACATCTTGCTGGTTTCCCAGACCTTGGTTGGGCCGCAGACGAATCCCTGACAAACCGCGAACCAGTCTTCGTAGTTCTTCGGCGTGTGGAACCAGCGCAGGAAATCGGTCGCCGCCTTTTGATTGGGCGAATAGCCCGTCAGCATCATCGCCTGCGTGGGTGGCATGAGAAATTGCCCAGATGGACCGCGCGGCAGCGGCGCGTGCAGAATGTCGTCCTTCATCGGCTTATCGTCTTCGGTTTTATACTGATCCGGCTTGCGCAGCGCTTCGATGTAGATCGATGCCCCATTCTGGGTCGCCGAGATGGTGCCGGACAGAAAGGCGCGGTTGTTCGAGGAATCATCCCAGGCCAGCCCGCCTTCCTCGTGCGCGTCGGTCCAGAAGCCGGTCATGTACTTGACCGACTCGATCGTCTCCTTGGAGTTCAGGGCGACCGTTTTGCCGTCGGCCTCCACTTCCTTGCCGCCGAACGACCAAAGATACGGATAGCAGAAGCTCGGCGCGTCGCCGACCGTATGGCCGAGGCACTGACCAAGCGGGCGGCCCGCCGCCTTCAGCTTTTTGCCCGCCGCGCGGAGTTCGTCCCATGTCGCCGGGAACGTCTTGACGCCGATTTCGTCGAACCAGGATTTCCGGTACGCGATCATCGTGCCGACGATGGAATAGGGCATCGCGAGCCAACGCTTGCCATCGTGACAGTTGGCCTTGATGTTGTCGTAAAAGCCGCCTTGCGCCGACCCGATCTCCTCGCACAGCGCGCTCACGTCGGCGGTGCCGCCCTTGTAGATGTGGGGGTAGTTGTTGACGGCCATGATGATATCGGGACCGGCCCTGGACTGGATCGCGGCGGTGGAGCGGGCCGCCAGGTCGTTCTGATTGATGGTCTCAAGGACGATCTTGATGCCCAGAGCCTTCTCCGCCTCCGGGATCGCCTTCTTGCGCAGATGCTCATCCGCGGCCGGCACGAAATCGTTCCATTTCAGCCAATGCACCGTGGTGGTTTGCGCGTAGGCCGGAGCGCGGCCGGAGGCCAGGATACCGGCCAGGCCGCCGGTGGTGGCCGCCGCCGCGCCGGTGCCGGATGCTTTCAGAAGTTGACGCCGAGAAAGTCTTGCCATTTCTTGTTTTCTCCCTGGAACGCAATCCGTGTTTCGCGGTTGCATCTCGTTGTGCCGGTGTTGGCTTTTTGTTACGCTATTCACGCACGCGGGCCGAGCGACCTGTTTTCACGCAGCCTAATGCCGGACTCTCGCCGGGCGCAACCATCGGAATCGAAACCGGTGCCAGGCCGGCCGGCCGGCCACCGTGAAGTTACGATCGTCGCGTCAGAATCCCTGCCGCGCGATGTCCATCGCGAAATACGTCAGGATCAGGTCCGCGCCCGCGCGCTTGATCCCGCCCAACGTTTCCCGCACGACACGATGCTCGTCGATCGCACCCGCCATCGCGGCGAATTTGATCATCGCGTATTCGCCGCTCACCTGATATGCGGCCAGAGGCAACAGGCTGTGCGCCCGTACCTGGCTCAGGACATCCAGATAGGGCAGGGCCGGTTTGACCATCAGGATATCGGCACCCTCGGCCTCATCGGTCAGCGACTCGCGGATCGCCTCGCGGCCATTCAGCGGGTCCATCTGATAGGCTTTGCGGTCGCCCTTCAGGTCGCAGCCCGCCGCCGCGCGGAATGGTCCATAAAACGCCGAGGCGAATTTTGACGAGTAAGCCATGATCGGCAGTCCGGAAAACCCGCTGCCGTCGAGCGCGCCGCGGATCGCCGCGACCTGACCGTCCATCATCGCCGATGGCGCGATCATGTCCGCCCCCGCGCGCGCCGCGACGACCGACTGGCGGCCGAGGTTCTCGATCGTGTGATCGTTGTGCACGTCCTCGCCATGGATGACGCCGCAATGGCCGTGCGACGTATACTCGCAGAAGCACGTGTCGGAGATCACCAGCAACTCGGGCGCCGCGTCCTTGGCGCGTTTGATCATCCGCGCCAGCAACCCGTTCTCGTTCCACGAGTCGCTGCCGGTATCGTCCTTGTGCCGGCTGACGCCGAACGTCATCACCGCCTTGATGCCCGCGCGATGAATTTCCTTGATCGCGGCGCCTAGTTTCTTCTCCGGGATGCGATGCACGCCGGGCATGCTCTCGACTGGTGCGAAATCGTCGAGTTCTTCCTCGATGAAAATCGGATAGATCAGATCGTCGAGCGAAACCTTCGTCTCACGCAGCATGTCGCGCAGCGTCGGATTGGCGCGCAGTCGGCGAAGCCTTGCGGTCGGAAACAGCGCCATGTCGAGGGATCTCCTATGCCAGAGGCGAGGGGCGGGAGCGTGGCCGTTCGTTGAACCGGCTGTAGCGGAAAGGCGCGGGATCCACCACCGGGGTCTGGCCGGTCACCAGTTGCGCCATCAGCTTGCCGGCGGCGGGAGATATGCCAAACCCATGCCCGGTGAAACCGGTGGCGATGAAAAACCCCGGAATGGAGTCGACCGCGGAGATCACCGGGATCCCATCCGGTGTCACGTCCACCGCGCCGCCCCAGGTCTCGGTGACGCGCATTTCGTGCATCACCGGAAATGCCTCGACCAGCCGCTGTTTCGCCTGATCCAGGATCCGCTTTGATGGCATGGGATCGAGGATGCGCACCCGCTCGAACGGTGTCTCCCGGTCCGGCCGCCAATGCGACGGTGTCGCGGTTTCCCGCAACCAGGCGCTGCCGAACCGCAATTTCGCGGCTTTGCGATGCTGCCACCACATCGGCAGGAAGTCGCGGGCGAAACGCACGGAATCGGGAACGATATCGGCGATGTTCCGGCTCCAGTTGCCAACCGTGTAGCCGCCGTCGAGCCGTTTCCGCAGTCCGAACCCCGGCCCGCCGATGGAGGTTTCCGGCCCACCCACGACCGGATCGATCCGCATGACGGCAGAGGTCACCTTCAGTTGCGGCAGCCGCAAACCCAGATTGGCGCAGAACAAGCGCGACCAGACGCCGCCGGCCAGCACCACCCGCTGGCAGGCGATCGGGCCGTTCTCGGTAACAACGCCCGAGATGCGGCCCCCCTCCGTCTCGATCGAGCGCACCGCGCAGCGCGTCAGCAGCACCGCGCCATGTCTTCGCGCCGCCTCCGCGATCGCCGGCGCCGCATGCGCCGGTTCCGCCCTCCCATCACTGGGCGTTGACAACGCGCCAGCCCAGTTGCCGGCGATGCCGGGGGTCAGGACGGAGATTTGGTCGCGGGTGAGCAGGCGACTGTCGATCTGGTGCGGCCGGCCAACCAGTTCGAGCCACGCCGAGCGTTTCGCCAGTTCCTTCTCCGTGCGGCATAAGTAAACGATGCCGGTGCGCCGGAAACCGCTCTCGGCTTCGACCAGCTTGTTCATGTCGTTCCACAGGCGCAGGGCTTCGATGGCCAACGGGATCTCCCGCGGGTCGCGGCCCATCTTGCGGCACCAGCCCCAGTTGCGGCTGGATTGTTCAGCGGCGATCTCGCCTTTTTCGCAGAGCACGACCGGGACGCCGTCGCGCGCCAGGAACAACGCGGTGCAAACGCCGATGATGCCGCCGCCGATGATCACCACGGTGGTGCGGGCCGGCGGCTCGGTGTCCGACGGGACGTGGTCGACCGGTGGCGACATCAGGCGGGCCGTCCCATGCCATGGGAGAGCCTGGTCGATGCGCGGATCAGCACCGCACCGGTTGTGCCTGGCGGATGAAGCATTCCGCCTCGTATCATGAAATCCGGCAACTATCCCAACAATTCCATGACCTTCTCGGCCGGCCGGCAGACCTTGGCGCCTTTCGTGGTGACCACGACCGGGCGCTCCATCAGAATCGGGTGGGCCAGGATGGCATCGATCAGTTGGTCGTCCGTCTTCGAAGGATCATCGAGGCCGAGTTCGTCGAACGGCGTGCCTCTCCGGCGCAGCAACTGGCGTGGCGTCATGCCCAATTTGGTCAGCAGATCCTGCAGTTCGGCCCGGGTCGGGGGGGTTTTCAGATACTCGATGACGCGCGGCGCATCGCCGGATTCCCGAATCATGCCGAGGACTTTACGGGACGTGCCGCAATTGGGATTATGGTAGATGGTGGCCATGTCCGGTCTCCTTCCTGGTGGGCGGGAATAACGGCCATTGTCCGCGCGTCAACGAAAAGAACAAGAGGAGGCTTTCATGGATCGACGTCTGTTTCTGGCTACCGCGTTGCTGGTGGCCACAACCGCCGTGCCCGCGTTGGCGCAAACGGCACCGCCCACGCGCGTGCGGGGGACAATCGCGGCGCTGGATGGCAATGCGATGACCGTCACCAGCCGGGACGGTTCGAATCTGGAGGTCACGCTGACCGAACCGTTGACGGTCATGACGGTCAAGAAGGTCGATCTGAATTCGATCGCGGAGAATGCCTATGTCGGGATCGCCACGCGAACGGGTGCCGACGGTAAGCTGACCGCGCTCGAGGTGCTGGTGCTTCCCGAGACAAGCCGCGGCTCGGGCGAGGGTCATTACGCCTGGGACCTGGAACCCGGCAGCATGATGACCAACGGCACAGTGAAAGGCGCGGTGACGGCCACGTCGGGGCGCGAGTTGTCGCTCGCCTACAAGGACGGCAACAAAACCATCTTCGTGCCACCGTCCGCGCCAGTGGTGACTTTCGCACCGGCCGATCGCGCTGACCTGAAAGCCGGCGCACCCATCTTCTTCGGCGCGACGAAGAACGCCGAAGGCAAGCTGACCGCTGCGAGGGTGATTGTCGGCAAGGACGGGGTTGCGCCGCCGATGTGATGGCGCCAACCCGCCAGCCCGGGTTCCAGATGTCTGGATTTGGGTCGGGTATAATCGGCCGCGAGTGCGTTTCTAAAAATCTGGTTCCAAAAATCGGGCGCCCCAATCCCGAGGGAGAGGGGCGCCGATTGGGCGGTGCCGCAGAAGCGACGAATCGCAGATCAGGTTTGGCCGCCCCGCGTCTGGCGACGCCGACGGATCACCGCCAATGCACTGAGTGCGAGACCCAGAACGCTGAGAGAAGCCGGTTCGGGTGCCGGTGCGGGTGCGTCGGAAAGTGTCACCGTGTTGCACGTTCCATTGACACAATATTGGTTGGATATATCTGAGATGTTCGCGGTGATGTAGGCTGACATGGCATCCATCGAGCCTTGCCGTCCCAGGACCGGGTTGGTCGGATCAGGGTCGCTGCCGCCGGGCCATTCGGCATTGCCTTCGCCGACATAGGCCAGATACGTCAGCGGTGTGGTGTCAGTGCAAGGATGTGTCACATCGCATGGGTTCCCATTAATGTCGCGTCCGACCTTGGCCCCCGACGCAAAGCTGCCGCTGAGATTGCCCTCAGAGCAAAGCGATCCGCCATTGCCGGTGGGGCAGGTGCCTCCGCTGAAGTTCTGGCCGGTATCATTGCTTTTGAAGGCAAATGACACACCGGCGAGTGTGAAGGTCCCACCGGCGTCGGAGATGGTGACACCCCAGTGCAGCCGATTTCCAAGTTCATTCGCGAAAGCCCCGGTCGGGTTGGCCTGACCCATCCAGCTCGGGAAGCTTGTGACCTCGATCATCCCGGGCGTGAATGAGGCGCCAAGTTGTTGATAGGCGGTCGGGTCGGTCGCCGGGTTACCGATGTCGCCGAGATTGTTCACCAGCGAGTTCATTGTGTTCGCCTGGTAGCCAGCCCAGCTCGGCGAGCCATAAAAATTGGGCGCCGGAGACGCATATTGATTGATGGTTATTGTCCCTTGTGCGCTCGCCGGCATCACGACGGCAAGGGCAAGCACCGCCAGTGTGGCGAAGCCCCAAAACCTGTTTTTCACGAGTGAGTTCCCTTTCAATGTAGTGTTTCCCAGATCCCTGACCGACACCGCTGGTCAGGCGACCTGGATTTGGCTTCGCGTTGGACTGTCCGACAGGAAGTACCGCGCAAGGCGCGCGGCCGCGCCGGATAGTCGTCTACTTTTCAGTCTTATTTCGTGAACTCTCTCTCGGATTTTGATTGGCATCCTTCTGCACGGTTCGCGCATGACGGCGTGGAACGTGCACTAACACCCCGGATGCAAATCTTGTGCCACCTCCATGAATTGCTTGCAATCAAACGGTTAGAGGAACGGCGCCGTAACATCCTTCCAAGTGTGTAAAAAATCCTGACATCCGTTTGTAAGTGACCAACGCCGTCTCAGAAGTACAAAAATAAAAGCGAGCCATCACATTCCTGCTGCGGACTTATGCGGGCGCGCTTCGCATACAGCGCAAGTCGTTGAGACCGAAACCTGTTTCCCCCGATAAGACGCGAATCGTGCCCGGCGAGCCACCAGACTTATTGACCGATGCCCCATTAAGTCTCGGTGGCATCATCGGAAATAGCGGCCCCTCTCAATTGACAAAACCAACAAAAGTATCATTAATTGGATATTGCTCGACTATTGTTTCTGGCGGTCCAGCTGCGGTTCCGAACGAGCCGTTGCTTTTCACATCACCTCCGCCTCCACCAGCCCCAGTAACCGCTGCTGCGTCGCCGTATCCTCTTCCAGCGCCACCGCGGTCCCTTCGTAAGCCACCTGGCCGTTTACCAACACATAAGTCCGGTCAACGATCGGCAGCACCGTCTCCGCGTGATGTTCAACAATGATCATCGCGACCTTGCCACGCAGCGACACCAGCGCGTCCATCACTTCCTTGACGATCGCCGGCGCCAGGCCCTCGAACGGTTCGTCCAGCAGAATGATCCGCGACGGCACCACCAGCGCGCGCGCGATCGCCAGCATCTGCTGTTCGCCGCCCGACAGACTCTCCGCTCGGGATCGCTGCAGGATCCGCAGTTTCGGAAACAGATTGAACACGTCTTCCTGTGACGCGCCGCCTGGCCGCGCGGCGAGCCGCAGATTGTCCACCACCGTCAGATTGGGAAACAGCCGGCGTCCCTCCGGCACCAGGGAAACGCCCAGTCGATTGATCTCGTAGGTGCGGGCGTGCGTGATGTCGGTGCCAGCGATGGTGATCCGGCCGGCGCTTTTGCCGACCGTGCCGGTGATCGCGCGCAACGTCGTCGTCTTGCCGACACCATTGCGGCCGAGCAGCGCCACCGCCTCGCCCTCGTGCACGACCAGGTCGAGACCGTCGAGCACGGTGCTGCCGCCATAGCCGCCGCGCACGCCCTGTAGCACCAACAGCGGCTTCGCCTCCGTGCCGCGCGCCAGACTTCGGTCGACGGTTGGCGCCACCGTGTCCCGTGACGCGCCGAGGTAGGCGGTGACGACCTCGGGATCGCGCGCGACGTCAGCGGGCGCACCGTCGGCGATGACGCGGCCCTGATGCAGCACGGTGATCCGGTCGGACAGCGCCAGCACGCGGTCGATGTCGTGCTCGATCAGCAGCACCGCATGGGTCGTCGCCAGGCGCCGGATCAGCGCGCCGACGACCTCACGGTCCGCCTCGGCGAGGCCCGCGAGCGGCTCATCCAGCAGCAGCAGCTTCGCGTCCGTGGCGAGCGAGACGGCGATCTCCAGCAGCCGCTTCTCGCCGTGCGACAGGTTGGCGCAAGGCTCCGCCGCGCGTGCGTCCAGCCCGACGTCGGCGAGCAGCGCCCAGGCGCGGGCGTTGACCTCCTCCAGCCCATACGCGTCGCGCCACAACGCATGTCGCGCCGGACTTTGGGCCTGCACCGCGACGCGCACATTCTCGAATGTCGTCAGTCGCGGAAACACGCTCAGAATTTGAAACGAGCGGCTGAGGCCGAGCCGGATGCGCCGATGCACGGGCAGACCGGTGAGTTCCTGGCCGCTGAGCCGGATTGATCCGGCATCCGCCTTCAACAAGCCGGTCAGCATATTGAAGAACGTGGTTTTTCCCGCGCCATTCGGGCCGATCAGGCTGTGCAGCATGTATGGGTGCACATCCAGGTGGATGTCCCGCGCCACGATCAGCGAGCCGAACCGCTTGTTCAGGCCGCGCACTTCCAAAATCGGCCGGGCGGGATCCAGTCCGGCCGCGCCGCCGTCATGCGGGGCGATCACGGATGGCCGCGCCGGCACGAAACGGCGGACCAATGTCCAGTCCTCCCGGCCCATCAGCCGGAACAACAGGCCTTGCATTCCCTCGGGCGAGGTCAGGGCGAAGATGATCACCACCGGGGCGAACATCAGCCACCAGCTTTCGGTGATCGCGGACAACCGGTCTTCCATCAGGATGAACGCGATGGCGCCCCACAGCGGACCGAGAAAGTGATGCACGCCGCCCAGTACCGTCATCAGCAGCGCATCGCCGGCGTGCTGCCAGCCCAGATTATCGGCGTAAGCGCCATGCAGCATCAGCGCCAGCAAACCACCGGCGAGGCCGACGAAGCCGCCCATGATGACGAAGGCTTCGAATTTGACGCGGAACGTGTTGTAGCCGAGCGATTGCGCACGCTGCTCATTGTCGCGCACCGCTTGCAGGATGCGCCCGAACGGCGCGTGCGCGATGCGCCACAGCGCCCACATGCCGAAAGTCACCGCCGCGACGACGAAGACGTGGAAGGTGAGATCGCCGGAGAACCACGGCCGCGGCACATGTTGCAAGCCGTTTTCGCCGCCGGTCAGGTCGGTCCACTTGAACGCGATCTCGAACGCGATTTGCGAAAACGCCAGTGTCAGCAAGGAGAAGTACAGCCCGCGGCGGCGCAGGATGATGAGCGCGAGCAGGGTGGCGAGTACCAGGGAGAACGCGACCGCGAAGATCAGTGCCTCGATCTCGTTACCCAGGATGGTGCGCATCGGAATGGCGACGGCATAGCTGGCGCAACCGAAGAACACCGACGCACCGAACGGCACGAGGCCGGTGTAGCCGACCAGCAAATTCACGCCCGCGCCGTACAGCATGTAAATCGCGATCTGCGTGATCAGGCTGATGGGCGCGCCGATCGCCTCCCACAGCAGGGTCAGCACCGTCAGCACCGCGACGATCCAGGGGATCGGGTGGGCGAAGTATCTCATTCGAAGCGCTCCCACCGCTCACCCAGCAGGCCGCGCGGGCGCAGCAGCAGCATCAGCACCATGAACAAGTACATGATCGCGCCCGAGGCCGCCGGCCAGAACTGGATCGTCAGCGCGATCACCACGCCGACCATCAGGCCGGCGATCACGGCGCCGGGAAACGAGCCGAGGCCGCCGATCGCCACCACCACGAAAGCCGGCATGATGGCGTTGGTCGCCATCGCCGGGGTGATGGTCCACAGCGGCGCGGCCAGCACGCCCGCGATGCCGGAGATGCAGCAGCCCGCTCCGAACACCCAGGTCAGCACGCGCGGCAGGTTGATGCCCAAAAGTCCGACCATCTCGGGGTCGCGCGATCCCGCCCGCAGGATGCGGCCGAACGGCGTGAAGCTCAGGAAGGCCCACAGCCCGACCAGGACCGCGGCCGTGGTGGCGAGCACGGCGAGCCGGTAATTGGTGATCAGGATCGGGCCCCAGATCAGGAAGCCCGCCAGGAACGGCGGCGGACTGAACGGCTGACCGATGCCGCCCCAGATCAATCGCACCGAGGCCTCGATCAGCAGGGCCAGCGCGAACGTCACGATCAGGCTGATCAGCGGTTCTTTGTCGTACAGCCTGCGGATCAGAAGCCGTTCCGCGACCATACCGATACCGCCGACGATCAGCGGCGACAGGATCACCGCCGGCCAGCCGAACGTGTTGTACAGCGTCAACGCGAAATAGGCGCCCAGGGTGAAAAATGTTCCGTGCGCGAAGTTCACGATGCCGAGCAGGCCGAATATGATCGACAGCCCGATCGCGATCAGCACGTAAAGCCCGCCGAGCACGAGACCGCTCGCGATCTGCGAGAGGATAAGTCCTGGATCGAACATGTCACGACTACCGTTGCAAGGACCTCGCGGTCGAGGTCACTGTATGATTTGAAGTTGGCGCCGGGCCGATTTCCCGGTCATGGCGTGGCCCATCTCGTCATGGCCCGGCTCGACCAGGCTCGACCGGGTCATCGCTGTCTCCATCGTGCTGCCGCCGATGGCCCGGTCGAGGCGGCCCATGACG
>CALFNB010000391.1 GCA_937902425.1 uncultured Acetobacteraceae bacterium | reverse complement strand
CGGGACGAAGAAACGGCGCTCAGCCGAACAAAGAAACACGGGATCAAGATCAGACTGGGCCGTTTCTACCCACACCAAACAGCGACGAGCCATAAAAAAGATGTCGACGCCTAAGTAACCGTGCTCGATAACCGGGATCTGATTGTTGAAGTGATACGCGACGACCCAAATCGCCGCGACACCTCGCAAGCCCGTTAGCGCCGGAATGTTACCTTTCCGAATGATATGCGAGGCGCTCACAGGTCCTCCAAGTACCTTTTTTGACGTCAGGGAATGAATATGACACTTCGTGGCCAGAACAGATACATAAGATTTGCGTCGCCAAGCACGATCGCGGATTGCACTGGCCGGCCGGCACCCGAGCCAGGGTTGAATGAGCGATCAGCATCATGACATCTCATTGGTTCCACCGTGCAACATAACGAACCACGAGAGTCCCCCGTGCACACGTTTGGTGCGTGCCCCCTCCGTCAGGAGTATCCGCATGACAGGTGGATCTGGATGCAATGGGGCCACGCCTATGTCTTTCCGGTTCCGGCACTTGCGCGGCCGCGCCAAGCCGGTAGCGGCGGGGCCTCTCGGCCTGGCCAAGCTGACGGCCTTTGGGACCCCAGCGAGGCGGTCGCCGCTGCGTCGCGTGTCTGCTGCGCCACGGCACGCCAGCCTGTCAGGCTCGAACTCTCGGCCCGTTCGGCGTGGTAGACATAAGCCCGCAGACTCACGCCCATCGCGACGAAGTACCAGAACGGCGGCTGGAACGCGATGCCGACGAACGCGCCGGAGGTCAGGAACACCAGCATGCCGGCCTGAACCGCGTCGGACATGTCGGCGACCCAGACCAAATCCGGAATTTTCCGGCATTTACGCGACAATCGAAACAGGTTGAAAAGGCTTGAACCAATGACCGTCAGGAACATCAACAGCCCTGGATAGCCGAGCTCGCCAAGCATCTCGAAATAAATGCTGTGATAGGCGCGCCCGAGCTGGATGTATCCGCCCGGATTTTGCGAATCGGGCGGCATGACGATGGAACTGAGGCCGTACGCTTCGAAGCCGCCGCCGAACGGGTGCGTCGCCGAGAAACCCAAAGTCCACCGCCAAATCAGCAGCCGGGTCATCGCGGAGCTTTCGGTGGCATAATCGTTGATCGTCGAAATGCGGGCGTTCCAACTGGTCGCCATGAAGCCCAGGATGATCATGAACGCCAGCCCGATGATACTGCCGAACAACAGTTTTCGTCGCGAACGCAAGAACATGTAAATGGCCAATACGACCATGCCGATGAGGGCGCTGCGCTCGTACGTGCCGAACGCGGTCGCGATCGCGAGGATCGCGATGCCGCCATAAGCGACGTTCATCATCGGCAGCTTTGGAATAAGCTTGCCGTGTTTGCCGAGGAACAACGCGAGGGGCACCGCCATGAGGCAGACGGTCGACAGAAGGCCGCCTTCCGCGAGACCGGCGTTACCGCCCTGCAAGCCCAGATTTCGGCCATAGCCACCGCCGGATAGCAGAACCTTGAGACCGAACGGCACGAAATTGGCGGCCAACGAGAAGACGTAGGTCTGGGCGAAGGCCTCGATCTGCACGCGGGAGCGGATGACGAGCGGCACGAAGGCGGCGAACGCCATGGTCTTGAAGGCCCAGTCCCACTTGACCCAGGCGCGATCGGGTAGTTCGGCCCACAACAGGGTCGCCGTCATCCAGAGCGCCAAAAGGACCTGGCAAACGCTGGGGGTCATGATCGGCGGGGGGGACCGGCGATCCAGCGCGAAGTAGGTCAGGACCGCGGCAGCCCCCATGATGAACGCGACCGGCAACTCATTCAGGATGAAATACGCCACCGTCTGCGGCTGAAACGTATCGACCCAGACATAACCGAGGGTCATGACGAATGGCGTGGTGATCCCCAGTCCAAGGAACGACAGATACAGCAGCAGAAGCCACGAGCTACGCAGCACGGCGGGGGACCTCGCGTGTCAGAAGTACCGCGGAAAGCTCGACGGGATCGATCATTCGCGTCGCGACCCGATGCGCCACGCCGGCCGTCGCTCGGCCCCGGGAACATCCGGGCGCAACATCAGCCCGGATTGGTCACCCGGGGGCTTCAGCGTCAGGAACCATGGTTGCAGACTGTCCAACTGGATCGCGCGGAGGATCACCAGGAACATCATGATCGAACTGAAAAGAATACCGAAAAGGTCGAGCATGACAGGCTCCTGTGTGCAAGGACATCGCATCCGAAACTTCACGTCCGAGATTTCATCCCAGATTTTACATCCGAGATTTTACACCCCAGCTTCTACATCAAGGTGTCCCGGCGCCCTTATACAGGCCGCACCCGAGGGACGTCACGCACTCTGATGGGGCGCGCGCCGGTGATCCTCGCGTCAGCCCCCGCGCAGGACCCGGCCGGCGACCGCGTCCAGCTTATGCGCGAGGGCAGCGGACCGCATCGACGGTGCCGTGATCACCGCGTTGTCCAGCGCCCGATCGCATCCCTGGGCGCATCCCGGCCGCGTCCCGCCGATCGACGGCACCAGCGCCCGCACCAGCGTCCTCGCTTTGTCAGCGTTATCGAACAACACCTTCACCACGGCCTCCACCGTGACGTGGTCGTGGTCGGGATGCCAGCAGTCGAAATCGGTCACCATGGCGACCGTCGCGTAGCAAAGCTCGGCCTCGCGCGCGAGTTTGGCCTCCGGCATGTTGGTCATGCCGATCACGTGGCAGCCCCAGGCGCGGTACAACTCGCTCTCGGCCTTGGTCGAGAACTGCGGCCCTTCCATCACCAGATAGGTGCCGCCGCGCGTGACCGGCAGTGCCAACGACCGGGCCGCCGTTTCGATCGCATCGCCCAGACGAGAGCAGACCGGATGCCCCATTGAGACATGCGCGACAATGCCGTCGCCGAAGAAACTCTTCTCCCGCGCGAAGGAGCGGTCGATGAACTGATCGACGATGACGAAATGCCCAGGCGGCAGTTCGTGCCGAAAACTGCCGACCGCCGACAGCGACAGCACGTCGGTCACGCCCGAGCGCTTCAACGCGTCGATGTTCGCACGGTAATTCAGATGGGTTGGAGACGTCGGATGGCCTCGCCCGTGCCGCGGCAGGAACACGCACCGCACGCCGTCGAGCCGGCCGAACAGCAGTTCGTCGGAGGCCTCGCCCCAGGGCGTTTCGATCCGTTTCCAGGTCTTGTCCTCAAGCCCGTCGATATCATACAGCCCCGACCCGCCGATGATGCCGATCACCGGCTCGGTCATCTCTGGGCTGCCGGTCACGGAAGCTGCCTCGCCGGGGTCAAAGACGGGGCCGGCGTCATTGGCGGGTTCGATCAGTGCACATCCGACCAGATCTTGCGCTTCACCGCGTACGTGACGCCGGTCAGCAGAACCAGGAACAGAATGACCCGGATTCCCATCTGCTTGCGCTCGGTCGTTTCCGGATTTGAGGTCCAGTACAGGAACGTCGCGACATCACGCGCCATCTGATCGACCGTGTTCGGCGTGCCATCGGTGTAGGTGACCTTGCCGTCCTGCAGCGGTTGCGGCATCGCGATCTGATGGCCGGGGAAATACCGGTTGTAGTTCATGGCGTCCTGCATGGTGAAACCAGTCGGCGCGTCGGCGTACCCGGTCAGAATCCCGTAGACATAGTTGGCGCCACCCTCACGCGCGTTGATGATCAGCGACAGATCGGGCGGATACGCGCCGTTCATCGCCGCACGCGCGGCCTTTTCATTCGGGAACGGCGAGCGGAACTGATTGGCCGGCATGCCAGGCCCCTCCTTCGGCTGGCCACTGTCGTCCAGCCCCTGCGGCACGGTGAAGGTGGAAGCGATCGCCTTCACCTGCGCGTCATTGAACCCCAGGCCGGTCAGATCGCGAAAATGCATCTGATGTATCGCGTGGCAAGTGGAGCAAACCTCGGAATACACCTGGAACCCACGCTGCGCGGCGGCGAGGTCCGGAGTGCCGAAGATCCCGTCAAAGCTCCAGTTCTCATTCGGCGGCGTCGGCACATCCTGCGCGGACGCCGGCGGCGCGAGCAGTCCCGTGATCGCCAGAGCGGCGGCCACCATGAGGGCGAAAAAGGTACGCATGGGGGCGAACAAGAATCTGGGCGTGCGCATCAGTGGCTCTCCAGCGGGCGGCCGGTGACCGCTTGGGTGATGCTCTCGGGCAGCGGCAGCGGACGCTCCAGCTTGCCGAGGATCGGCATGATCACCAGGAAATGGGCGAAGTAGTACAGGGCCGCGATCCGGCTCAGGATCACCCAGATGCCTTCGGGCTTATGTGCGCCGCAGATGCCGAGGACGACGAAGGACAGCACCCATACCAGGATCAGCCAGCGGTAGGTCGGCCGGAACCGCGCGCTGCGCACGCGCGACGTGTCGAGCCACGGCAGGACCAGCAGCACCAGAAGCGAGCCGAACATCATTAACACGCCCAGAAGCTTGTTCGGCACCGAGCGTAGGACGGCGTAGTACGGCAGGAAGTACCACTCCGGCACGATGTCGGCGGGGGTTTGCAGCGGGTTCGCCTCGACGAAGTTGTTCGGATCGCCGAGCATGTTCGGCGCGAAGAACACGAACGCGGCCCACACGATCAGGAAGACGCAGACCCCGACGCTGTCCTTCGCCGTGTAGTACGGGTGGAACGGCAAGGTGTCCTGTGGTCCGCGCGGCTCGATGCCAAGCGGGTTGTTGGAACCGACGATGTGCAGCGCGGCGACGTGCAGGAAGACCACGCCGACCAGCACGAACGGCAGCAGATAGTGCAGCGAGTAGAAGCGGTTTAGCGTGGGCTGATCGACGCTGAACCCGCCCCACAGCAGGGTGACGATGTATTTGCCGACGCCCGGGAACGCCGAGAACAGGTTGGTGATGACAGTGGCGCCCCAATACGACATCTGGCCCCAGGGCAGCACGTAGCCCATGAACGCGGTGGCCATCATCAGCAGCAGGATGACCACGCCCAAAATCCACAGCAGCTCCCGCGGTGCCTTGTAGGAGCCATAGTACATGCCGCGGAAAATGTGGATATACGTGACGATGAAGAACATCGACGCGCCGTTCTGATGCACGTAGCGTATGAGCCAGCCATAGTTCACGTCGCGCATGATGTGCTGCACGCTGTCGAACGCCAGCGTCGTGTTCGGCTGGTAGCTCATCGCCAGGAAGATCCCGGTCAGGATCAGGATGATCAGCGTGACCATGGCGAGCGCGCCGAAATTCCAGAAATAATTGAAGTTTCGCGGCGTCGGAAAGACGCCGTATTCCTTCTGCATCATCGTGATGATGGGCAGTCGGGAGTCGATCCAGTTCAGCACCGGATTCGGGATATCACTTTTATGCAGACCGGCCATGACGGTTTCCCTGATGGGTCTTGGCTTCGAACGAGCGCTCGGTTCAGCCGATTTTGATTTTCGTGTCGGACTCGAACGCATACGGCGGCAAGGCCAGGTCCAACGGCGCCGGACCTTTGCGGATGCGGCCGGAGGTGTCGTACTGACTGCCGTGACACGGGCAGAACCAGCCGTCCCAGTCGCCACGCATATCCGTCGGCTTGTTGCCGAGCGGGATGCAGCCAAGATGGGTGCAGATGCCGATCAGGACGATCCACTGATCACGCCCCGGCTTCACCCGCGACTGGTCGGTCTGCGGATCCCGCAACTCGTCAAGTTTCACGTCGCGCGCTTCGGTGATTTCCTTGTCGGTGCGATGGCGGATGAAGATCGGCTTGCCTTGCCACATCACCGTGATGCCCGACCCGACCGCGATCGGTGCGAGATCGATTTCCACCGCGGACACCGCCAGCACGTCAGCCGCCGGGTTCATCGAGGCGACCAAAGCCCAACCGATGCCGCCGACGAAGATCGCGGCGCCCGCGCCGGCGATCAGTTCCAACAGGTCGCGTTTGGTGCCATCGGCCGGTTGGCCGTGAGAGCCGCCAGCCGGATGGCCGTGGGCGGTGGTGGCGGGCGATTCAGCCATATTCCCCTCGTATTCCCCGGTCAGAGTGACCGGAACCGTCATTGATCCAGCTTTGGCCCGCCAGGTTGCTCCAACCAGGTCCTCCCCGGTCGTTACACATGGCTGACCACGGACCGCCCGGCCTGGACGGTCCGTTCAGAACGGGCGCAACTTAGAGGCGCCTTTTATCTCCCGCAACACGCCCGGGGATTGCCCCCATGAACACCCCTGGGCTGGGTCACGCATCGGGCGTACTCTGACTGGCCGTTGGGAACAAGCCCCTATGACCCTGAAACCGCACGAAACCGCGACCAAATCCTCGCATGACGCGCTGCGGGAGCCGGCGCGGCTCTGGTTCGAGGCGTTGCGCGACCGTCTGTGCGCGGCATTCGAGGCGATCGAGAGCGAATTCGCATCAGGGTCCGACCCGGGCCCAGGGCGCTTCGAGCGGAAAGCCTGGACTCGCGAGGGCGGCGGCGGCGATGGGGGCGGAGGTGTCATCAGCCTGATGCACGGGCGGGTTTTCGAGAAGGTGGGTGTCAACGTCTCGACCGTTTGGGGGGAGTTCAGTCCGGAATTTCGCGCGCAAATACCCGGCGCGGCGGAGGATCCGCGATTCTGGGCCTCGGGGATCAGCCTGGTCGCGCACATGCGCGGCCCGCGCGTGCCGGCGGCGCATTTCAACACGAGGATGCTGGTGACGACCGAGGGTTGGTTCGGTGGCGGTGGCGATCTGACACCGATGCGACTCGGAGAGGCGGCGGCGGTGGAGGACGCGGCGTTGTTCCACGCCGCGTTCCGGACCGCCTGCGATCGGCATGATCCAGGGTACTACGTGACGTTCAAGGCGTGGTGCGACCGCTACTTCTTTCTGCCGCACCGGAATGAGCCGCGCGGCGCGGGCGGCATCTTCTTCGACCGCCACCGCACGGCGGACGTGGCGCGCGATTTCGCCTTCGTGCGCGACGTGGGCGAGGCGTTCCTGGACGTGTTCCCTCGCATCGTGCGCCGCCGGATGCATGAGACGTGGACGGCGGCGGAGCGGGAACATCAATTGATCCGCCGCGGCCGCTATGTGGAGTTCAACCTGATCCACGATCGGGGGACATTGTTCGGGCTGAAGACCGGGGGGAACGTGGAGGCGATTCTGATGAGTTTGCCGCCAGAGGTGAAGTGGCCGTGATGGCGGGCGGTCAGGAGTTTTTCCGGGCTTGACGTAAGGCATTTTTGACCTTACATTTGGATGGCGTCGTTGCGGAGGAATGCGCATGCCGTTGGAACTTACTGTCACGGCGAAAGGCCAGGTCACCTTGCGTAAGGCGGTATTGCGCCATCTGGGGATCAAACCTGGCGACAAGATTGAGATTGCGCTGCTGGACGGCGGCAGAGTTGAACTCGCGCCGCCGGTGGCACGCGATTTCAGCCGGCTGCGCGGTGTGTTGCGGCGTCCGGCGCAACCGGTGGTAACGCTACAGCAGATGCGCGATGCGATCGGCACCGGCAGACAAAGGTGAAGATCGCGATCGATACGAATGTGTTGGTTCGCTATCTCACCTGGGATGATGACAATCAGGCGACCCAGGCGGCGGCGATCGAAGCCGCGGATGCGGTGCATATATCCACGGTCGTGCTGTGCGAAGTCATCCGGGTTTTGACCCGTGCCTACCGGTACAAGACGAATGAGATCGTGCCGATCCTCCGGCAACTGGTCGCGGGCCGTGAGTTTCGGATCGATCAGGTCGCGGCCCGTACTGGGCTACGCTTCCTCGCGGCGGGGGGCGATTTCGCCGACGGCGTCATCCTGGACGATATGCAACGCGCGTCTTGTGAGTTTCTGGCGACGTTTGACAGGGAGTTCTCGAGTCTGTCGGGATCGTCGAAAGTTGTCCTTCTGGGCGGTTGAATTCCGGCGGGGTTCTCGTCGCCAGAACATCGAGGCCGCACTGAAACGATCGTGAACCTCGATGGCGTGCCGGGTCGCGCTCGAAAGAAGCGTGGTCATCTCCCGTCGACCCACGTCGCGCGAGGACGAACCGGTCGCGCGACGTGATCGATACCGATTTGGGACAGTTATGAACACCAACCCGTGTCATCTCCCCTTTTCGTACGACAGCAATTCGCCGAACGCCACCCAGTGCTCGCCCTCGTAGCGCGCGAAATGCATCGACTTCATCGGCTCGTAGTCCGTCGGGCTGGTGTTGATCAGCAGGCCGGGAACCAGCATCGGGATCCGGTAGTTGTGGAAACTCGCCGCCTGCCGCATGACGTTGTCGCGTGTCAGATCGTCGCCGCACTTGCGCAGCGTCTCCACCACGAGATGGCCCGCCGCCCAACCGGTGATATTGGCGGCATCGGCGGGATTGGCGTTGGGAATGTATTTGTCCAGCCAGGCTTTCCATTCCTTGTATTCCGCGTCGTCGAACCACCGCGGGTCGGTCGGGTCCTTCTTATAATCCGCCGTGATCACGCCCTGGCTCGCTTCGGTCCCGGCGGGTTTCATCACCGCGCCCACCGAGGCCGCGATGTTCACCAGATATTGTTTGGGCTTCCAGCCAATCTCGAACGCCTTCTTGATCGCCTGCGCACCGAACTTCGGCGTCGTCACGTTGAAAAACACATTCGCGCCCGAGTGGTTGAGTTGCAGCATCTGCGAGTCGATCGTGGCGTCGGTGACTTCGTAAGTGACGTTCGCGACGATGATCTTGTCGGCGTCCTTGCCGAGACCCTCGATGAACCCGCTCATGTAGTCTTCGCCAAGGTCGTCGTTCTGCCGCAGGACCGCGACCTTGGGATCCTTCACCGTCGCCAGCATATCTTTCGCGTAGAGGTAGCCCTCGGCGTGATAGCTGGGATTAAAACCGATCGTCCACGGGAAGTGCTGGGGATCGTCCCAGCGCGACGCACCCGAGCCGACGAACAGCGTCGGGACTTTCTTCTGGTTCAGATACTTCTGAATGGCGATGTTGGGCGCGGTGCCGAGCGGGGCGGCATCGGCCAGCACCTGGTCGCGCTCGATCAGTTGGCGGGTCAGTTCGACAGTCTTCGGCGGGCTATAGCCATCGTCGAGCGAAATGAAATTGATCTTGCGGCCGTTGATGCCGCCCTGGTCGTTGATGTAGCGGTAATACGCCGCCTCCGCCCGCCCGTTGCCGCCATAGGCCGAGGCGTTGCCGCTGTACGGATTGGTGTTGCCGATCTTTATTTCGGTATCGGTCACGCCTGGGCCGTACTTGTTCTCCGCGAACACCTGCGCGGACAGGCCAAGGAAGAGGCCAGCCGATAACAGACATGGCACGATACCGCGGTTCATTGTTACTTCTCCCTGTCAGGCGTCTTTTGCGGGGAGTGTAGCCGAAACGCGGCCGGATGGAATACTACCCTGGAGCGTGGGGCCGTATCGCCCGCCGAAGTGGGTGGAGTTGGTTGTCCGGCGATAAAGCACCGCGGTCCGCTGGCCCAGAGGTGTCGGCTATCGGTCTCGTGGCGGCGTGAAGTTTGGTGGCGCGATGGCGTGACGGTGGTATTCCACGGTCTGTCGTATCGAACCGTGCAGGCGACGGTGTGACAAAGTTGAGTTTTCAGAATATTTTATTGAAATGGGACGATAAATGGCCTGGCAGGATCAGGGACGGTAAGATCATGGATATTTCGGCGACGGCAAGGGGCCGGAAAAGCCAGAGGATGGCGGCGGCGCCATGTTCGCGCCCAATGCCGTGGCAGATCGGGTGACAGCGGTGATCCACGCCTCGGTGGCCGCCCTGCCGAAGCAATCGCGCGGCTCTTCCGCGGCACAACTCAACGACGCGCGTACCAAAGGCCTGGCCGGCACGATGACCAAATGGAGCAAGGCCGGGAGCCTGTCCGAAGCGGATTTCGCGGCGGCGTACTTCGATCGGGATGGTGGTGATCTGGCGGTAAAGCTGTTGCGTGACGCCGCCGAAACCGCCGCCAGCGCCCGCTCGCACGCCGACCTGGCGAAAGCGTCAGTCCAGCTGGCCAGCGCCCAGGAGAAGATCGGATCGGACCACTGGCGGGCATTCGTTGGCGGTGCGGTGAACCGGGCCGCGTCGTTCGGAGAGTTCGCTCGGGCAGCAGGCAACCGGGCTACAAATGCCAAGCCAGAGACGAATGGCGGCGCCCCCGCGCCTGGGCGGAAGGGCCAAACAGGGAAACTTCCGATTGACGCACCCGGAGAGCCGAAAGGACCACACCTTTACAATCGCTTCTTTGATGCGGTCCATAAGCGAATCAGCGATCTGGCGAAGGAACTGGGTGTGAATGAGGACTGGATCCTTGGTCACTCAGCTCATGAAAGCAACTATCTCGACAACCACAACTTCCCGCTGAACAATGCGTTTGGCCAAACCAACGCGGGCGGGCGGAACCTTTCATTCCCATCAGTCGCCGACTCGATCTCAATGTATCGAAATGATTACGGCCCACAGATAAGAGGGGCGGCGAGCGCCGAGGATTTCGTCGATAGAATTCAGGGTAGGCTAAACGGCCGGCCGGTCCCAGCATGGCGCAGATACAATTCGGCGACGAGCACTTACGAATCAGACCTCTTGAAGGTGATTCGTTCCATACCGCGACACAAGGCTGACTGGTCCGAACGGACGGAGGTGGGGCATTGATAGCGCGCGTCATGCTGACGATGACCGTGCTGATCGCGCTTCACCTGGCCGCGGCGGCCAGTAACTATACCGATCGCTATTTCGGCTTTCGGGTCGCCGTTCCAACTGGAAAGATGGTCTGTCTGCCTGATGGAACCACATCAAATCATGGATACATCGTGCTCTGGGATACAACTGACTGCCATTTCATCGTACGACCGCCCGGAATATACGTTTACGCTACTCACAATGGTGATGAGGACGCGACAACGACCTCGGATCTGGCAAAAGATTTGTGTGGAGGCAACCTGAGCGGACCAAGTCCATTTTCGGTATCAGGCTTCCGATTTTCTCAGTGCCGGTCAGCAACCCGGGAAGGGCGGCCTGGTCTGGAATATTTTGTCTTGCGTCACGTTAAAGGCGGCTATCCGGGATCCGAGCCGAAATATGGCGTGTCGCTGATCTGCCCGCATGATGATTGCCGGTCGCTCATGCCGATGACACGCTGGATTTTCGCGCACATGAAATTCATCAAACAAGTTTATTGAAACGCGAATTGGACATCGACAACGCCATCCGCGGGTCCAGGAACATCCCCCGAACCCGCCCGGAGCCCAGGCCAATCAATCCCCCGGATCGATCCACCCGATATTCCCGTCGGGGCGACGGTAAACCACATTCAGCACGCCCGAATTCATATCGCGGAACATCAGCACCGGGTGATCCGCCAGTTCCATCCGCATCACCGCCTCGCTGACCGTCAAATGCGCGATCTCGGTGGTTGTTTCGGCGATCACCACCGGCGCGGTATGCGCGGCCGTTTCAGGTTCCTCGTGGTCCTCGGCCTCGGCGCGCAGGATGATCTGCCGCGCCGATTCAGGCCGCGCCCGCTGCGCGTCGTCACGTGCATGGTCATTGACCCGCCGCCGGTAGCGCCGCAGCCGTTTGCCGACGTGGAGGGCCGCCTTGTCGAACGCGGTATAGGCATCCGTGCCCTCGGCCTCGCCGCGCAATGTCAGTCCACGGCCGGCATGCAGATTGATGTCGCAGGTAAAACCCAGTCGCGATCGTTCGAAGGTGATCCGCGCGTCCTGCGCGTGCTCGAAATACTTGCCGGTGATACCCGTCAACTCATGCGACACGCGCTCGCGCAGTGCGTCGGAGAGTTCCACCTGTTTGCCGGAAACCGTGATTTGCATGTGCCACTGTCCTACCGAACCAGCTTCGCGAACCGTACGGCACCCGGCCTGATCTCCGGCCCACCCATTGAACCGGATCCCATGACCCATCAGCGTCGTATCGTCCGGTTCCGGTGGACGATCCGCGCTCAGGCGGGTACCGCCTTGACCCGCCGGCGACCCACGGAGTTCGGGATGTGCATCGCCTCCCGGTATTTGGCCACCGTTCGGCGGGCGATGTCCACCCCTTCTCGTCGCAGGATGGTGACAATCTGGTCATCGGACAGGATCCCGGTCGGCTCCTCGGCGCCGATCAGTTGGCGGATGCGATGGCGCACCGCTTCCGAGCTGTGACTCTCGCCGCCATCCACCGCGCTGATCGAAGTGGTGAAGAAATACTTAAGTTCGAAAATCCCGCGTGGCGTCGCGATGTATTTGTTCGAGGTGACGCGGCTGACGGTGCTTTCGTGCATCTCCACCGCCGTGGCGATGTCACGCAAAATCAACGGCCGCAGGTGCGCCACGCCCCGGCGCAGGAACCCATCCTGCAATCGCATGATTTCCGCGGCGACCTTCAGGATGGTTTGCGCGCGCTGCTGCAACGACCGTACCAGCCAGTTCGCGCTCGCCAGTTGATCGGCCAGAAACACCCGGTCCGCCTTGTTCGCCCTGGGCGCGATGCGGGCGTGGAATCCTTCGTTCACCAGCACCCTGGGCATGGTGTCGGGGTTCAACTCGATGATCCAACTGTCGCCCGGCGCCGCCCGCATCAGCAGATCGGGGATCACCGCGCGCACCGGTTCGATGTCGTACGAAGCGCCAGGCTTGGGATCGAGCGCCTTGATCTCGACGATCATGTCCGCCAGATCCTCGGCGTCGACGCCGCAGCGGCTCATCAGGCCGCGCAGGTCGCGGCGCGCCAGCAATTCCAGATTGTTCAGTAAGGTCTGCATCGCCGGGTCGAGCCGGTTCTTGTCGGCGAGCTGCGCCGCCAGGCACTCCTTCAGGTCGCGCGCGAACATGCCAGGCGGATCGAAGCGCATCATGAGCTGGCGCACCGCCTCGATCCGCGCCAGCGGCACGCCCATCGCCTGAGCGATCGCCGCCGGATCGGCGGTCAGCCGGCCGGCCGGGCAAAGCAGCGCGATCAGGTGCGCGCCGATCATCCGGTCGACCGGCTCGGCGAAGCTCAGACGCAGTTGCTCGCCCAGATGGTCGCGCAGCGGGGGGCGTTCATCCGCCATGTCCTCGATCGTGCGATCGTCGCCGGAGAATGAGAGATTGCCGCCGCGCCCCTCGAACGAGCCCATGGAGGGGGCGCCATCGGCGGGGCCTCCGGGGTCGTAGTCCTCGGCATGGACGCTATCGAGCGGGCTGGCGGTCTCCGAGGGCAGTCTGTCGGCGCGCACCGCCTCGGCCGCGTCGGCGGGCGTGTCGGTGCGTAGCGTGACCTGGTCCAATGCCGCCCGTTCGCCGATCGGGGCATCGGAGACCTCGTCGCGTTCCAGCAGCGGATTGCGTTCCAGTTCGCGCTCGACGAACGTGGTGACCTCCACGTTCGAATATTGCAGCAGCTGGATGGCCTGACGCAGTTGCGGCGTCATGACCAGCGTCTGGCTTTGTCGTAGGTCTAAGCGTGGGCCGAGCGCCATGCCATGGCGATTAGCGGTCCTGGGCCATCGCGGTCAATGGCTTTCGCATGCAAGAAACGTGCTAACGCGTGCGGTGTGGCTTTCACGACAATCAGAAATATGGACGCGGCGAGACCGATCGGTGTGATGTTATCGATTAAAGGGCTGTTTTTCCAGTCTTTGGAGCGATTGCTGATGAAACCGGGTCTCGGTCGGCGGCGAACGGCTGGCCGCCGATTCCGATAAGGTGGTGCGATCGCGAAAGGGTGGTGGGTCAGTTTCAACGTCCGCAAAGGGTGGATGGGCGACATGGAGGACATGTTGGAAGAGAGTCCGCTCTGCGCCCATCCACGCCGTTCAGCTGCAGGTCGCCGCTTCCGGTGAGCAGACCTTCGTTCAGGTTTTGTCGGCTCCGCACTATCAGGTCCATCCGGGACCTTCAATCTTCATTCATGGTTTGTTTACCCTTTCCTGACATCACAGGTTCGTTCGCACCTGTGGAATAAATCGGATGCGCCTGAACACACGGTTTGCCGCGAGCGCCAAGGTCGCAACCGAGCTCATGCCGGCGCTCGGCGTACAGGCGTCGTCGTGACAGGCATCAGATCGTTCTCCTGGCTCGGTCGCTTTCGCGCTGTCCTCGGATCCCGGCCAGCCGCCGCGTTACTTGGTGCATTGGTGCTGGTGGCTCTCGGTGCGGCCGCGTGCCTGATGATCTGGCACGATCGCCAGTCCGCGCTGGATGAACACCTACGCGGTTCGGACAGCATGGGTGTCGTTCTCGCCGAACAGACCGGGCGTTATGTCCAGATTGTCGATCTGATCGTGCAAGAGGTGAGATCGAAAGCCGCCGGTCTGGACTTTAAGACCCCGGAGGATTTCCAGCGCCTGATGGGAACGCCAGCAATCCAGGCCTATCTGGTGGAGCGAGTCAAGAATGTCCCGCAGGCGGATGCTGTCGCACTCATCGGTGCCGACGGTATCGTCGTGAATTGGTCCCGGCCTCGCCTCCCTGACCGGATGGATGTGTCCAACCGCGACTACTTCATCTGGTGCAGGGACCATGACGATCCCGGAATATTCATCGGTGCGCTGGCGGCGGCCCGTTTGACCGGAGAACCGAGTGTGTATTTCGCCCGGCGTGTCAACGGGCCTGGAGGCAAATTTCTTGGAGTGATACTCGGTATTGTCGACGTTAAGTATCTGAGTGATTTCTATCGGGCGGCAACCGAGCATGTGGGAATGTCGGTCAGGCTGGTGCGACGAGACGGCGCGATACTGATCCGCTATCCAAATACCGCGAGTGCGCTCGGAGCAAGATTGCCCGCGGTATCGCCATGGTATGGCCACGTCGCCGAGGGCGGCGGCAACTACGTCGCACCCTCGATCATCAACGGGGTTCGCAACCTCGTTTCCGTACACCCTCTGCAAGACTATCCGCTGGTGGTAGACATTCTGCAACGGGAAGCGGATGTCTTCGCGAAGTGGCGCACGGAAGCGTTCTATATCGCAAGCATCGCGTTGACTGTCGCCCTCTCATTTTCCTATCTGATCTGGGTCGTGGCGAGACAGATCCGCCTGCAGGAAAAGCAGAACTTCAAACTGGCGGACACCGCGGAAATGTCGGCGGACTGGTTCTGGGAACAGGATGCGGATTTTCGCTTCTCCTTCGATTCCAACATTCCATTCATGGTCGCAACCGACGACACCGGCAAAACCTGCCGAGACCTCGCCGACCCAGCGATGACCGACGAGCGATGGGTCAGGCATCAGGCTGACCTCACGGCCCATTTGCCCTTCCGCGGCTTTCTCTGGGAGCGGATCGGCGCGAACGGCGAACGTCATTTCATGAGCACCAGCGGCGATCCGATGTTTAATCGCAACGGTGTGTTCAGCGGCTACCGCGGGACCGGGCGCGACATAACCCAGGAAGTCCGGGCCACCGCGCGATTGGCACAAGCCAACGCGGACCTGGAGATCGGGCGCCAGCAGATCGAAGCCGTGCTGACCAATATAACCCACGGGATCTGCTTATTTGATGGTGAGGAACGACTGCTGGTGTGGAACCGGCGGTGGACCGAGCTCTACGATCTTCCACCGGAAGCAGCGTATGTCGGCTGTTCTCTCCAGGAGATCATGGATTATCGGGAAGCGGTTGGAAGCGTGCCGATCAAGTCGCGATCCGACCACCTTGCCTGGCGCGCGGAACAACGTGCCGCGAACCAGCCATCCAGGCGAGACGTCATGCTGAAAAACGGACGTGTCATCACGATCCATTATCAACCGATGGCCGATGGAGGTTGGGTTGCGACCCATGAGGACGCCACCGAGCGGTTGCGGGCCGAAACCAGCATTGCGTTCATGGCTCAACATGATTCCCTGACGCGCCTGGCGAACCGGGTGCTGTTCCACGACCGTCTGGAACAAGCCATCGTCCAGGCCGGGCGTGGCCACGAATTCGCGGTGATCTGTCTTGATCTGGATCGTTTCAAGGTCGTCAACGACACTATGGGCCATCCGGTCGGCGATGGGCTGCTACGGGCCGTGGCGGACAGAATGAGCGCTTGCGTGCGGCAGGGCGACACCGTGGCACGTCTGGGCGGGGATGAATTCGCGATCATCCAACTCGAGTTGGGACAACCCGAGCATGCGCAACTGCTGGTCGGCCGGCTCATTGACGCATTTCGTGACCCTTGCGACATCGATGGACATCAAATCGGCATTGGAATGAGTATCGGCGTCGCGGTGGCACCGCGCGACGGTTCCTCTTCTGAAACGCTTATGAAGAATGCCGACATCGCGCTCTACCACGCGAAGACAGAAGGGCGCGGCGGCGCCCGGTTCTTCGAGCCGGAAATGAATGCGCGCATCCAACTCCGCCGCACGCTTGAGACGGATCTGCGGAGCGCCATTCTGGGTGGCGAGTTCGAACTCCACTACCAGCCACAGATCAATGTGATCGCGGGCGAAGTTACCCGGTTTGAGGCACTGCTACGATGGCATCGTCCCGGCCATGGCCTCATGACACCCACGCAATTCATCCCTGTCGCAGAGGAGACGGGCATGATCGTCGCGATCGGAGAGTGGGTGCTGCGGTCAGCGTGTTTCGAGGCGGGAAACTGGCCGGAGAACATCGGTGTCGCGGTGAACCTCTCACCAGTCCAATTTGAGAAAGGTGATATCGTCGCCGCGGTGCGCGCCGCGCTCGCGTCATCGGGCTTGCCGCCAGATCGCCTGGAACTGGAGATTACCGAATCGGTTTTGTTGCGCGAGACCGCAGGCACACTGACCGCACTCCATCAGTTGCGTGCCATGGGGATTACGGTGGCTCTGGATGACTTCGGAACCGGATATTCCTCGCTGAGCTACCTGCGAAGCTTTCCCTTTGACAAATTAAAAATTGACCAATCCTTCGTCCGCGACCTTGTGACGAACAAAGAATCCATGTCCATCATTCGCGCGGTCACCGGCCTTGGCCATAGCCTGAACATAAAGACCACGGCCGAGGGCGTGGAGACGCTGGACCAATTGAATATGCTGCGCCAGCACGGATGCACGGAGGTGCAAGGCTATCTGTTCAGCCGCCCGGTGCCGGCAAACGAACTACCGATGCTGATGGAACGGCTGAAACGAACAGACGAATATAAACCCGCGCTGTATCGTGGTTCGGATTTCCAGTTGATGAAGGCATTTACGGAAGCCAATTGACCTCCGTTCAATTGGGCTCCGAATTCGGTGTCTGAGTTTCCTGACACTCAGTCGCTTCAGATTTCACGGCGCGATACCCTCGCCCCGGTTCCTGACCGCCGAGCCTGTCTGATCGATCAGAGCGTGATCCCTTTAGGCTGACGGTCAGAAAGCATGAATTGCGCTCCAACAACTTCCTGGCCGAGGGACTTGAACCGACCATTGTCTTGATCTCACCCAGCTCAAACCCGTACGCCTCGCCAAAATTTGAACGCCATCAGTAATGCGCAGTGGCACAAGAGGCTTGCCTTCTGCGGTCCAATTGAAGGGCCCGTGGCGACATCGAATGCGGCGATCAATGTTTTGGTAATGGTTTTGTCCGACCTGCGCCAAACGTCCGCTCTTTCGTTCCTGCCACCGGAAACTGCTGGTCCGCTTTCGACCAATCTCGGCCGTTTGGGCCGCAGCTGCGAAGGACTGCTCCGGGTCGACGGCTGACCTTCAAACTAACCCAATACCCGCGAAAGACACAGATTTGTATCCACGCGTAAATACAATAAGACCAACACGTCTACACGAGGGTCAAACCATGCCGCTCAACATCCGCGGCGACGAAGTCAATCTGCGCGCCGAGAAGCTGGCGACCCGGAAGCACGTCACCAGGACGGAAGCCGTGAGGGTGGCGCTTGAGAACGAACTGCGCCGCCTGGATGAGGCCGTTCCACTGCGCGAGCGACCGCGGCCGCTACGGGAGCGGATCATGGCCCGCCCGGAGACGGGGCAAGCGGCGGACAAGGCGTTTTATGACGACCTCAGCGGAGAACCCTGATGTTCGTCGATGCGTCAGCCATTGTCGCGATTCTCACTGATGAACCGGAAGCCGACGGGCTCACGAATGACCTCGCCGAGGCGCGGTCGCCGATCACCTCCGCGGTCGCTATTTTTGAAGCCGCCCTGGGTCTCTGCCGTAAGCGGCATGCCAGTGTCACTGAGGCTCGGCGGGATGTGATGGAATTTCTCGATATCTCTCGCGTCCGCGCCGTCACCATCACCGCGACCGAGGCGGATGCCGCTCGGGATGCATTCGATCGGTATGGCAAAGGCCGTGGGCATCGCGCCCAACTCAATCTGGCGGACTGCTTCGCCTACGCCGTCGCGAAGACACACCAGACTTCGATTTTGTTCAAAGGTGACGATTTCAATAAGACCGATATCGGATCAGCGGGACAAAGCGGCTCGTTCCAACGGCATTAAGATCTGATTTGGGCGGGTGCGAATTGTCTCTCACTGGCAACCTCGGGTCGATCAACCAATCAGTCACGGGCCGCCGGACCTTCTGGCGGCGACCGAACCAGTCCTCCGGCCTCCGCGCTACAAACTGAACCGTTCGCCCAGATACACCCGCCGAACCTCCCGGTTCGCCACCACCTCACTCGGCGTGCCTTCCATCAGCACCTGACCGTCATGCATGATGTAGGCGCGGTCGATGATCTCCAGCGTTTCGCGCACGTTGTGATCGGTGATCAGCACGCCGATCCCGCGATCCTTGAGGTGTTTCACCAGGTCGCGGATCTCACTCACCGCGATCGGATCGATGCCCGCCAGCGGCTCATCCAGCAGGATATAGGCGGGCTGCGTGGCCAGCGCGCGGGCGATCTCGACCCGCCGCCGCTCCCCGCCCGACAACGCCAGAGCCGGCGTGCGGCGGAGGTGGCCAATACCGAATTCCCCCAGCAGTTCGTCCAGCATCAGGCGGCGGGTGGCGAGGTCGGGTTCCACGACCTCCAGCGCCGCCATGACGTTCTGCTCGACGTTCAGGCCGCGGAACACGCTCGCTTCCTGCGGCAGGTAGCCAATGCCCAGTCGGGCACGGCGATACATGGGCAGGGTGGTGATGTCGGAGCCGTCCAGGTGGATCGAGCCGGTGTCCGGCGAAACCAGGCCCACGATCATGTAGAAGGTCGTGGTCTTGCCGGCACCGTTGGGACCCAGAAGGCCGACCGCCTCACCCCGGTTGAGCGACAGAGACACGTTCCGCACCACCGGCCGCCGGCGATAGGTCTTGCCGACGCCGCTGGCGATCAGGCCACCGCCGCCGCGCAGCACTTTCAACGGGACGCGCGGTTCGCGGCTCCGCATGTCCCGCGTCGCGCTCTCCCTGGTCGGGAAGTCTCTGCCTGGACCTGATGGGGGTGGCGTGATCATGGCGTTCCTCCCGCCTTCGGCTGTTCGCCCTTCGGTTTTTCGCCGGGGGACATGGTCTGGGCCCCATTGTCCAAAGGCGGACTGGACTGATCGTTCGGGGTCACCAGTCCGCTCACGCGGCCGCTGTCGCCGGCCAGCAAGGTGGCGACTCCGGTCTTCATGTTGACCACCGCCTCCGAGCCGTTGATCTGGTTCAGCCCCCGCGTGATCCGCACATGTCCGCCCAAATGCGCGATCTCGGTGTCCGGGACGTAAACGCCGCGTTCCCCGGTCACGATGTCGGTCGAGGTGCGGATCGAGACATTGTTGAACGCCTCGACGCGCTGCAGCCGTCCGGCCATCGCCGCCATGGGATCGGTGGTTTGTGTCGATCCCGATTGGGCCGATCCGGATGGGGCCGATCCCGAAGCGGCCGCCGCCGGCGACGAGGCATTCGCGGGCGGTGTCGCCAGTGTGTAAGCAACCAGCGTATCGGCCGATATGCGCCGCGCGTCGTTCGTCACCACCACGGCGTCGCCTCGCGCCACCGCCATGTGTTTCTGCGACCAATATTCCAGCGTGTCTCGTGAGGTCAGCGTGTCGTCTGGCGTTGTGAGCTTCAGGCCATTGCCTGTCATCACCATCACCGCCTGATCGAGGTCGTAGGTCGCCTGATCGCCCCAGGCCTGATCGGTCTGCGTGAAAATGTGGACATTGCCTTCCGCGCGCATGCGATAGACCTCATTGCCCTCGGTGTCGGTCGCGCCGGTCAGGCCCCCCCCGGTCGGCCCCCCTCCGGTCGGGCCCGTGGTGGTCGCCGCCGGTGTGGCAGCGGTGTCTCCCTTGTGCCGGTACCAGGCCAAAAGCCGGTCCGCCGTGACGGTCACGTTGCCGCGTACTGCCTTGGCGTCACCTTTGGCGATGACGATTTGCTCGTTCTGGCGCCATTCGATCCCATCCTGGGCGGTGATCTGGATCGGTCCGCCCTGGGTCAGGTCGATGCCCTGCGCCGCCGCGCGGTGTCCCGGAGGCGCCAGCGCCAGTCCGATCGTCAGTGCCAGCGGAAACCCCATCGAGCCGGGCAACACCAGAATTGTCGCGCGCGTCCTGGGCATGCCCAGGCGCCGGCTCATTGCGTCACACCGTTCATTTCGACCCGCACCGGGCCCCAGAACTGCATCGCGGCGCCTTTGTCCATCGTCGTGAACCCCGACGCGTCCAGCGTTCCGAACGGACCCTCGACATGGGTGGGCGCCGCGCCGCTGGCCGCGCCCGCCTTCATCGCCACGGTCGCGCTATCGGTGGTCATCGTCGTGCCGTCATCGCGGTACAGCACGACGTCCCGCGACAGGTCGAGCTGATCGTCCTTCCGCATGAACACGCCCTGCTTCGACTTCACGTTGATCCAGGTGCCGTTCTCCAGTGTCATGTCGGCGTCTGGCCCCGTCAGGTCGATACGGTCCGTGCCGGACTGCGCCGCCGTCGCCGCCGTGACGGTGAACGGCCGGCCGCGTTCGTCCACGCCGTGGTAGTGCGCGTTGGTCAACCGGGCGCCATCGATCGTCGCGCCCAGGCGGTGCAACACGACCCTCGCCCCGTCGGCGGCCCGGTTGAACTCAGGCCACAATGCGATCGACGCCAGCAGCAGCAGCGCCACGGCGGGCAACAGAAACTTCGACGCGTTGATCATGAACCGCCGCCGCAACAGCCCGCCACGCGTCGGCACTCGGCGCGCGACCCTTCCGCTCACGATCGAGAGGTAGCCTCCGGTGCGAGGTGCAGTCGATGGCGTTGTCGTACGAGTTCCAGGCAGGGCTTGTCCCCTTGATGAGTTTCCGGGTGCGACCTTCCCCTGATCGCGTCCGCCGGGAAAGCCCGGTCCAGGCTGTGCCGCTTCAGGCTGTCCGGCGCCGGGCTGTCCCAATTGTCGCTGGGCGCTCATGCGAGCCCCGCTCGCAACAGGTCGTGGATATGCAAGATGCCGGCGACCTTGCCATCCGGACCGACGACGAACAATGCCGTCACCGGCCGCTCATGCGCATTCATCGCGTGCAGCGCCTCGGCGGCCAGATTGTCCGGGCCGATGGTGCGGGGGGCACGGGTCATCACCTCATCGACCGGCCGGGTCAGCAGATCGGGACCCATGGCACGGCGCAGATCGCCGTCGGTGATGATGCCCCGCAGCGAGCCGTCGCCGCCGGTCACGCCCAGGCAGCCGAAGCGTTTCTCCGTCATCAGCACGAGGGCGCGGTCCATCGGCATGCCGAGTTCGGCCAGCGGCACCGCGTCCCCGGTGTGCATCAGTTCGCGCACCCGGCGCAGCCGGGCGCCCAACCGTCCGCCGGGATGAAAGCCGCGGAAATCCGCCTCCGTGAAGCCGCGCCGCTTCAACAGCGCCACCGCGAGCGAGTCGCCCAAAGCCATCTGCATGGTGGTGGATGTGGTGGGCGCGAGCCCCATTGGACAGGCCTCGGCCACCGATGGCAGCAGCAACGCGACGTCCGCCGCCCGTGCCAAGGTCGAGCCCGCCCGTGCCGTGATCGCCACCAGCTTCAGGCCGAAACGCCTCGCATGGGCCACGATGTCGGCCAGTTCCGCCGTTTCCCCGGAATTGGACAGCGCCAGGATGGCGTCGCCCAGAAGGATCATGCCGAGGTCGCCGTGCGATGCCTCGGCGGGGTGCACGAACAGCGCGGGCGTGCCGGTTGAGGCGAAGGTCGCGGCGATCTTACGCGCCACATGGCCGGACTTGCCCATGCCGGAGACCACGATCCGGCCGCTGGCGCCGGCCAGACAGTCCACCGCGCGGGTAAACTCCGGCCCCAGTCCGGCGGATAGCGCACGCAAACCCGCGGCCTCGATCGCCAGCACGTCCCGCGCGACCTCGAGGTCAGGGGGATCCAGTTCGGAGACTGTTGCGGCGGCGCGACTCACGGTGGAATTCGTTCCGGTGCGGTGAGACGGAGTCTATGGGCCACTGTGCGGGGGGCGGTCAATGTTTTGAGATTGACGAAACGTGACACGGAGGCTTCGCCGCGGCGCCAGTGACGAAAGCCAACAATACCTCTGGGCCAGGTCACGACGGGCTTTCCCGTGACTGCGCCATGAGCCAAATCCGGACGATTTCGACGGCCTCCCGCGTCACGCGATGATATAGGGGCGAACCGGAAGCTCACGGGTTCCCGGCTCTCGCCATCGCCGTCCCCGATTGGGCAGGAAGTCGAGCCGGTCGCAGGCCGCGACGAGTCGCACGGCGACACGGGAGGCGGCGGGGTTGTCCTTGGCGATATCGGCCCGGATGTGCCCAAGGTCCGCTATCGCCTCCGGCGACAGGATCACGGGCATTCAGGCGGGGGCAGCTCGTTCTCGGTGCCCCAGGACAGGAGCCAGCGCCGCGCGTCCTCATAGGGCGTGGACCGCCCGGCATCGAGGGATGCCACGCCTTCCGCGACGGTCCGCCGGAAGGCGACATCCTCGGCGGTGTCCGGCGGCGATTGGGGGGAGGGAAGTGCCATGCTGGAATGCGTCGGGTTGGCTCGGGTCGCGAGATCAACGAAGCGGGGACGGCTGTATGATGCCGGTGTCGGAACTGGCGGCAGCGACGCGAGCCTGAGCGGTGGGCTGGTCCATGCCCGGTTCCTGTGTCGAACGTATTGAATACATGGTAAGCGAACGTGGTCCCGACCAGAAAAAGAGGCGTCAGAACGGAGGCGATCACGAACAGACCGGCGAAGGCCCTGATCAACTCCCGGCGCTTGTTGATCCGCCGGTTGTGGTCGGTGGCGACGGCGTATTGGTGAGCAAGCTCTTCTTGCAGGAGAACAAGAGCATCGATCGCGTCTGTCTGTCCCTGATCCTTGGCGGCCTGCTCCGCCCGGATCAGGTCTTCCGCATAGTGGAAAAGCAGCGGTTCCCGCGAGCCGTGGAGCGGCGGTGGCAGGGCGGGCGCGGTCTCGTCAGTGGTGGAAAATATCCGGGTCCTCGTAGCCCAGAAGGTCCAGCCGGCAGCGCGCCGGTAAGAAAGCGAAGCATGCCTCGGCCAGGTCGAGGCGTCCCTCGCGCACCAGCACCGCCTCCAGCTTCGCCCACAACGCGTGCAAATACAGCACGTCGGACGCGGCGTAAGCGCATTGCTCGGAGGTCAGATCCAACGCGCCCCAGTCCGAGGTCTGCTGCTGCTTGGACAGATCGACGCCCAGAAGCTCCTTGCACAGATCCTTGAGGCCGTGGCGGTCGGTGAACGTGCGGATCAGCTTCGCCGCGATTTTGGTGCAGCGGACCGGACTGACGGTGATGCCCAGGCTGTGTTGCAGCACCGCCACGTCGAACCTGGCGAAATGCATCAGCTTCACGACGTCCGGATCGGCCAGCAGGTGCTTCAGGTTGGGGCAGTCGAAGCTGCGGCCGCCCAGCGACACCGGCACCAACTGCACCAGATGCACGTGGCCGTCCCCGCCCGAAAGCTGCACGAGGCACAGCCGGTCGCGATGCGGGTTGAGGCCCATGGTCTCGGTGTCGACGGCCACCACCGGGCCGAGGTTCAGGCCATCCGGCAGGTCATGCCGATGCTGGTGGATCGTCGCGTTCGGCATGAATTGCGTGCTGCTCATTTGATGCTGGTGCCCAGGAAAAGACTCGAACTTTCACGACCTTGCGGCCACAGGTACCTGAAACCTGCGCGTCTACCAATTCCGCCACC
>CALFNB010000390.1 GCA_937902425.1 uncultured Acetobacteraceae bacterium | reverse complement strand
AATCGTCATTCGGAACGTTCTCTCTCGTGAGTGCCGCCTGATTTGTCGCGTGGCGCGGCATCGGTTGCCTCGCGTTTCTACCGCGCGACAGCCGCCGCCAGCCACGCCGTCACCGTCCACAGCACGAACAGCGCCCGCTTCGCGTTGGGTGTCAAAGCCGGCGCCGCTGCCTCCGGCGCCAACGGTTCACCATTGTTGAGTGCCAGCGCGACCAACGGCAGCCAGACGACGAAACTGACAAAGCTCGCCATCAGCAATCCGGCGGCGCAGGCCGCGCCGCCATAGACGAACCACGTGGCAACCGCGGCCGCGACATGCGGCAGGCCGGGGAACCAGGCCGCGTCGGTCGAGGGCGCGACGGCTGGAGAAAAAAAGGTGCGCATGATCAGTTCCTCAGTGCGGGAGCCAGGTTTTCATGGAAGTCGAGACCGGCGATGGTCCGCGCGACGATCCCCGCGCGAATCACGAAGTCGCCAAACGATTCGTTGGGTTTCCGGTCCGTCGCGTAAGCCGCGAACACCGGCCGCAGCGCCGCCACGATCGCATCGCCGTCAACATCGCGAGCGTGCAGCTTGGACAAACGCGAGCCGTCATGCGCGCCGCCCAAATACAGATTATACAATCCCGGTGAACGCCCAACGAGGCCAATTTCCGACATGTATGGCCGGGCACACCCGTTCGGACAGCCGGTCATCCGGATCGTGATGTCCTCGTCGGCGAGGCCCAGTGATTCGAGTTCGGACTCGAGGCGAGTGACCAGTGACGGCAGGTAGCGCTCGCTTTCCGCCAGCGCCAGTCCGCAGGTCGGCAGTGCCACGCAGGCGACCGCGTTGCGCCGCAGCCCGCCGGCCTGGCGATCCAGCCCATATTCCTTGAGCAGCGCCGCGATCTTGCTATTCTGCTTCGCGGGAATATCCGCGAGCACCAGGTTCTGGTTCGCTGTGATAATGAAGCGGCCAACGCCACGCGAGGCGATCTCTCGCAGCCCGTCGCGCGCCCGGTCCGCGATACGGCCATTCTCGATGAACAGGGTGACGTGGTGCAGGCCGGTTTCGTCCTCCGCCCAACCAAGACGATCGCCGGTCGAGGCGAAGACAAACCCTTTCGCCGGCTGCAATTTCACCGCCAGGCGTTGGCCGAGACCGGCGACGAACGTTTCGAGACCCATCCGGTCGATGGTGTATTTCAACCGCGCCTGCTTGCGATTGGACCGGTCGCCGTGATCCCGCTGCATGGTCACGACCGCTTCGGCGAGCGCGACCGCGTGCTCCGGCTTGCAGAACCCGATCACGTTCCCGGCACGAGGATAGGTCTCCGGCTCGCCATGGGTCATCCCCATTCCGCCGCCAACGATCACGTCGTAGCCGGCGATCTTGCCCCGTTTCTCGATCGCGACGAAACTCAGGTCCTGCGCGAACGCATCGACATCGTTGTGCGGCGGCAACGCGACACCGATCTTGAATTTGCGCGGCATGTAGGTGCGGCCATAAATCGGCTCATCTTCCTCAACGCCGCCGGCGACGCGTTCCTCGCCGATCCAGATTTCGTGCCACGCCCGGCTGCGCGGCAGCAGATGCGTGGCGATGTCGCCGGCGAGTTTGGTCACCGCGGCATGGCTCGCGCGCCGCCACGGATCGACCGAGGCGCAGACGTTACGGTTGACGTCACCGCAGGCCGCGATCGTGTCCAGCATTTCCGCGTGCAAGCCCTGGATCAGCGGCCGCAGATTGCTTTTGAGAATGCCGTGGAACTGGATGGTCTGCCGCGTGGTCAGGCGCAGCGTGCCGTTGCCGCGTTCCCGCGCCATCCGGTCCGCCGCGAGATATTGCGCCGGTGTCAGGATCCCGCTCGGCACCCGCATCCGCGCCATGAAGATGAAGGCTTTCTCCATGCGCTGACGGCCGCGCTCGGCGCGCAGATCGCGGTCGTCCTGCAGATAGATGCCGTGGAATTTCGTCAACTGCTGATCGTCGTCGGCGATCGCGCCGGTTTGCGGCACCGTCAGCCCCTCGGCGATCGTGCCACGCAAGAAACGGCTGTTCTCTTTGATCCGCTCGTTGGCGGACGGCGGACGATCGTTCATTTCAATACACGTCGCGTAGATAGCGGCCGTCGCGGCGCAGACCATCCAGCGCCGGCTTGCCAAGAACCTGGATCAGAGTGTCATGCACGTCCTTCGCCATGGCCGACGCGTCACCGCAGACGTAAATCGCGGCGCCATCCGAAACCCAGGCTTGCAGGTCGTTCCGCGCATCCCACAACGCATGCTGCACGTAGCGCTTATCCGGTTGATCGCGGGAGAACGCGACATCCAGGCGGTTCAACAACCCGTCCTTGATCCAGTCCTGCCATTCGAGTTGGTACAGGAAGTCGTGCAGATAGTTACGATGGCCGAACACGAGCCAGTTCTTGCCGCGCGCGCCAGTGGCCTCACGCGCCTGCAGGAAGCCGCGGAAGGGCGCCACGCCGGTGCCTGGCCCGATCATGATCACCGGCCGCGCCGGATCGGCGGGCAACCGGAAATGCGGGTTCGGGCGCAGGAAGACACTCAGCCGTTCGCCGGATTTCCGTCGCCCGTTCATGTCGATCGAGGCAACGCCAGCCCGCTGCCTGCCATGGGTTTCGTAACGCACGCCGGCGACCAGCAGATGCGCCGCCTCGCCGACCGCTTCGCGGCTTGAGGCGATCGAGTAATACCGCGGCGGCAGCGGCCGCAGCAGACCGGTCAGTTGCTCCGCGGTGAATTTCCCCGGTGCCGTTTCCAGCAGATCGATCACCTGACGCCCGCTGGCCCATTCGAGCGGCTGGCGAGAGGTGCCGGTCAGCGCCGCATGATCTTCGATTTGTTTCGCGGTCAGCGTGGTGATGTCGTAGCGGTCGCGCAACGCCAAACCCAACTCCGCGTCACCATCCAGGCCCGTCGCCTTCAGCACCGCGTCGACCAATACGGGATCGTTACGCGGAACGACACCAAGCGCGTCCCCGGGCTCATAAGCGATGCCGCTGCCCTCCAGCGAGAGCTCGATATGCCTTGTGTCGGAGATGGAACGGCTGCCGGTCAGGCGGACATGCTCGGTAATCTCCGCCTCGAACGGCCGCCCGCGCGTCCACGTTTCCGCTCCGGGACGGGCGAAATCGACATGGATGACCGAGGTATCCGCGACCGCCGTCTCACCGGCTTCCTTGCTGATCTGGTCCAGGGTCGCATCGATCCAGGTGCCCGCCGGCATTTCGAAATCCAGATCGCATTCGATCCGATCGACGATCCGGTTGCCACCCAAAGCCGCGAGGCGTTCATCGATCCGACGGCCGATTTCGCAGTACTGGGCGTACGCGCGGTCGCCCAGAGCCAGCACCGCGAACCGGGTCTTGTCAAAGCGCGGCGCACCGTCCGCCATCAACGCTTCATAAAAGTCGATGGCGCGTTGCGGCGGATCGCCCTCGCCCCAGGTGCTGGCGATCAGCAGCAGATTCGGGACCTCGGCCATTTGTGCCGGGGTCGTATCGGCCATGTCGGCGAGCTTCACCGCGAAGCCGAGCTTCGTGGCGGCTTTGCGCGCGCGAGCGGCGAGCGCCTCGGCGTTGCCCGATTCGGTGCCGAACAGAATTGTCAGCGGCGCGCGCGCTTTGGGCGGCGCCGCCGGAACCGCCGGCGCGGGCGCGTTGGCGGCCTGTAATCCGGCCAGAAATCCGGACAACCACGCGCGCTGCTCGGCGGTCGACGTCGAAAACACACTGTTCAGCGCGGTGATCTCATCAACGCCAAACGGAGCACCCGCCGGCAACAATACACTTTGCGCCATCGTCATTTCCTCAGCCCGCGATGCGAACCTGTTGTCGGTCGTTAACAATTGTCATCGGAGCGGTCTGCTGCCAGGCACTCAAATGATCGCGCAACGCGACCACCGGGCCGATGACGATAAGCACGGGAGCACGCGATGCCGGCTGATCCACCGCGTCCGCCCCCACCGCGTCCGCCAATGTCGTGATCCGCACGGTTTGTTCCGGCCGCGTCGCATCCTGGATCAGCGCGACCGCATCCGCCGGATCACGACCGGCTTGCATCAACCGCGCGGCGATCGTGCCGAGGTTGCGTCCCGCCATGTAAAGCACCAGCACGTCGCTCAAGGGAACCCGCGCGAGATCGGCGACGTCGTGGCCGGTGGCGAACGTCACGCTCCTGGCCACGCCGCGATGGGTCAACGGGATGCCCGAAGCGGTGGTGCCGCCGATCCCCGCGCTGATGCCGGGCACGATGCGGAACGGGATGCCGGCGGCGGCGAGCGCCAGCGCCTCTTCACCGCCGCGGCCAAAGATCAGCGGGTCGCCACCCTTCAGCCGCACGACCCGCCTCCCTTGCCGCGCGAGAGCGATCAGACGCTGGTTGATCCGCAGTTGCGGGGTCCGTTGCCCGCCCGCCCGCTTGCCAGCCGCCTCCAGCCGCGCCTGGGGCGCCAGAGAAAGAATTTCCTCCGGCACCAGGGCATCATGGAGGATGATTTCCGCCCAGGTCAGCGCGTGCAGCGCGTGCAAAGTCAGTAATCCAGGATCCCCTGGGCCGGCGCCAACCAGCCAGACGGAGCCCGCATCGAAGGCTGGCGGGACCAGGGCGGGTGGAAGCATGACGGGACCTTATGCGTTGCCGAATGGCGGGTTTTCCACTCCTTAGGAGGATATTTTTCCACACACTGCAAGGTATCGCGGGAAAATAAGGTTGAATTGCTAAATCTGTCGGTGATGCATCAAGGCCATTCTGCCCGCGCGGTGTTTGGTGAAATCTTTTGCCTCGGTTCTCGTCCGCCAATCTGGCGAAACGTCGGCGCGCCGCGAGGCCGCGCCGGGGCGGTTGGTGTAAGCTGTCCCGATCAGTCCGATTTTGGAATAATCTTCTCGAACCCGGCATCCGAGATTACGCGGCGTCGCCGGACCATCGCCTACCCGGGTTCGGGTAGCCCGAACCAGCCGCGCCATGACGAATAAGCGGCGGTGCCACAACGTCCGGAGTGCCATTATCGCACCAATGCGATCCGCCGTCGCGCGACGACAAGATGCCCAGAATCGGTCCGTCACGCTTTCGCCGGCAGTCAACGGACACCGCTACCGGCGCGAGGAGACCAGCGTTAACGCAGACTGGCGTTGATCGCTTCCAGCGCCTTCGCGCCCGGCACCAGCGCCGCGTCATCCAGCGCGTTCAGCGGCGTCTCAACCGTCTTCAGGTGCGCATGCATGTCCCGAGGGTTCGGATCGACATACAGCAGGCCAGTCACCATCTCACCGGCCGCGTGGCGTTCCTGCATATAGGTCAGCGCACCGATCCTGTCGTGGACATCATATTCGGGATGCAGTTTGCGCAAACGCAGCACCGACCCGTCATGCTGGGTCACCATCTCCACCGTGCCGGGCGCGTAATCGGCGGTGATCTCACCACGGGGGATCATCAGATCCAAGGCGTTCACCGCCTCGTTATGCTCGCGCACGAAGTCGAAGCTTTTGGTCGAGCCTTCGTGATTGTTGAATGCGACGCAGGGCGAAATGCAATCGATGAAGGCGGCGCCTTCATGTTTCAACGCCGCCTCGATCAGCGGCACCAACTGCGCCTTGTCGCCGGAGAAGCTGCGCGCCACGAACGTCGCGCCAAGTTGCAGCGCCATGCCGACGAGATCGATCGCCTCATCGCTGTTCACCACGCCGCGCTTCGATTTCGCGCCCTTATCGGAGGTCGCGGAGAACTGGCCTTTAGTCAACCCGTACACACCGTTGTTCTCAACGATGTACACCATATTGACCCCCCGCCGCATCGCATGCGCGAACTGCCCGATGCCGATCGAGGCACTGTCGCCGTCGCCGGACACGCCGAGATAGATCAGCTCCCGGTTCGCCAGATTGGCGCCGGTCAACACCGACGGCATCCGCCCGTGCACCGAGTTGAACCCGTGCGACGCACCCAGGAAATACGTCGGAGTCTTCGACGAACACCCGATGCCCGACAGCTTGGCGATCCGATGCGGCGGCAGATCGAGTTCAAAACACGCGCGGACGATCGCGGCGCTGATCGAGTCATGCCCGCACCCCGCGCACAACGTTGAAACCGGCCCCTCATAATCACGCCGCGTGAAGCCAAGCGCGTTCTTCTGCAGGTCGGGATGGTGCAGTTTCGGTTTGGCGAGGTACGTCATGACACCACCTTACGCAGCGGAACGATCTTGTCCAGTTCAAGCCTCTCGCCGATCCCGCCGGCGATGAACCGCGCCGTGATCGGCGTGCCGTCATAGTGCAGGATCTTTATCAACTTCTTCGGATCGATTTCCAACTCATTGATCAGCAGGGACCGCATCTGGGCATCGCGATTCTGCTCGATCACGAAAACCTTGTCGTGCTCGGCGATGAAGGCTTCGACTTCCTCGCCGAACGGGAAGCCGCGCAGGCGAAGCAGATCCAGAGTGACACCCTGTTCCTGAGTCAGAATTTCGTCGGCCTCGCTCATCGGTGCGCTGGTGGAACCAAAATAGATCGCCCCGAGTTTCGTTGGCTCAGCCGCCTTGGTCAGGATCGCCGGCGGTACGAACTTGCGCGCGGTGCGGTGCTTCTTCAGCAGCCGATCCATATTCTCCTGATAGTCCGCGCCCTCTTCCGAGTACCGCGCCATCCGGTTCTTCGACGTGCCGCGGGTGAAGAATGCGCCTTTGCTCGGATGCGTGCCCGGATAGGTGCGATAGGTGATGCCGTCACCATCGACATCCAGATACCGCCCGAACGTCTTTCCCGCGTCCAGATCAGCCGCCGTCATGACCTTGCCGCGATCCATTTTGCGGTTGTCATCCCAGGTGAACGGTTGGCACAACCGCTCGTTCATGCCGATCTCCAGATCGAGCATCACGAAGATCGGGGTTTGCAGCCGGTCCGCCAGATCGAACGCCAGCGCGCCAAATTCGAAGCATTCATGCGGATCCTCGGGGATCAGCAGCACATGTTTGGTGTCGCCGTGGCTGGCGTAGGCGCAGGACAAAATATCGGTCTGCTGCGTGCGGGTCGGCATGCCAGTGGACGGACCGGACCGTTGCACATCCATGATCACCGCCGGGATTTCGGCGAAATACGCCAGCCCGATGAACTCCTGCATCAACGAGATGCCCGGTCCCGACGTCGCGGTGAACGCGCGCGCACCGTTCCACGCCGCGCCGATGACCATGCCGATCGAGGCGAGTTCATCCTCGGCCTGCACGATCGCGACTTTGTTTTTGCCGGTCGCGCGATCCAGCCGCATGCGGCTGGTGTAGCGAATGAACGCCTCGGCCAGAGACGATGACGGCGTGATCGGATACCACGCGCACACTGTCGCGCCACCATACACCGCGCCCAGAGCCGCGGCGGCGTTGCCTTCGATGAAGATGCGATCGCCAACCGTGTTGGCCTTGCGCATGCGCAAGCCGATCGGGTGCTCCATGTTGGCCTTTACCCAATCGATGCCCATGTGCAACGCCTGCACATTGGCGGCGATCAGCTTGTCACGGCCCTTGAACTGATCGGACAGCAATTGCTCGATCGCCGGCACGTCCATGTCGAGCAATGTCGCCAGCGCGCCAAGACCGACGATGTTCTTGAACAACTGGCGCTGCCGCGGGTCCGAATACGCCGCGTTGCTCATCTCGGTCAGCGGCACGCCAAGGACGATGATGTCCTCACGGAACTTCGACGCCGGCATCGGCTTGGTGTTGTCGTAAAACAAATATCCGCCCGGAACGATCGAGCGGACGTCCTCATCCCAGGTCTGCGGGTTCATCGCGACCATCAGGTCGACCCCGCCGCCGCGCGCGCCCAGATGTCCGGCTTCCGAGACGCGGACCTCGTACCACGTCGGCAGCCCTTGAATGTTGCTGGGGAAAATGTTGCGCGGAGTCGACGCCACGCCCATGCGCAAAACGGCCCTGGCGAACAGCGAGTTCGCGCTCGCCGAGCCGGATCCGTTCACATTGGCGAACTTGACGACGAAATCGTTAACCCGCTGGAGGCCTTCCACACGGTCTACTTGCTGCAGCATGCGTTCTCCGCCTGTGCCACGTCGATGAGGAAACGTTCCATGTCCCATGCGCCGGTCGGGCACCGCTCGGCGCATAGCCCGCAATGCAGGCAGACGTCTTCGTCTTTCGCCATGATGCGGCCCGTCTTCAGTTCACCGGAAACATACAGCGCCTGCGCCAGATCGGTCGCCGGCGCGTTCAGCCGCGTTCGCAGATCCGCCTCGTCGCCGTTCGGCACGAAGCTGATGCAGTCCACCGGACAGATATCGACGCACGCATCGCACTCGATGCACAGCTTGTCGGTGAACACCGTCTGCACGTCACAGTTCAGGCACCGTTGCGCTTCGGCGAACGCCATCTTGTCGTCGAAGCCAAGCTCCACCTCCGCCTTGATGTCCTTCAGCGCGATCACCTTGTCGCGATGCGGCACCTTGAAGCGCAGATCGAGCGAGATGTCGTTGTCATAGCTCCACTCATGGATGCCCATCTTGGTGCTGGTAATGTTCACCCCGGGCGGCGGACGGTCCCGGATGTCGTCGCCCATGCACATCTTATGGATGGAGATCGCCGCCTGGTGGCCATGCGCGACAGCCCAGATGATGTTCTTCGGGCCGAACGCCGAGTCGCCACCAAAGAACACCCGCGGATTGGTGGACTGAAAGGTCGTTTCGTCAACGACCGGCATGCCCCATTCGTTGAATTGCAATCCGATGTCGCGCTCGATCCAGGGGAACGCGTTCTCCTGCCCGATCGCGACCAGCACGTCGTCGCATTCGAAGAACTGATCCGGCTCTCCGGCCGGCACCAAACGGCGGCGTCCGCGGGCGTCGTATTCGGCGACCACCTTCTCGAACGTCATGCCGAAAAGCCGGCCATCCTGATGCCTGAATTCCTTCGGCACCAGGAAGTTCAGGATCGGAATGTCCTCGTGAATCGCGTCCTGCTTCTCCCAGGGCGAGGCTTTCATTTCCTCGAACCCCGAGCGCACGATCACCTTCACGTCATCGCCGCCCAAACGGCGTGACGACCGGCAGCAATCCATCGCCGTGTTGCCGCCGCCAAGCACGATCACGCGACGGCCGATTTTGTTAATGTGACCAAACGAAACCGACGACAGCCAATCAATGCCGATATGGATGTTCTCCGACGCTTCCTGCCGGCCGGGAATGTCCAGATCACGCCCGCGCGGCGCACCGGAGCCGACGAAAATCGCGTCGTAATCCTCCGCCAGCAGCGCCTTCAGGCTGTTGACCTGTTGGCTCATCCGCATTTCCGGGCCGAGATCGGTGATGTAGCCGACCTCTTCGTCGATGATTTCCTCAGGCAGGCGGAATTTGGGGATCTGGCTGCGGATCATGCCGCCGGCCCGCGAGTCCCCGTCGAAGATCACGCAGTGATAGCCCAAAGGCGCGAGGTCTCGCGCCACGGTCAGCGACGCCGGGCCAGCGCCGACCAGCGCGATCTTCTTGCCGTTCTTCGATGTCGGACGGGGCGGCAGCCGGTCCGAGATGTCGCCTTTGTAATCGGCGGCGACCCGCTTCAGGCGGCAGATGGCGACCGGCTCTTCCTCGACCCGGCCGCGGCGGCAGGCGGGCTCACACGGGCGGTCGCAGGTGCGGCCCAGGATGCCGGGGAAGACGTTGGATTTCCAGTTGATCATGAAGGCGTCGGCGTAGCGGCCGGCCGCGATCAGCCTGATATACTCGGGAACCGGGGTATGTGACGGACACGCCCACTGGCAATCGACGACCTTATGGAAGTAGTCGGGATCCTTGATGTTCGTCGGCTGCAAGCTGGGTTCCTCCATGCCGATTGGATGATCTAACGACCTCCCAATCGTGCGCGCGGGGACTTCTGAGGCCCCCTGTCGCGGTTCGTCAATGCATCATAGCGACTTGCAGCCATTCCCGCAATCGAGACCACCGACGGCGATGAGGGAAATAAACCCTGTCAGCGGCCGGTTCACCGGCCCGAGGGCTGCCTGTTGTGATCGACCCAGTCATCAGGCGCGGCCTCACGCGCTGGTTTTCGGCTCGAAGAGCCGAGAGCGTGGCCCTCACGGAGGCGGCCCCTTGGATTGATCCGACTTCAGCTTCGCCAGTTCAGCCTCAAGCTGCGCGACCCGCTGACGCAGTTGCACACGGCCACCGATGCATTCCATGACCTCAGCCGCGAGAGCGGCTTGCGCGTAATCGCCTGGCGGGGGACCGGGAGGCTGTTGCGCGAGAGCGGGCATCGCGGCGAAGCACACGATAACGGTCAGAAACTTCATCTTGACTCCCGGTGTTGGATGAGGACGCGAAATGCCTGGTGGCCCCACGGAAGGGCTGTGGAAGTCGAGGACAGGGGGACGCCGAATGCCGCCGCGATCCGCGCCGAGCCTTGTGACGACGGCCGTTTCAGGCGGGGCGACAAAACCTTTGTTGGTGAACCAGGGTGAACCAGATTGCCGCGTCGGGGATGCCGCGCGTTTGACACGTCCTGTCACGCTCTGCCCAATCTCCGAAGCGAACGACGAAACTCTCGAAACCAGGTCGACGTTCGAGGTGCGACAGTCGGACAGGGTTCGTCGAACGTTGCAGTGTGCCGCAACGAAGGAGGTCAGGAAATGTCTCGGGACATGATCGTTCAAGAAGCGGACACGTGGTTCGGGTTTCGTAGGACGGCGGAAATCGATGGACGCCTGCGACGATCGCGAGTTTTTCTTCCCGACAACGCCGCCGGTGAAGAGTGGTTCGCGCCGCGGCGCTACGGCGTTCAGCCCTATGTGTCTCTTCACTGTGGGCATCATGTGCCAAACATCGGGTCGTTCAGTTACTCTTATTCGGCCAACCTCGACTGGGGTATGACGATCGGGCGATATTGTTCGATCGCCGCCGGAGTCGCGGTCCTGGGGCCAGAGCATCCCACGCGCTGGGCCGTGACGTCGGATATGGCGTATGCCCCGAACGACTTTGTCACCGCCGCGAGGCGTGACGGCGGCGTGACGGTTGAATCGCCTTGCGGCTTCGATGCCGCCCGCACGATGCCTGTCATCGGCAATGACGTCTGGATCGGGAACGACGTTCGGCTGAAGCGTGGGGTGACCATTGGCGACGGCGCGATTATCGGCGCATGCTCTTTGGTCACGAAGGATGTTCCGCCCTACGCCATCGTCGGCGGGGTACCGGCGCGCCTGATCCGATACCGGTTCGACGAGCGGATGATCGAACGGTTCATGGCGTTGCGTTGGTGGAATTACTTCGAACCCAAATTCAGGGACTTTGGTTACGACAAGCCCGAGCGATTCCTCGATGTTTTTGAAAACGCGGTTGCCGCCGAGCGGATACGGCCGTGGCACGTTGAAGGGCCGACCCTTTATGATCTCGTCATGGTATAGGCGGCGCGGATGCGCGACGGCCAGGTCGAACTCACGCTGCGTTTTTGCCTGAATCATGTGTCCAAAAGTGCGGGCGACGCGAGAATGCATGGGCTGGCTTGAGTTGTTTCATGGACAGACCTTCATTCCGGAATATGTTTGATGTCCGTCGCTAACCGCTTACCGTGGCGGAAATCAAGGATAGAGGGCGCCCGTGGACCAGTTGATGGAACGATTTTACGACACGTCGCCGTATGACGGTTTCGATCCAGCCCCATACCCGGATGATTTGCAGGGGTGGGGCTGGAATCATGAGATTTTCGAAGAGGCAATCGGGGCGGTGAGGCCGAAGGTCATCGTTGAAGTCGGAACGTGGAAGGGCGCCTCGGCGATCCGCATGGCGGAAATCGTCAAATCGCTCGGACTGGACACCCGGATCATCTGCATCGACACCTGGCTGGGCTCGGAGGAGCATTTTCTTGGGTTGCGCGCCGAGGAACGTATCTCCTTGCGGCGCTGCCATGGCTTCCCGCAACTCTATTACACGTTCCTCGGAAACGTGGTCCGACGCGGGATGCAGGACATCATTGTTCCGCTCGCTACCACCTCGACGCAGGGCGCCATCATCCTTGGCAAGGCCGGCATCCGACCCGACCTCGTCTACCTCGACGCGGCCCATGACTACCCGTCGGTGCTGCTGGACCTCAACAGTTATTGGGGACTGATATCCGACACGGGCGTGCTGATCGGCGACGATTATATCGGCTGGGGAGGGGTTACACAGGCGGCCAACGAATTCGCCATGAAGACGGGGGCTCCGATCTTTGGCGAGTTGGGGAAATTCATGATGTGCAAGGGCAATGCCGTCAGGGCTCGGATATCGATGGTCAGGACGTAAGGGGGCGCAAAATCGCATGGTTAAACCCTCGTCGATTTGGTCATGGTGCATTTGCCGCCATAGGTGGCCTTGACGGCGGTCGGCGTCCCCGTGATGCTGATTCCACCAAACGTCGTGCCCGCCGTTGGGTTGGAGATCGCCATCGGAGCGGAGCCCGTATCGAAAGTCTTGGTCCATGTCGGCGAACCAATGATCGCCGTGGTGCTGGCCGTCGCGCCCATCTTCGCGCCGAAATCGATGGTCCAGCCGATGCCGCCTCCTATCGTATCCCAGGCCACGACCGTACACTTGTAGTACGCCACGCTGTTGATCGAGAAGTTCAGCACGTTCCCGGAGTTGAGAGGCGTGATGGCCAACCCCGACCCCGTCCCGGTGATGGATGAGACCGCGCATTCGGCTTTCGTGGTGATGCCAGGGGTTGGCATGCCGGCGTTCCCGATGGCCCCCCCCGGTGGCCAGGGCCGTTACAACCGCGTCGCCGCATGACGCGGCCAGGTTAACGGTCGGATTGCCCGTGTAGCCCGATCCAATGATCGTGACCTGGGCCGCGTAGACGAAACCCACTGGCGCACCCAGCGGCGCGCCATCGCTGGTCAGCCTCGTGGCGCTGGTGATGCCGGCCGCCCGCGTGGCCTGAACATCAAGGCCGCATGCCGAACCTTGACGGCCCAGGTTCACGCAGCGGCGCGGCGAGATTGGCGAAATCGCATAGCAGGCGGCGTGTATCGCGAGGATCGATCACCTCGTCGATCCAGAACGACTCAGCAGTGCGGAACGGCGAACGCAGCCGGTTCAGCCGCTCCTCGATTTCGTCGTGCTTCGCCTGAGGGTCGTCGGCCGCGTCAATCTCGGCGCGATACGCGGCCTCGATGCCTCCCTCCAGCGGCAGTGAGCCCCAACTCGCCGAGGGCCACGCGTAACGCAGGCACAACCGGCCCACCGGCTGATGGCCAAGCCCGCCCACACCATAGCAATTGCGCACCACGATCGAGCACCACGGCACCGTCGTCTGATTGATCGCGGCCAAGGCCCGCACGCCCCACCTGATCACCGCGCTGCTCTCCGCCCTTAATCCCACCGTGAATCCTGGGCAGTCCACCAAATGGACGATCGGCAGATGGAAGGTCTGCGCCATGTCGACGAAGCGGATGATCTTGTTGCAGGCGTCGGCGTTCCAGGCGCCGCCCTCGAACAGCGGATCGCCCGCCATGACCGCCACCGGCCACCCGTCCAACCGGGCGAACCCGGTGATGATCGAGCGCCCGAACATCCGCCCCATCTCGAAAAATGTGTCCTTGTCGAACACCGACGCGATGATGCGGCGCATCAAATACGCCTGCTTCTTGGCCCGCGGGATGACGCTGATCAACGAGTCATCCGCACGCGCCGGATCGTCCCAGCCGCGGGCGCGAGGCGCCACCTCATGGATCGAACTGGGCAAATACGACAGGAAGCGCCGCGCCATCTCGAACGCGTCGTCCTCGGTAACGACCGCGTCATCCACCGCGCCACAGCCGACCTGGATCGCCCAACCGCCGAGTTCCTGTTTGGTGCGCGGCTCGCCCAACCGCTCGACCACCGGCGGGCCGGCGACGAACACGGCGGCGATTTCCTTCACCATCACCGAGTAATGCGCCGCGACCAGACGCGCGGCACCCAGACCCGCGACGGAGCCGAGGCCGAGGCCGACGACCGGAACCTCGCCCATGTTGTTGGCCACGAGGTCGAACGCGGTCGTTTCGCCCAGTCCGCCGGGGAGATTGGCGCGGCCGGTGGTTTCAATGGTTTTGACGGAGCCGCCGCCGCCGGAGCCCTCGATCAGGCGGATGATCGGCATGTGGAACCGGGCCGCGAGTTGCTCCGACATTTTCGGCTTGCCCTTGATCGAGGCATCGGCCGAGCCGCCCCGCAAAGTGAAATCGTCCCCGGCGACCACGACCGGCCGGCCGTCCACCATGCCGCGGCCAAACACGCAATTGCCCGGCATGAAGTCGATGATGTTGCCGTGGGCGTCATAGGTGGCCTTGCCGGCGATGCTGCCGATCTCCTTGAACGTTCCGGGGTCGAGCAAGCGATCGATCCGCTCCCGCACCGTCAGCCGGCCGCCTTTGTGCTGACGCTCGACACGGTCCTTGCCGCCCATTTCGCGCGCGAGCGCCTGACGCTGGCGGAGTTCCGCGAGTTCGGGTTCCCAACCGATCTGGGTGGGTTTGGTGGTACTGACGTTGTCGTTCAT
>CALFNB010000389.1 GCA_937902425.1 uncultured Acetobacteraceae bacterium | reverse complement strand
GCGCATCCGGGGACAGATGCAACAAGGAGTGGTGACATGAGCCTGGCGGTTGCCGAAACGGTCGAACAGATCAAAGCGAGAAACAAGGAGTTCATCGACGAGGTCCTTAAAGTTTACCCGGACAAGACCGCCAAGCGGCGCGCCAAACATCTCGGCACATTCGAGAATGGCAAAACCGATTGCGGCGTGAAGTCCAACATCAAGTCGATCCCTGGCGTGATGACGATCCGCGGCTGTGCTTACGCGGGATCGAAAGGTGTGGTCTGGGGTCCGATCAAGGACATGATCCACATCAGCCATGGACCGGTTGGCTGCGGCCAGTACTCATGGGCCGCGCGGCGGAATTACTATATCGGCACGACCGGCGTGGACACCTTCGTGACGATGCGGTTCACCTCCGACTTCCAGGAAAAGGACATCGTGTTCGGCGGCGACAAGAAACTCGCCAAGATCATGGATAAGATCCAGGACCTGTTCCCGCTCAACAAAGGAATCACGGTGCAGTCGGAGTGCCCGATCGGGTTGATCGGCGATGATATCGAAGCGGTATCCAAGGCGAAATCCAAGGAGTATGGCGGCAAGACCATCGTGCCGGTGCGGTGCGAGGGTTTTCGCGGAGTGTCGCAATCGCTTGGCCATCACATCGACAACGATACGATACGCGACTGGGTGTTCGACAAGCAGGCCGGCAAACCGGCGCGCTTCGAAAGCACGCCGTACGACGTCGCGATCATCGGCGATTACAACATCGGCGGCGACGCCTGGTCTACCCGGATCCTGCTGGAGGAGATGGGCCCGCGGGTGATCGCTCAGTGGTCCGGCGACGGCAGCATCGCGGAACTGGAGGCGACGCCGAAAGCGAAGCTCAACGTGCTGCACTGCTACCGTTCGATGAACTACATCTCCCGCCACATGGAGGAGAAATACGGTATTCCGTGGGTGGAGTACAACTTCTTTGGTCCGAGCAAGATCGCCGAATCGTTGCGCAAGATCGCCAGCCACTTCGACGACAAGATCAAAGAGGGCGCGGAACGGGTCATCACGAAATACCAGGCGCTGATGGAGGGCGTGCTCGCCAAGTACCGACTGCGTCTGGAAGGCAAGAAAGTCATGCTTTTCGTCGGCGGATTGCGGCCGCGCCATGTGATCGGCGCGTATGAGGACCTTGGCATGGAGGTCGTCGGGACTGGCTATGAGTTTGGCCACAACGACGACTATCAGCGGACCACGCACTATGTGAAAGACGGGACGCTGATTTATGACGACGTGACCGGGTACGAATTCGAAAAATTCGTTGAGAAAGTGCAGCCGGATCTGGTCGGATCGGGCATCAAGGAAAAGTACGTGTTCCAGAAGATGGGTGTGTCATTCCGGAAAATGCACTCGTGGGATTATTCCGGCCCGTATCACGGCTACGACGGCTTCGCGATTTTCGCCCGCGACATGGACATGGCGATCAACTCTCCCGTCTGGGGCCTTACCAAAACGCCTTGGAAATGACCTCCGGATTCCCCGTGTCCGACATGGGCACGGGGAAGGACGAAGCCCGACAACAGGATCCCGATCATGACCCAGAACCCAGATCACGTACTCGACCACTTCGAATTGTTTCGCGGTCCCGAATATGTGGAGATGTTGCGCAACAAGAAGAAGAACTTCGAGAACCCGGTCGACGACGCGGACCTGGAACGGGTTCGCGAATGGACCAAAACGCCGGAATACCGCGAGAAGAATTTTGCCCGTGAGGCGCTGACGGTCAATCCGGCGAAAGCTTGTCAGCCGCTCGGCGCGGTGTTCGCGGCGGTGGGGTTCGAGGCGACGTTGCCGTTCGTGCACGGCTCGCAAGGCTGCGTCGCGTATTATCGCAGCCACTTCTCGCGACATTTCAAAGAGCCCAGTTCGTGTGTGTCGTCGTCGATGACCGAGGACGCGGCGGTGTTCGGTGGGTTGAACAACATGGTCGACGGCCTGGCCAACGCCTACAACATGTGTAAGCCGAAAATGATCGCGGTTTCGACGACCTGCATGGCGGAGGTGATCGGCGACGACCTGAACGCTTTCATCAAGACATCGAAAGAAAAGGGTTCGGTGCCGGCCGAGTTCGACGTCCCATTCGCGCATACGCCGGCTTTCGTCGGCAGCCACATCACCTGTTACGACAACGTGATGAAAGGGATTGTCGAGCACTTCTGGGGTGGCAACGCCGGCACCGTTCCGAAGCTGGAGCGTCAGGAGAACGGAAAACTCAACTTCAACGGCGGTTTCGACGGCTATACGGTCGGCAATATGCGCGAAGTCAAGCGGATATTCGACCTGATGGGCGTCGAATACACCATTCTGGGCGATTCAAGCGACGTGGCCATCCGTTTCATCACACTGTTCGAACGAGGTTACGACGCCATCCTCAGGTAAGGCTTCGCATTCCATGAGGCTCGGCCCACACTGATCTCCGCCGCGGCGAAGGCACGGCGCCGCGGCCGGCAGCCGCGACGGATCGGCCGATTCGCATGTGGCGCTCGAACAACGCGGCGTCAGTCTCCATCAGGGTTTTGGGCTGGTAAATGCCGGCGTTGTTGACCAGGCCGTGCAATCCGCCGAGTTGGGACGCCGCGTCGATCGCTCTCTCCCAGTCCGCTTCCCGGGTCACGTCCTGGGTCACGAACCTCCCGGCGACACCCAGTTCGTCCGCCAGTCGCCTTCCTTCGGCTTCAAGCACATCGCCAATGACGACCCGAGCGCCCTCAGCGACGAACAGCCGGGCTTCGGCCGCGCCTTGTCCTCGCGCCCCGCCGCTGATCAGGATGGTTTTTCCTTCGAAACGATCCATTTGTTCCTCCTCATAAACAAGCGTGGCGGATAATCCGCGGGCGGAACCATAGCGCCGGCTGAAATTCTTTCCCACAGATCCGCGGACTGGCCCGCGATCGGGGATCAGGCTCGGTTCGATACATTCGCGGCTCGATACACCTATGGCTCGCCGTAGGGACAAATGGTGCGAAAACCGGTCCGGGCCACGCGGTGCCGATCGTCTCGGCCCAATCGGCCACATGGGACGCCGGATGTTGTTTGATCCATATCAATGCCGGCCCATGGCCTTGCTGTATAGTAACGAACATGGCATCGCGCGACGCTGCCGGAAGCCAACGTTGAAGTGGCGAATCGTACTCAAACAGAGGAACGTTCCCATGGCAATCGCTCTGAACAAGACCCCCCTGTTTCTGACCGCCGCCGGGCTGACCATCGCGTTGTTTGGAAATGGTGGGGCGAGTCGGGCAGGTGAGGCGATAGCCGGCGAATATGCCTGCGAGTCGATGGCGGGTAGGCCATGCGATACCCATGTTCCGCTGCGCTTGCAGGACAACGGTTATTGGGGCTGGGCGAAATACTCCGGGCAATATCGAGTCGTTGGCGGCAGCGTGGAGTGGGTCAGCGGCAACGGCGGCCCGGTCGGTTGGGGGTCCGCGATCATCGGCCCCGGCACGGTCAGTTTCAGTAGCGGCGGCAAACCGGTCGTTTGGCGGAAGCACTGAAGCCCGTTAGCGGGAGCCTCGGGGCCCCGCGCGGTCTGTCCAAGGCCGCGCGGGCCGATTGGCGGCTGATGTTACTGTTCCGGCTACGAAACACGCGAGCACCTGGGTTGCTCGCGCTGATGATCGCGATCTGAACGATAGTTCCATATACCGACCGTTCCGGGTCCGCTGGAGTTCTTCTCCGCGACGCCGCGCTTGCGTTCCCCGGCGAACGGCAGACGTCGCTGATGGCGCCTTTCATCTTTTACCCCTGCATCCATCAGGACCGGCCGCGACCCCTCGCCAACGCGATCATACTCTGGATCGTTGGGCGCGTGGTCGAGGACACGATCCGGAGAACGGGCAAGCCTTATTGTCAGGACCGCGGTTGGACGAAACCGGGGCCTACCCGCGGATGGAGGAGTCCAGGGCCTACCCGCGGTTGGACGAGGCCGCGACCTACTCGCGGTTGGACCAGCCCAGGACCTGTTTGCGGACGGACGTAGCCCGGACCAACTTTGGGGGCGACATAATTCCCGCTTATTCTGGTTTCACAACCCGGATTAAAATAGTCGCAACGCCGCGTCGCCGGCCGCACATCGCGGAACACCTTGCCGCCGGTGCCACTCGCGGTGCCTAAGAAACGGTAACCGGCCCCCGCATAATCACCGCCGCGCATTGCCGCTTGCGCCGCCAGGCTGCTCGGCGGACCAAAGGACACTGGGATGGCGAGACAGAAAATGAAAGCCGCACACCAGCGCATGGCAACCTCCCTCTTTCGGGCACTCATTACGTGCTCGCCAAAGTAGCCTGTCGTTGATCTGAATCAAACCCCTGTGCTCGCCGTGCGGAATTCTCGCGATTCACACGCAGCGGAGCGCTTGTCCGTTGGTTTGAGCGCGGATCGCTCTCGCGGCCAACAGCGCCCGCGAACGCGCGCCGCTCCGTTTCTCGGGACGGCACCGTGCGTTCGCGAATCCCCGCCATGATCAGCGAGAAGGGCCGCTGCTGAATTGCCCGCGATCCAGTGCCGGCAGCGCGGCAGCGCCGCGACATCGCAAATGCGGTATCGTGTTCGGCGTGGCGCTGCATTGTTTACCCTGTTGGCCGCGGCGGATGATTGCCAGGCGCATCATCAACCTCGGCGGGATTGAGGCTCGGGATGATTGCCAGGCGCATCATCAACATCGGCGGGATTGAGGCTCCACCCGCAAGCAACGCGTACGGTGCGGCCGTGCGGGCGATGCGGTGGTGCGTCACGGGCCCGCCCGTCGCGACGCGAGGTATCGCTCCATGAGCGGGCCCCAGATCGCGGAGCCGCCTTTACCAAAAAACAGCGTATGACCATCGGAGCCATACGGACCGAGCTGGATCAATTCCGCGTTGCCGCCGGATCGGGTGAACGCCGCGTGCATGGCGACCGCGATCGTCGGAGCGAAGAATGTGTCGTTCGCGGTGAACACCCAAAGCATTGGCGTGCTGGCGGTGCGGCCTAACATGCCGGCCGCGCGCGCCAGTTCGTCGGGGCGGCAATTGTTGTTCGGCATGTTCCTGACATGGCCACCTCGGCCACCCGCCATGCTCACCATGCCAATGACTTTGGGATGCGGCAGGCTGTCATAGGCATCTGTCGCCCAACCTCCCGCTGACTGGCCTACGACCACCGCGCCGTCTCGGCGGGCGAAAGGCAAACTCGTTGCATAAGTAACGAGTGCATCGATATCCTCCGCACCTGCCTGCCCTGCCTCGGCGTAACCTTCGGCGGTGCAGGCACTGCTGTAATTCTCCGCCCAGTTACCTCCTGTCGCGCCGTAGCCACGCCGCAGTCCCAACATGACGACATAGCCACGCGTCAGAAACCATTGCACGGCTTCGCTCTCACAGTTCGCCACCCGCATGGAGGGACGCTCGCTCTCATTTGGCGGATTGCCATGATTGATCAGAACAACACGCGCGGGCGCATCGCTCCGCGGGCGGCAAGTGCGTGCCCATAAGAGGCGAGATCCGCCGTTCCTTTCACGCATCGGCACCCAGTGGATCTGTTCGCGCCAGGGACCTGATTCCGCGCCTGCACGGCCCCGGCGCCGTTCCGTCCGAGGCCGCGAAACAGTCAGTCGCCATCAGTAAACAGATGGCGGCGATCCATGTACGGTTCATACGACCTCCTATCGTCGGCAGCGAACCGGGTTCGACGGTATGGTCGATTCCGGCCGGGCATGGAGAAAGGCGTCGACAACAATCACCAGGCCGCTCAGAAACTCGTATCAGGCAGATTCGCCGATCTCCGCTACGCGATTAACAGAACAGGTTAGCCAGGCGCATGCCATTGCCATGCTTAAGGCGGGGACCCACGGCTACGTTGATCCGAAGCCGGCGCCTCCGGTGAAGCAGACGCAAGCAGTTCCGCGAACTCCGTCATGGAATCGGGATCAATGACCCGCAATTCCGTTCGATCGCTTCGAGACGGTGAATTTTCAGTTCCATCGGATTGTCTCCCATCAACGCCTGGCGTAAGCAACTGTCGGCGCCATGCATTCCCGTCGCGAAGAAGCTTACCGCCGGTTCTCGTCGTCAGCCCTTCGTTCAAATCACCAAGAACTTCCATTTGGCTCAAGCACTCCCGCCCACGGAATCCCCGGACTTCATGGCAACCAGCGAGCAGGTAACCCGCGAAGGGATAATATGTTACGGAATGATAAAGGCCCAGGTCACGCGCTTTGATCCAGATCAAAGCGCGTGACCGCACCCGAACAGGTGGCCAGCACGGCGACATGCGAAAACCACGACTTGTGGTCGGGGGAATGGAGATGACGCGGTGGCTCACCCGCCGGTTCGCACGTTACTGAGGCAACCCTTCAACGATGTAGACTTGCGACGTCGCCGCCTTCTGGCGCTCCGGGATCAGGTCACTGTAAGGCGGCGTGCTGTACCACTTCTCCGCGTCCGCCAGGCTGTCAAAGGCGACCATTACGATACTCCCCCGAGGGGCCGCCCCTTCCTTGGACTCTGGTTTGCCGCGAACGACGATCCGCGCGTTGTACGGCTTCAGCGTGTCCGGCACCTTCGCCGCATAGGCCTGGAAAGCAGCGGCGTCGGTCACCTCGACCTCGGCGATCACATAGGCTGACTTTTTGACACCCTGCGCCTGCAATACCTGAATCGCGCCAGCGCCAAGCGCGAAACCCGCGAGCAAGGTCAGCACAAGTTTCGTTGTTTGTTTCATTTCCCAATTCCTTTCGTCCCGTCAGGTTCATGGGTTGACCATGTTTGCCAGCCCGGGGTTTGCCAGCCCGGGGTTTGCCAGCCCGGGAGAATGTTACGCCCAGGTGTGGGCTTACCGCGAAATCGCCGAGGCCGCCTCTGGGCAGCTTTGCCTCCTTGATCGGCGATCGAGGCAGGCGTCCCCATGTGGCTTTCCTCCAACTCCGATCACCAGGATACGCATGAGAATGCCCTCCATTCCCGGCTTCCGCGAGGTGATGTCCCTGACCGCCGAGATGCGGATCAAGTGGTGGCGCGGGGCAATCCGCTACCCGTGGACCGCCAGATGCCCGTGAAACCGTTCGCGCAACTCCGTCTTCAGAAGTTTACCGGTCGCGGTGTGCGGCAGGCTATCGACGAACACCACGTCATCCGGCATCCACCATTTCGCGATCTTGTCAGACAGGAAATCGAGAATGTCTTGCTTGCCTGGCTCGTGGCCGGGTTTCAGTTGCACGATCAGCAACGGACGCTCAGCCCAGACCGGGTGCTCGATCGCGATCACGGCGGCCTCGAATATATCCGGATGCGACACCGCGAGGTTTTCGATCTCAATCGAGGAAATCCATTCGCCACCGGATTTTATCACGTCCTTCAACCGATCCGTCAGTTGCACGTAGCCATCCGGATTGATCGTCGCCACGTCGCCGGTGCCAAACCAACCGTCTTTATCGACAACCTGACCACCCTCACCTTTGAAATAGCCGGAGATCACCCAGTTGCCGCGCACTTTCAGTTCGCCCACCGCCTTGCCGTCATGCGGCAGATCCTGCCCGTCAGGGCCAACCAGTTTCAGCTCCACGCCGTACATCTCGCGACCCTGTTTGAGTTGCAACGTGACAAGCTGCTCGCGAGTCGCGTCGGCGTGTTTTTCCAAAGGTGAGGCAATGGTCACGATCGGGCTGGTTTCCGTCATGCCCCAGGCGTGCAACAGGAAGACTCCCAACAGGTCGCGGAACTTCTCGATCGTCGCACGCGGCGCGGCGGTGCCGCCCGAGAACACATGCTTCAGCCGGAGCCGCGACCGATCCAGCCGCGACGGATTGTTTTCAAGCCACGCGAGGTAATTCAGCCAGATTGTCGGGATACCGCCCGCCTGTGTCACACCCTCCTGCTCGATCAGCATATGGATGCTCTCAGGGTCGAGCTTTGGCCCAGGCAGTACGAGACTGGCGCCGCACATCGCGGCGGCGTACGGCACGCCCCAGCCGTTGGCGTGGAACAGCGGTACCACCACGAGGATGGTATCGCGCGCGGATAACCCCAGACAGTCGGCCGCGCAGGTGCAAAAAGCGTGCAAAACGGTCGAGCGATGGCTGTACAGCACACCCTTCGGATTGCCGGTCGTGCCGGAGGTGTAGCAAAGCGAAGCGGCCGCGTTCTCGTCGAGCAGCGGCCAGTCGTAGTCCGGCGATGCGGCCGCGAGCAAGTCCTCGTAGCAGAGCAGGTTGTCGACTTTCACCGCCGGCATCGCGGTGCGGTCGCATAGTGCTACCCAGCCACGCACCAACGGCAAATGCGGTGCCAGTTGCTCGACCAGCGGCGCGAAGACCGGGTCGAAGAAAACGATGCCATTTTCGGCATGGTGGACAATGTAGCGGACCTGGTCGGGGAACAGGCGCGGGTTCACCGTGTGCAGCACACGGCCCGCGCCGCTGACACCGTAGTAAAGTTCCAGGTGCCGGTAGCCGTTCCACGCCAGCGTGGCGACGCGCTCGCCCGGCTCGACGCCGATTGCCTCCAGCGCGTTGGCGACCCGTTTCGCACGCGCCGCGACACTGGCCCAGGTAGTGCGGTGAAACGCGCCTTCCGGATCGCGCGAAACAATCTCCCGATCACCGTGCCAGGTCGCGGCGTAATCGATCAGGCTCGAGATCAGCAGCGGACGTTGTTGCATCAGACCAAACATGGTTGTTTCCCCCTTGTGAAGCCGCGTCGGGAAGCCACTCAGTCTGCCCGCGCGGATTACTCACCGTCTACAAAACGAATCCCGTCATCCACCTCTGTTGGCACCTCTCTTGGACCGCGCCGCATGATCTTCCGGGTGCTGGTACTGGGCACAACTTCGACGGATTAAATGGCGTGCGGTACCTGTTACGCCGCCAGATGCCGCCGCCAGCGAGCCAGTAGCGCGGCGCGAATCTCATGGGTGCACCCTTGGCAACGGCGGAAGGAACTTTATCTTCCGCCCGCGGTGGTGAGAGCACCTGCCCAACAACATCGGCGATTCCATTGGCGGCGTCACGTCGTTAAATTCCATGAGGTCGAGGGGGCGATCCAGGATCGGTCGCCGCCGGCCCGGCGGTGACCGCGGGGGCTATTTTGCTTCGCCCAACACCTCTCCCACGGTGATTTCCGGCGGGTTGGGCAGCAGAATCTTGAGGGCAGTCCGCTGCACGACCGCGCGGGCCTGCTGGTTGGCGTTTTCCGCCGCCGCCTTGTTGTCGAACATGCCGATGGAGGCGCCCGTGCCGTTGCCGGTGTCGACAATCACGTAGGAGCGGAACCCGGGGATCGTCCGCAGCACCGGAAGCAGTTCGGCCAGCGCCACGCGGTTGACCTCCTTCAGGTCGCCGCAACCGGCGTATTTTCGGATGGTGCCGTACATCGCTTCCTCCTTCGCCCTTTGGCTTTGCCCTTTGGAGGTTTCGCATCACACTCGTTCTGGCAGGCGTGTCTTTGATCCATATCAAAGTGTGCGTGCTTCGCGAGTTCGGTTTGCCGCGGTGATGCGCAGAGCAGATCCACGCAATTTCCGAAAGTCCTGAATCGCGGCGACGCGGCGGGTGACTGCCAGGGCGGGTGCCGTTTGGTGTCCAACACACGCCGACGCCTGCTAAGTTATCTGTCTACGCCCCCGCCAGGATCGCGTCCGACACCTTTTCCGCCGTCATCAGCACCGGGAAATTCGTGTTGGCGCACGGCACCACCGGGAAGATCGAGGCATCGGTCACGCGCAGTCCCTCGACCCCGCGCACCCGGCCCGCGTTGTCGGTGACCGCCATCGGATCGTCCGCCGCGCCCATGCGGCAGGTGCAGGAGGCATGCCACACGCCGACCGCCGCCTTGCGCACGAACGCCTCCAGCTTCTCGTCGTCGGTCAGCATGTCGTGGATGGTCACGCCTTCCATGACATGGTTCTTCAGCAAATATTTCCGCAGCGCCGCCGGCCCATCGAGCATCCGGGCGAAGCCGTCGGTCAGCAATTTGTTCTTGCGGCTCAGCAGGCCGACCTGACGCACCTTGTCGCTGTAGCTCGCCGGGAACGGATCGCTCGTAACGCCCTCCATGAGCGGGGTCAGGTGCATGGCACTGAACCGGCGTACGCCATCCATCATCCGCTCCAGGTCGCGCTGGTCTGACAACAGGTTGAAATCCACCGACGGTTCGTCACGCCAGTTGGCAGAGCGCAGCTTCACCTCACCGGTGTCGGAGTAGGTCTTGTAGACGGTGATGATGAACGATCCGATCTGTTCGCCGACCGCGTGCCATGAGGTCTTGTTGGTCACCACGGTCATCATGTCGCCGGGCGGAATGTCCGGCAGGTTCGACGAATAGCGCAGCGACACATAAATATGCCGCCGCGTGTAATCGTGAATGATCCGCGCGTGCGGCTTCAGAAACGCCGCCACGGCCGTCGCGGGGTGGTCCTGCAACCGCTGTCCGACTCCCGGCAAAGCCACGCGCACATCGATCCCCAGATCACGCAGATGCCCAACCGGACCGATCCCCGCGCGCATCAAATGTGCCGGCGAGTGGATCGCGCCGCACGACAGGATGATTTCGTTGCCGCGGAACTCCTGCTCCCGCCCGCCAACCATGGCTTTGACGCCGACGCAACGATTGCCCTCGAAGATCAGGCTCGCCATCTGGGTTTCGGTGGAAATCGTCAGGTTGTCCCGCATTCTGGTGCCCGGATCGAGATAACCGATCGCGGCGGACACCCGGCGTTCGTATGCATTGGAAATGGTGATCGGGAAATAACCATCTTTCCATTCCGCGTTCTGATCGACGATGTATTCCCAGCCGGCTTGTTTAAATGCCTCGGCCACGGCCTTCGCATGCTCCGGCCACAGGTCGGGAAAAATGCGGCGCACCGGGATGCGGCCCTCGCGGCCATGCCAGGGGCCGTCGAAGTCCATGTCGCGCTCGACCTTCTTGAAGTAGGGCAGAACGCTATCCCAGTTCCAGCCGGTCGCGCCACGAGCCTGCCATTCGTCATAGTCCGTTGGTGCGCCACGGTTGGCGAGCTGGCCGTTGATCGACGAGCCGCCGCCCAGAATGCGAGCCTGCTCATAAGTACGCAGCGGCGGACGCGGCGCCTCCGGATTGTTGTGAGAGATGACCTCGGTCGTGACCTTCAGTTGATTCCAGGTGAAATTGGGATTGAGGTAGGCCGTCCCCGGATAGGAATCGAGCACCGCCGCCGGGACTTTGCCATGCGGCGTGTCCTGGCCAGCTTCCAGCAGCAACACCTTGTTGGCGCTCTTCGCCGATAGCCGGTTGGCCAGTACCGATCCGGCGGATCCGCCGCCGCAAATGATATAATCGTAGATCATGCGATCCCCCTGACGTCTCGTCCACGCTCCCGCGCGCGGTGTGCTGTTACATTACGGGATAAGCCGGATACTGAAAACCAGGCGGAGGGCCCGGACGTATCGATGATCGTCAGAACGTCTTGAGATATTCGATCAATGCGTGGCGTTCATCCGGTGACAGTCCGCGGCCGATCACACCGCCACTTCGGGGGCCGTCGCGGAATTCATGGCCGGTGTTGTGGTTGCCGGGCTTGCTGGTATCGAGAGCGAAACTACCTTTTATCGCAACGTTTTCATAGCCGACATCGTTCGGGTCGAACTCCCGGTCGCCGAGATAAACCACCGCTGGTCGTTCCGCGACCGGCGAAAGCAAAGCGTAAAGACTGGGCGCCGAGCCATTGTGCAGATAGGGCGGGGCAGCCCAGACGCCGTTCAGCGGACGCGCCTTGTACTCCAGGGGCACTTGCAGATCGTTGGGCCGGTTGCCATCCAGGCGCTCTCGTTCGGCGGCGGGAACCGGTGGTATTTGGTTGTCGTACCAGCGCGACGTTACCCGCGCCACCAACTCCCCAAGCGCCGGCCCGAACATGGTTGATTTGAGCGGCACGTTGGCGGGCAGTGTAATCGTTCGGGTCGCCATATTGCGCGCCATCGCCGGATCGGTGCCGATATCGGCCAGCGGGATTTGATGCAGGTTCAGATAACGTTCGCCTTTCCCACCGATCTGCGTCCACCACTTGCCAGTCCAGAATTCCGCCGTGTCAGGTGCGGGCAGGTGGCAGCCCTGGCAAAGCTCTTTGTAAAGCACGGCACCTTTGGCGGCGCGGGTGCGATCGATCGGTGGCAGCTCCGCTGGCCAGGACGGCGAACGCAAGCCGGAAAACGCCCTGGCGGGAAATGGTGGGCTGCCGGCGAGGGTTTGCTCGATCCAGTGCAGGTTGCGAACCTGGACCGTGGAATCGAACATGGGACGAGCCGGATTGGTGAGGTTGACGAGCGCTCGGACGCCCATCGCCTCGCCGGCATTGCGCACCATGGGCTGCATGATCGAGCCATTGTATTGCACCCAGGTGAACCAGGGGGCGGTCCAGATATGCGGAAAATGCACCGGTGCGGTCAGCGGCGCATAATTCGCGTCGACGTTCATATCGATCGAGAACACCTGATTGCCGATCCGATCGATCGCATCCAGGCGGCCGAAACCTTCTTCCACGCTGGTTGCTTTGGTGGCGTTGATCAGTGCCAGTTCTCTTTGGCCAAGGTTCAACGCCTGTTTTAATTGCGCCCGCAACGCATCCTTCGCCTGATCGCTCGCGCCGGAGCCAAGCACTCGCGCCGCGAAACGATTGAAACGAAGCGGGTCGATGTCGGTGAACGCGATCGATTGGCCCAGTACGGTGCGGAAGTCGCCGAGATTGGTGAGGGCGGAGCCACCGTCGATGAGGATCTCGGTGCCCTTGAAAGTCATCCGGCCGGTATGACAGGCGGCACAGGTCATCCCCAGACCGCTGAACGGTTTGCCGGTCGCCGGATTGTCCCAGGTCTTGCCGCTCGCCGGATCGCGATATTCGGCGGTTCGCGCGAAGCCGACCGGAAGCGGACGGTCACCAGGAATGAAGCCAAACCGATCCAAATACGCCTTATCACTTAACGGCGGGGCTTCACCGAGGGACACCGCCGGTTGCTCCAGCTCGGCGAACCACTCGTAAGGGACGTCGAATGTCAAAGTGCCCTGATCGGTGCGATGATACAGGTACCGTTCGTCCGGCGTCCAACCCTGATCCAACCAAATGGTTTGCTTTTGCGCGGGATAATCGGGGAGCGGCGGCGGAAGCAGGCTACACGCACCAAGCACCAGTGCGGCCGCGGCTGACAGCCAGGCAGACCAGCAACGATCTTCCGTCATGTTCGGTCCCCCGAGGTCGGTTATCCCCGTGTACAGCGGGTGCGGCGTGCCACGATCCCTGTTGACGCGCGGGTATTGCGTGACCCTCAGACCATACTGACGGCTGTTCTGGCTGTCGAGATCATTTCGGTCAGGCGGAAACCTGTCGCGTATCGGTGTGGAATGTCTTCGAAATGATTCGCCATCCGTCGGCCAGCTTCACGAATGTCAGGTAATCCGTGAAATAGCGCGGCGGAATTTGGCATTGCACCTTGGCGAATGCGGTATTCGGGCCAGAGCGGTCGATCTGCACCACCCGGTCGCGCCGCGGCAAATCACGGCTGAGCGCCGAAGGCCGGTTGCTCACCATCTCGAACCAGCGCGCCCGCGGCAGGTCGTCCAGCTTTCCGTCGCTCACGCTGAACAAATGCGACTCGTCGTGGAACACAGCGGCCAGCTTCGCGGTGTCGCCTTCGTACAGTCCATCGAAATAAGTCTGTAGCGCCTGTTCAAGATCTTGCAGATCGGTCGCCATCGGTGCTCTCCCGCTGTTGCCCGGGATCAGCATCCGGAAAACACATTCAACCGTCAATCGCCTCGCGCTTGACCGGCGCGGCCTCGACCCTACCATACAAACCGAGTCGCCGGGCCGGTCCGGAGGCACCCCTACCATGCGGGCCGAGTCGCCGGGCTGGTCCGGAGGCAGCCGGACGCGGAACTTCGACCATGCCGATCTGGATATTCATCTCGGTCGCCGCGGCACTGTTTCAGTGCTGGCGCACAGCGATGCAGCAAAAGCTGCGCAACCTGCTGTCGGTCAATGGCGCGGGTTTCGTTCGTTATTTGTACGGGATGCCCACCGCGCTCGTGCTGCTGTTGATCGCGCTCACGGTGACCGGCTGCGCCGTCCCCGCGATCAATCCGCTTTTTGTGCTGTACTGTGTGTTGGGCGGCCTGTTCCAGATAGTGGCCACCAACCTGTTGATCATGTCGTTCGGATACCGTAATTTCGCGGTCGGTACCGCATATTCCAAAACCGAAACGGTGCAGAGCGCGATTCTCGCATCCTTCGTTCTGAACGAGCATCCGCGCACGCTCGCGTGGGTTGGAATGTGCATTGGTCTCGTGGGCGTGGTGACACTGTCGCTGGCCGGCCGCGGCATGAAGCCGAAAGAATTGCTCGCGGCGACGGTGCAGCCGGCGGCGGTGTGCGGGCTTGGATCCGGGTTGGTGTTCGCCTTTACCACAGTGTTCATCAAGCTCGGCAACCAGTCGTTGATCGGGCCAAGCCTCGTGGTCCGTGCGCTGTTCACCCTGGTGATCACCAATACGCTGCAAATCCTGATGCAGGGGGCGTATCTGTATTGGCGCGAGCCACGGGAATTGAGGAAGGCATTTACGTCCTGGCGCAGTTCGATGTGGGTCGGCACACTATCGGGCTGCGGATCCGCCTGCTGGTTCACCGGGTTCGCGATCGCCGAGGTGGCTTTGGTGCGCGCGGTCGGTCAAATCGAGATCGTCTTCACGTTGCTGTTCAGCCGCTTCTACCTGAAGGAAATCCTCCAGCGGTCCGATGTCGCCGGCCTCTCGCTGGTCGTCTTCGGGGTACTGCTGGTCGTACTGGGCCATTAGAGCGCGTTGCGATCAGATCCAGGCAGCACCGAGCATTTATCGTCATGGCCCGGCTTGTCCGGGCCATCTGATCCAGCACCGTGCGGCACCAGTTGGCCCGGGCAAGCCGGGCCATGACGGAAGCAGGGATGCAAACTGATCGGAAACGGCTCCAGGGCCTTGGTCACGCCGCATCGCCAAAGGCCCCTGGCCTGACTCAGGGACCGCAATCCAAATCCGAAAGCCCATCTCGCCCTGACCAAAGGCTCTTGCGCCCATGCGTCATGGCCAGGCTCGTCCGACCCACGTGCCGGCCCACCCTGACCCCGAGAAATCACGACCGCGATTGAAAGTATTTTGAAAGGAATTACGCGACAAGGTGTCAGAAGTAAAGCGCGACCCTGTTCGCAAACCATTGATCCAAGCTGATTTCTCATCTAGATCAGGATAATTAGGCATGATTTAGTGTCTATCTGGGGCAATCCGACCATGCGGGAACAACCCTCAGTTGGCAGTTGGACTTTTCAGACCATGGTCTGGCGGGGTGCCGCGCGGGCCATGGCGTTTCACCGGTTGAACGCTGCCTCGAAAATTCGTGATTTCCGGTGGGTGCTGTGGGTCGGTCTCAGCCTGGGGTGGGTTTGCCTCCCGGCGGCGGCGAATGCCCAGGATGCCGTGATCACCATGAATAACGAGCTCATAAACGACTCTCGCCTTACGACGGGTCTGCTGGTCTCTGGTCCTCCGGAAGTCGCGCGAGAGATGGCGATCGTCGACTCGGCGATGTTCGATGCGGCCAATGCGGCGAGCGGACGGCCTTACGCGCCGGTTGCCTATAATGGTGGAGCGGTCTCGGGCGTCTCGATTGAGGCCGCCGCGCTTTCGGCGGGCTACACGGCTTTGCAGGGCATCTTCGCCAATGCCATCTGGTCGGGCACGGGCGGCAGCGCGTCAACCCAGACAACCGTGCTCAATGAGATCAACGCGACCTATTCCAGCGCACTGAACAGTTTGGGGATCACGCAGCTCTCCAGCAACCCGAATCTGAGCGCGTGTGGCAGCCCGTCCGGCGGTCTGGTGGCACTTTGCGGCGGCATCACGGTCGGGGCGGCGGCGGGGAACGCCAACCTGACCGCGCGTGGCTACACCCCGGGAAATAACGCGGCGCTCGCCACTGATGGCTCCGCCACCGCGATCCTGGATGGCATCAACCATCCTTATGTGCCCGCCAACACCAAACCAGGCACCTACGTGCCGCCAACGAACCGGCCGGCGATGTTCCCGGAATGGGGCAATGTCGCGCCGTCTGGGCTGACCAGCGGTCAGATGACCTCGCTGGAGAGCAAGGTCCCCGCGCCGCTCGCGCTGACGTCCGCCGCCTATGCGAACCAGGTGATGCAAACTGAATGCCAGGGTGCCGGCACTGTCCTGCCGGCAAGCATTCAGGGCGCCTGCTCGGCGGCGGGCTTCTCGCCTGAAACCACCGCGCAGGCGAAGGCGGCGCTGTTCTGGAACGATCCTGGCACGACCTTCACACCGGCAGGTCATTGGTTGGATATCACCGACAATCTGGCCCAGTCGCAGGGTCTGTCGACGTTGCAGACCGCGCGACTGACGTCCCTGGTCGGTCAGGCCGAGAATGATGCCGGCATCGCGGCGTGGGACGTCAAGTACCAGAATAATCTGTGGCGGCCGGTCACCGCGATCAACGACTGCACCAACTGGAATTCCAGCTTCACTACCTGCGACCCAGGCTGGGGCTCGCTGATCGCGACACCTCCGCATCCGGACTACGTCGCCGGGCATCCCGCTTTCAGTGGCGCCGCCGCGACGGTGCTCGATAATTTCTTCAACACCGACAACATCCCGATCACGTCCACCTCGGATGCGTATTGTAATGGGGGGACACAGTTGCGTGGCACTCAGACCGGGCCGATCGTCGCCTGCGTCGTCACGCCGAGCAGCACTTCCGGCCTCGCATTCCTGTACAAGAACGATAACACGATCTATGCTCCGGCCAGCGCCTGCGCGGAGCTCGGCGGAACGTTGACGGTGGACGGAAGCAATAATCCGGTTTCCTGCACGATCGGTTCGATCACCTACTTCTTCAATCCCAGCGAATACGCGTCCGGCACCGGTTGCAACGATATTGTCAACGGCGGCACCAACGACAGCTTGCTCATCTGTCCAATCACGGAAACGTTCCCGACGATTTCCGACGCGTCGTCAGGTCCCAACGGTGCGGAATTCAGCCGCGTTGTCGGCGGGATACATACCCCGGAAGCGGTCGTGCAAGCCTTGGCGCTTGGCAATGCCATTGGCGAGGCGATCGCGAGCGAGAACAACATACCGGAACCTGGAGCTGTCAGCTTGCTCGCTTCGGGGTTTGGCTTGTTGGCCGGTCTACGGCGATACCGGCCGGCCGGCGGGAGGCCTCGCCTAGCCGTGCGATGGTGGCACCGATTGGCGCGTCGGGAGGAGGCAGCCTGATCCGCGTGTTCGGCTTCCCGCCACGGTCCGCGCCGGGCGGGCATGCGGCCAGCGGAAACCGGAGCGATCGCGTGCCGCGGCCCGGCGATTTGCTGGTGCTGTTCAGGTGGGAACGCGTGGGGCCAGGTGGGAACGCACGGGGACACCGCGCGGCCGGGATGGATCGCGCGAATACCCACTGGCGAAGGAATAAATACCCGCCGTTCATTCGTCATTGCATTGACCGGGTCATGACCGCGGACGTGGGACGGGCGGCCTCAAGGTTGATCGCATACGTGCTGATAGCCCCGTGATACGATTGAGTTGTAAGTGGGGCTGCTTTTTCCGTGTGCCACCGGTATTCTTGTGAGGTCCGCCGCGCGCCCTCTGGCCCGCCGCGCCTTTATAGCCCGCCGCGCCTTTATAGCCCGCCGCGCCTTTATAGCCCAAGGTGAAACTGGAACCATCACCAATGGACGCAATCACCCGCCCAACCGAGCCGCCGCCGAAAGTCCCAGCGCGAACCGACAGTGGGGCGGTCTCTGCTCGCCCAGAGCCGCGTCCCCGCCGCTGGGCCTGGCCCAGAATGCATCACCTGCTGTTCGTGGCCTTTACCCTTGTCGCGGGCGTGCCAATCGGGGTGCTCGCGATCTGGGAGGGCCAGACCGCATTCCAAAATGAACTCGATTCGGTGCGGGAGAGGCATCTGCTGGTCGCGCGAAACCTGACCTCCACCATGTCGCGCTACGTCAAAGACCTGAAGTCGGCGTTTCCGATGGCCTTCGCCGGTGGGTCCATGGCCCAGACGAATGCGGGCCTCGTCAATCTCCTGTCGTCCCTGGACGTGATCCACATCTGCGTTTTGAACCGTGATGGGTCGATCGACAGCGTGTTCCCTGGGTTGACGGACGACGTCCTGATCGAAAGTCCGCCGGATCAGGAACACTTCAAGATCTTGCGGACAATCGCGGACAACACGCCGAACGAACCTGTCCTGTCCAAATTGTATCACGACGCCGCCAATCGGCCGGTTTTCTACCTCGTGACAGCACTGCCCGACGGAAAGCTGGGACTGGGCGTCGTCAGCACACGATACCTCGTGTCGTTGCAGCAGGCGATCGCGTTCGGCGACCGCGGGCATGCGGTCATTACCGACGGCAGTGGCCAGGTAATCGCGCATCCCCTGAGGGACTGGGTCGCGGCGTCGCGCGATATCTCCGGCGTCCCCGTGGTCGCCGCGGTGATGCGCGGCGAGACCGGCGTCGGACAGTTCTACTCACCGGCCTTCAACGGCATGATGATCGCGGGTTACGCGGTGGTGCCGGAGACCGGCTGGGGCGTGATGGTGCCGCAACCGATCGCCGAGTTGCGGCGCCGCGCCAACGTCGTCAATGAACTGGCCATGGTCATCGCCGTGGCGGCTTTCGCGTCAGCCGCGTTGATCAGCTATCTCGTGGCGCTCTGGCTGACCAGTCCGGTGCGGCAAATCGCGACGACGGCGGAAGCGGTCATGATGGGCAATGAAGAAGTGTCCGCCCCCGCGTTCGGCAAATGGGCCCCCTCCGAAATCCGCAGCCTGGGGCTGGCATTCAACACGATGCTCGCGGATCTGCGGCGCAAGGCGGCGGAAACCTTGCAGGCCCTGCGCCAGGCGGAAACCTCGAGCCGCGCCAAGACCCAGTTCCTGGCCAACATGAGCCATGAACTGCGCACTCCGTTGAACGGCGTCGTTGGCATGCTGGAACTGTTGCGGCTGTCGGGTGCATCGACCACCCAGCAAAACTACATCGACCAGGCGAGCCGTTCGGCCCAATCGTTGCTACGCATGGTCGGCGACGTACTTGATCTGTCGGAAATGGCGGTCGGTAAGATCGGCCTGAAACCCGCTCCGTTCCGGCTCGATGCGCTGATCGCCGCGCTGCGGGACCAGTATGCCGAGCAGGCAGTCGCCAAAGGCCTGAATGTCGCGATAACATTGCCTGAGTCGTTGCATATTCCACTCATCGGCGACTCCCGTCGCGTTTCGCAGATGCTGGGCAATCTGCTGAACAATGCGGTCAAGTTCACCGAGTCGGGCGGAATCGCGATGCGCGTTTCCGGTTCCAATGAAACGCCCAGTACGATCCAGATCCGATTCGAGGTGGGCGATACCGGCATTGGCATCCCGCTCGAGATGCAACAGCGCATCTTCGAGGCATTCACCCAAGGCGATGGATCGATGACCCGCCGGTACGGTGGCAGCGGTCTTGGACTGGCGATCGTGAAGGAACTCAGCGAGCGGATGAATGGCGAGTTCGGCGTGCAAAGCATGATTGGCGTCGGATCGACATTCTGGCTGTCGTTGCCGTTCGAGAAGGCCCCAACGGAACTGAGAGCGGAACCACGAGCGGAACTGCGAGTGGCGCCAACAGCGGAGGCCGCACCCAGGCAACCTCTGTCGCCGGCCGCGCCGCCGCCGCCGCCGCCAGTACCATTGGCCGCCCGCCCGCGCATGGTCACCGCTGCCGGCCGGGAATTTCAGGAGATGCTGCGGGAGGCGGGACGCTCATCCGTGCGGATTTTGCTGGTCGAGGACAACCCGGCCAATCTCCGCGTGACCCAGGCACTGCTGGAGACTCTTGGGTGTGAGGTTTGTACGGCCGTCAACGGTGTGCGGGCCGTGGCGACCTACCGAGAGGGGATATACGACCTGGTCCTCATGGATTGTCAGATGCCCGAAATGGACGGGTATCAGGCCACCGCGGCGATCCGCCAGGTCGAGGCGATGTTGGGCCGCTCCACGCCGATCGTGGCCCTGACCGCGCATGCGATGGACGGAAGCCGCGCGGAATGTCTCGCGGCGGGGATGAACGACCAATTGTCGAAGCCGCTGACCTTGGCCGCGCTGACGAGTAAGCTGCTGGAGTGGCTCTCGGCGAACCGGCCCGTGGCCTAAGCCGGTCAACCGCCGAACGCTGTCATGACCGGCTCGTCGGGCCGGATCATCAGGGGCCGGTGCATCCGGGTCGGGCGGCGGGCGAGCCGGCGATACAGCTCAGGTCATCGCGGCGAATTTGGTCCGCGCCAGCAACATATCGTCAAGCGAGCCAAAGGCGTTCGTGAAATGACCTTGGTAGCCGCGTGCCTCAAGCGCGCGAAACAATCCGGGAAAGTCGAAATCTCCCTGGCCGGGAAGCAAATGCTCCTCCTTGCCACAGCGGAAGCAATCGGCCAGCCGTACCTCGGCCACGCGGTCCAGCGGCACCGCCGTGAGGAACCCGTCGACCCCTTCCGGAACCAGATGCGCATGATTCGCGGTGAACGATAATGCGAAAGCGGGCGACTGGAGCTTTTCGTAGTACCAGCGCCACTCCTCGACCGTGTGCGCCAGATAGTGGACCTCGGCGTCGGGCGGTTCCTTGTTCAGGTTCTCCAGCAGCAGGCGGGTGTTTTTCGTTTCGGCGTACGCGATGACGCGGCGCAGGCGGTCAAGTCCGGCTTCCATGCGGCGGGTCACATGCGAACTGAAATGATAGCCCGCGTGCACGACGATCCACCCGGCGCCAAGTGTGGCGGCGGTATCGACATAGGCCTTCAGGTACGCATCGACCGCGTCGCCAACCAGCGGCGCGTATTCGGCGACGTTGACCGCGGACGCCGTGTGCAGGCCAAGGCGGATGCCGTCCCGCTCACATTGGCCGCGGATCCGGCTGGCGCGCGAGGCGTGGATCCGTGTGAACGCGTTGTCGCCGCCGTCGAGTTGCACATCGATGATTTGCACGCCGTGCCGGGCCGCCCAGGCTATGGCGGCTTCCAACGGAACTTTTTCACCGACATCGATGCCAATCCGCGCTGGATCCGTCATGTTCGTCTCCACATTCCACCCGGTTGTGAATTGTTACCCGCGATTTGTGGGCACCGCGATTCGGGGGTGGTACGATCCCGGGGTAAGGAGAATGACAATGCGGCGGATGTTGCTGTTTCTGGCCATGCTCGCGGTCGCCGTCGCACCGGCCCTGGCGGAGGACCGGCCGCTGGTCAGGCCCAACCGAGATGTCGCGGTGGAGTATCGCTCAAGCGGGACGCCGCAAGGGCCGGCGGCTGAGCCTGGCCGCGAGGTCACGATGCGGTTCGCCAGCAGAAGCGGCCGGATCCGCATCGATGGCCCCAACGGCCGCGGCTACGCGATCCTTGATATCGATGCCGGTCGGATGACCGTGGTCATGACGGAGCGGCGACTGTACATGGAACAGCCGGCCGACCCGGGCATGACAGCGATGTTCCAGGCCGCGAACGCCGCGTATACCAAGACCGGAACCGACACGGTCGCGGGCCTTGCATGCACGACGTACGAGGCCAGGATCAGCGATCGCAAAGGTCAGGTCTGTCTGACGGATGACGGTGTTCTGCTGCGTGCCAGGAACGAAGACCCGAATCGCCGCCGCGAACTGGAGGCCATGAAGGTCACTTACGGCGACCAGCCCGCCTCGTTGTTCGAGGCGCCGGCCGGCTTCCAGAAATTGGATCCGGCCGCCATGTCGCGCGGCATGAATACGGGTCCCG
>CALFNB010000388.1 GCA_937902425.1 uncultured Acetobacteraceae bacterium | reverse complement strand
GGCCCACCCGGTGGCGTTGCGCGTTCTTATTCTGTGGGAGGTGCGGAAAACCAGGGGGACCGGTCGCCGGCGGGGGGTATTGCGCCGCTGGGCGTTACCGGAATGGGTGGCGACGCCTTCGGTTCGCACGCGCCGCGAATGTCCCAGTCTGCCAGACCGAGTTGCCGGGTTCGCGGTCCGGTATTGGACCTGGGCCGAATTTTCGTCCGGTAGCTTACCCATTTCCGGACCAACTCCAACACCACCGGGCGGAAGAGCACGGTTCTCAGCTCGACTTTCCGCAATTTTCGGGGTGGAATGGGCAAGCCTCTACCCGACAAATATCCCTGATGGCAACAGGTGGTAGCCCGTCGCGCCACCGAGTCGATGCTCGGGTTCGCCCTGGGATTTATGCATGTCCCGGCATTGGACCGAGAGCGAGAAATTCCGACCACGTGGAAAAGTCGTGTGTACAGGTGGAAAACTTCGTCGGAAAAATTGCGGAAAGTCGAGCTCAGAGGATTGTCCATGCTCCCAAAATGGGCAACTCTCCAATCATGACCGCGTATGTCGTTGTCTCGCCCTCGCCGCCTCCTCCATGGGGATTCCAGGTCTGATTGGCGTGGGAGCAGGAGCGGTTGATGGCGCGTTTCAGCGAATCACGTACGGAGTTGTCGTGGCTGCATACGCTGGAACCTATGGGATCCAGGTCAGGCTTGTGTTAAGCGGTCGAAAGGAGAGTCAACATGGCAACAGTTCTCGTCTGGCTTCCAACTTTGAAAACGCCAGAAGGCCATTTTCCTAAGTCGAGCAGCGAAGCCAGACAGAAAGCGTTAAGTTCGATCGAGAACGTGGGGCATGCTGCTCTGGCCTGCGCGACGGAACCTACATTAGCTGGTGGCCTGATGAGAACGTCGATAGCAACTTCCGCTCCGGTAGCTTCGGCGTTCAGACGTTAGAACAGGATCTGCAGGCAGAAGGCTCCCTCCCCTCCGTCGACCAGGAAATATCTGGACTTGCCGAAGACGTTATTCATGGCTGGTGGGTTCGGGTCGCCGATAATGGCTTTGCAATTCCATATACGTTCGAAAATAACCCAAAAACCAATCACTTTGACCTGTGGCAAACCAATTGCTCAAATATCGTAGCTATAGCCTTACGTTTAGGTGGATGTGAAAAGATACTGCCTCTGCCCCGGTTTGACATGATGACTCCGATTCATATCGCGGCGTGGGCCAGGACCGCGGCTGCGATTCAGACGATAAAAGCCGCATTCGGAAGATAATCTCGGTCGAAGTTCTTGGCGCCATGCTGCGATAGTGTGGTCATATTGCCTGCTGAATCGGCTGGACTCAACAGATGCGCCACCAGCCGCCAAACTGAGACGCGGACCGCCTGAGCGGGGTCACCTCACGATTTGAGGACCGAGCGTCGCCAGCGTCGCGCGCACCCCGGAAATTGATGGTTACCCCACCCGCGAGCACTCAGGCGATCGCGATGTCAGTCTGCGGAAAGTCGTTTCCCTTGCACAACAGAGGCAAATCGCGCATTGCCGCGTCCAACGCCGACCCGCCAGGTGACCGGCGCGGTGTCGCGCGCCAGGGCCGAGGCGATTTCGCTCCGCGCGCTTTCGCGCTGGGTCCGGACCACCGCGTGAGGCCTGAGCTGACCTGCTGTCAGACTGACTTGCGGGACTGGCGACCTGGTAGTTTCATTGGCCTGAATTTGCGTCCGGTACCCCGCGCTTTGCTGGATGGCGGGAGAAGTAACCGCCGGATCTTGTCGTTACATCTTGCGACGCCCGGGATGCCTTAAGGGGCACCAGGGGAACTTCCGATATATTATCGCGATGTCAGGCAGCTGCCATGTGATTGACCAGCCCCTCAATGGCACGGCCGACGCGATCGGCGGTTGCCGGGTCCTGCCGAAAGATCACCGCGAGTATGCCGGCGTCACATCGCACCACGCGTCCAGGCACCAGACCGCCGCCGTTCGGCAAGTCGAGTTCGATCTCCCGACCCGCCGCGAGCTGCCACTCGCCGAGCACGGCCGCCCCGGATAACGACAGGTCATTCAGGCGCGCTGGTTCGCCTCGCAGGCCGTCCACTCGCACCGTGACCAACGCGCCGTTGCCGGGAACCCGCTCGTGACCCCGCGGATCACCGCTGTCGTTACGCACCGCGACCAGAAACTGATCAATTTCGGTGCGCAATGAACTCGCCTCGCGCCCGATATTCGCGACACCGTCCATCACGACGCGGCTGACATTGTTGGCCTTGACGGTCGCATCAACCACCTCCGTCATGGCATACGCCGCCTGGCTCGTCGCGATCGATACAGTCTGCACATTTGACCCGATCTCACGCGTGGTAGCGCCCTGCTGCTCCGCCGCGGCCGCGATCGCGGCTGTCACCGTGTTGATCCCACCGATGATCGACCCGATCTCAGTCATCGCCAGGATCGCACCATCGACGGCGCTCCCTATCGCCTTGATCTGGGTGGCGATCTCGGCGGTAACACTGGCGGTCTGCCGAGCCAGTGCCTTCACCTCTCCCGCGACGACCGCGAATCCCTTACCGGCATCGCCAGCGCGGGCGGCCTCTATAGTGGCGTTCAGCGCGAGTAGATTGGTCTGGGCCGCGATGCCGTCGATCATCTGGATCGCGTTGCCGATCCGCGTCGCCGCCGCGCCCAATCCTCGCATCATGTCGTTGTTGGTTGCTGTCCGCTCGCTCGCTGAACGCGCCACATTCGCCGCCGCTGTGATCTGCCGCGTGATCTCATCCACGCTCGCGGTCATCTGCTCGATTGCCGCCGCGATCGAGGTCAGGTCTCGTGACGATTTCACGGCACGCTCGGCGGTACCTGTCGCATGGCCATGCGCGCCGTCAGCCGCGACCGACATCGTATCAGCCGATTTGACCATGGCGTTGGTTGAGGCGGCGAGCGCGGCCATGACGCCGGAGACCGAGGTACCGAAATCCTCGGTCAGTCGCCCGATCACCGCTTGCCGCCGCTCCTTGGCGGCCCGGGTCGCTTGCTGCTCCGCGGTCAGGCGTTCAGTTGTGACGGCGTTTTGCTTGAAGACCTCAACCGCGCGCGCCATGTGGCCGATTTCGTCACGATCGCCAGCGCTCGGTATACCGACCGTCAGGTCCCCGCCTGCCAGGCCGCGCATCACGCCGGTCAGGCGTTGGACGCGACCCGAAATGCCGCGCGCCAGAAGCGTGCCGATCGTTCCGACCATCGCGACAGCGAGTGCCCCCGCGGCCCCGATCATCCATGACATCGCGAGCCGCGCGCCGTTGAGTTGAGCGAATTCCTCCTCCGCCGCGTTCTTCTGGTACGCGGTCAGCGCACCAAGCCGGCGTCCGATCTCCGCGTCAGCCGTCGCGAAATTCCCATTCAGAACCGCGACCGCGTCGTCCTGAACGAAGTTCGCCGCCAGCCTGAACACCTCGTCAGCGGCCTTCGCCGCGACGGTGACGCTGGCATCCACGGCCGCGGCCAGCGCCCGCGACGCCGCGTCGTCATCTCGCGCCTGGTCAGCGACGGTCGCATGGATTTCCGCGAGCGCTTCATTGAAATTGGCATGAAACTGCTGCTGACGGGCAAGGTCGAGTTCGGCGGGCGCACGCGCGGCCAGCCCGCGTGCCCGCTCCCAAAGTATCTCGATCCGATCTGCCTTGCTGACGCCTTGCACGCCTCGCCAGAGTCCGGCCCCGGCGAGGCCCATCTGCCCCGAGGCATGCAAGGCGATCACGATCAGCACCGCCAGCGAAACGATGACAAGTCCCACCAGCACGTAAAGCTTCGCCGCGATACTTCGCCATCGGCCAATCATGATACTGCCCTCAACAGTTTCCGCCGGAACGGGAAATCGCCACATGTCATTACTGTTCAAGGATGGTCTTCGCCGCTTCGATAACCCGTGTCGCGGCCGGCGAGGCGGCGCCAATGGTGACCAGGATCAACGGCTGGCCAACCGACTGGTCGGTCTTGACGGCGACGACACCGGCGCGCACCGCGTAGGAAGGAAGCACACCGAAAGCATTTGGCAATTGCGACGTCACCTGAGCCACCTGGGGCGCGTTCGATACCTCCCGCACCTGGGCCAGCAGCGACGCGCCGCCCAGTAGCCGGCCTTCCACGACCGAGCGGACACCGTCGCCTCGGCCGGCGGCCACAACGACGATCGGCTGATCGGCGCCGCCGACTTCGCTCCATTTCGTGGTCTTACCCGACAGAATGTCAGCGATCTGCGCGAGGGTCAGCGCCGTGACAGAGTTCGAGGCGTGGACCACGAACGCCGCCCGCGCTTCACCGATCTGGACCCCCACAAGTTTGGCGGGATCGAGACTGCCGGGCGTCTTGGCGTTGGACGCGGCGATCTCCGCGTCCAGCGGGGCGGAAATCGCGGCCATGTCGGCTTTGCCGGCGACGAGGTCGGCGAGACCGCGTCCCGAGCCGTTGCCGACAATGTCCAAAGTCTGACCCGAGATACGCTCGATGTCTGCTTTGTGCGGCGTCAGGACCATGCCGGACACGGTGGAAGACCCGTGGATGGCGATGGTTTCGGCATGGGCGAATGAACTGACTGTGAGCAAGATCATGAGTGCGGTGACAAAGCCAGGGCGTGACATCGGTCATCTCCAACGACAGGACGATCAATTGTCTGACAAAATACCTAACAAATGCTTAATAAAGGCCATGGCTGGAATTCCGCATGTAGGTCGATCGGTCACCAAACGCAGCCGGGTAAGCTCCCGACCGTTCATCCGGATCACCATCGTCGCACGCTGTTCCGAACGTCCCGGCGACATCTCTATCGGGGACGTGAGCAACATTGTATCGGTCAAATGCCCGAAAGGAGACGTGATTGTGCTATAGTGGCTCTGGAGGTTCGGTAGGATGACCGCGACACTGATCGACGATCCAATCCTGGTCCAGGTCCGATCGGCCCTGAACCAGTTGTACGGGGACCGGATCGAGCGGGTCGTACTGTTCGGCTCCCGCGCGCGCGGCGACGCACGAGAGGATTCTGACTACGATATCGCGGTTTTTCCGCGGGACGTGACGGATATGGCCGCCGAGCGGAAACGGCTCGGCACCCTCAGCGCGGCCATTCTGTTCGGCGAATTCAAGACTGTGCACGCCATGCCGATGCGTGCGGGCGCCTGGCGCGAGCGCACGCCGATCATGCATGAAATCCGCGAAGACGGCATCGACTTATGAGCCAGGAGGTTGAACGGTTCCTGGCGTTGGCCAGATCGTTCCTGACGAAAGCCGAAGGCATGCGACAACACGGCTGGCCCGAGGAAGCTGGTCGGGCATCGTATCTGGCCGCGTTTCACCGGGCTCAGGCCGTGATCTTCCATCAGTCAGGCCGTGTCGTGAAAACGCACCAAGGTGTCCACGCGGAATTCGCCCGCATCGTCAAGGGTATGCCTGGTACGGACCGTCAGATCTGGCAATTCCTCCGCACCGGCTACGACATGAAATCGGTGGCGGATTACGGCACCGACCCGGATGCGATGATCATGGATGATGAGGCGAAAACCGCGATCGGCGATGCGCGCCGATTTCTCGACCAGGCCTCCGCGCTGCTTTCCCCCCGGCCCGTAGATCGCGGTAAAGGGCGAATGGACCCGCGACGCACGGAGTGAGGAGTGACGAGATGACCGCACCAGACGGCAACGCCGTCGATTGGTTCGTTGACCGGCACGTCCGGGAGGGCGACGCGTCCGGGGTGGCGTTCGATGACCCCTGGCGGTCGCTGACCCGCGCCGGCCTCGCCGAGGCAACACGGCGGTTCGCGGGTGCGCTGGCCCAGAGTGGGATCGCACGGGAACGCCGGCTGGTGATGCTGATGCTGGACACGGTGGATTTCCCCGTCGTGTTCTGGGGCGCGCTGCGAGCCGGGGTCATTCCGGTGCCGATCAACACGCTCCTGACATCGGACCTTGTGCGTTATGTGCTGGAGGACAGCCGGGCGGAGGCGGTCGTCGTCTCCGCGCCGCTGTTGGCGGGACTGCTGACGGTGCTCCGCGGTGCCACGTCGTTGCGCAAAATTATCGTTGCCGGGCCAGATGGTTCGGCGCCGGATCCGATGGACGATCCGCGCGCCGTTGGGTTCGCCGATTTCCTCGCCGGCGGCGACCCTGTAACACCAACCGTCGCTGCCTCGCCGGATGAGGTGGCGTTCTGGCTGTATTCCTCCGGTTCGACCGGCGCGCCCAAAGGCGTGCGGCATGTGCATGGCAGTCCGCGCGCGACAGCGGAGACGTACGGCGATCAGGTGCTGCGGATCACCGCCGGAGACGTGATGTTTTCCGCGGCAAAGGCCTTTCACGCGTACGGGCTTGGCAACTCGATGACCTTCCCCATGGCGGTTGGCGCGCGCGCCGTGCTGCTGCCGGACCGGCCGACACCGGATGCGGTGCTGGACACGATGCGCCGCTGTCAGCCAACCATCTTCGCCGGGGTGCCAACCCTGTACGCGTCGCTGCTGTCCAATCCGACGATCGGGCCCAAGGCCGGCTCGGACCGGTTGCGGCGCTGCATCTCCGCCGGCGAGGCGCTGCCCGAGGACATCGGTGTCCGCTGGAAGCGCCTGGTCGGCGTGGACATCCTGGACGGCATCGGTTCCACCGAAATGCTGCATATTTTCATCAGCAACCGGGCGGACGACGTGAAGTACGGGACGAGCGGCAAACCCGTGCCAGGTTACGCGGCCATGGTGGTGGACGAACACGACCGGCCGGCGCCGCACGGCGAGTCGGGTGAACTCGTGGTCAAAGGCCCCAGCGCCGCCGACGGCTACTGGAACCAGCGGGAAAAATCGCGGCGAACATTTCGCGGCGAGTGGACCTACACGGGCGACACTTATACGTGCGATGCCGCGGGCTATTTCCGCTTCCTCGGGCGCCGCGACGAGATGCTGAAAGTCGGTGGTATCTGGGTCTCCCCGTTCGAGGTCGAAGAAGCGCTGATCGCCCACCCCGCGGTGTTGGAGGCGGCTGTCGTCGGCAAGGAAGATCGCGATGGCCTGACGAAACCGCGGGCGTTTGTCGTGCTGAACGCTGCCGTGGCGGATCACGCCGCGCTGAGCGATGAACTGAAGGAACACGTGAAGCAGCGCGTCGGCGTCTGGAAATATCCCCGGTGGATCGAGTTCGTCGATGGATTGCCGAAGACCGCGACAGGGAAGATCCAACGCTTCCGGTTGCGTGACGTATGATGTGGAGTGTGCTTGCTTCGGACCGCGGGCCTCATCCGGGACGGTCGTCGCCGCTCGGTCGGGCCGCGGATGTCCTGAAAAGGAAAACAACGTCACGGCATACGCGTGGCGAGTCGGTTCGCGGTCCACGCGCCATCGCCCGCGCTTTGATTGGCGGCGCCGAAAGCCAGGCATTATCACAGAGACACAGAGACACCGAGACGCGGACAGCTGTTCAACGACTGTTCGTCTCTGTGTCTCTGTGTCTCTGTGGTAATGCTTTTTGCTTTGGTGCCTGTCATCACAGGTCACCGCGGCGATTCGGAACATGACGCCCGGTGCACTCTTTCTGGATGGCCGCCGCCTGGAATCCGCCTGGTTGGGCCCCAACGCCGTCGACGCCCCAACACTGGTTCTCCTGCATGAAGGACTCGGCTGTGTCGCACTTTGGCGCGACGTGCCGGAACGCCTCGCGGCGGAAACCGGATGCGGCGTCTTCGCGTATTCTCGTTTCGGGTACGGGCAGTCCGACCCGGTGACGGTGCCGAGGCCGATGACCTATATGCATGACGAGGCATTGCAAGTACTGCCGCGCGTACTGGATGCCGCCGGGATCACCCGCGCCATTCTGATCGGACATTCCGATGGCGGTTCGATCGCGACGATCCACGCCGGTGCCATTCGCGACCCGAGAATAGTCGGCATCGTGCTGATCGCGGCGCATTTCTTCGTTGAGGACCCGAATATCGCCAGCATCGCGCACATTCGCTCCGAGTACGAAACCACCGATCTTCGATCACGTTTGGCGCGTTATCACGCCGATGTTGACAATGCGTTCCGTGGCTGGAACGATGCCTGGCTCGATCCGCGGTTTCGCGACTTTGACATCACCGAATACCTGCCCAATATCGCGGTGCCGGTGCTGGCGCTGCAGGGCGCGGATGATCCATACGGGACCGCGGCCCAACTCAAGGTCCTGGAGCGCACGGTCCGATCGCCGCTCGAGACAAGGCTGATCCAAGGCGCCAGCCATGCGCCGCATCTGGAAGCGAAACAGACCACTCTGGCGGCGATCGCCGCGTTCGCGCGCACCAACCTCACGGACCACCGGACATGATCGATTTCCAGACCGACCCGTCCCGCTACCGCCACTGGAAACTGTCGTTCGACGGACCGGTGGCGACCCTTACCATGGACGTCGATCCCGCCTCGCCGTTGCTTGGCGGTTACGAACTCAAGCTCAATTCTTACGACCTCGGCGTTGATATTGAACTGGCCGACGCGGTCACGCGGCTTCGTTTCGAGCATCCGGAAGTTGGCGCGGTGATCTTGCGCTCGGGCAACGCCGCGGTGTTTTGCGCCGGCGCCAATATCCGCATGCTCGCCAAGGCCAGCCATGGCCACAAGGTAAACTTCTGTAAATTCACCAACGAAACGAGACTGGCGATCGAGGACGCCTGCGCCAATTCGGACCAGCACTACCTCGCGGCGATCAGCGGCGGTGCGGCGGGCGGCGGTTACGAACTCGCGCTGACGGCGGATCATCTGATGCTGATCGACGACCGGCGCTCGGCGGTTTCGTTACCGGAACTGCCCTTGCTCGCGGTGCTGCCGGGCACCGGCGGACTGACGCGGCTGACCGACAAGCGCAAAGTGCGGCGAGACCGCGCCGACGTGTTCTGCACGACGGAGGAAGGCGTGCGCGGCAAACGCGCCGTCGAGTGGCGGCTGGTGGATGAAATCGTTCCGCCCTCGGCGTGGGATCAGACAGTTCGGGAACGCGCGGCGGCGATGGCGCATCGGCCACCCGCCAAAGGTATCAGCCTGACCCCTTTGCGCCGCGAAATCACATCCGCCACGCTGCATTATCCGCTGGTGCGTGTCGCCCTGGACCGCCCAGGACGGCGCGCGACGATCACGGTGCTCGGACCGGACAACGTTCCCGCGGACCTCGCCGGAATTCATGCGGCTGGTGACACGTTCTGGCCGCTGGCGATGGCGCGGGAACTGGACGATGCGCTGCTGCATTTGCGCCTGAACGAACCCGACCTCGGGCTGTTGGTGTTTCGTAGCGCGGGCGATCCGAAACGCGTGCTCGCCGTCGATGCGCTGCTGACCGGGCACGCGCGGGACTGGCTGGTCAGAGAAATCACGCTGTTGTTGAAGCGCGTGTTCAAGCGCGTGGATATGACCGCCCGCAGCCTCATCACGCTGATAGAGGAAGGGTCCTGCTTCGCGGGAAGCCTCGCCGAGCTGGTGTTCGCCGCCGACCGCGCGGCGATGCGCATGGACACCGCGACGCTGCATCTGTCGCCGCTCAACTTCGGTCCGCTGCCGATGGGCAACGATCTCACGCGCCTCGCGACACGCTTCCTCGGCGAGCCGGACAGCGTCGACAAGGCGCGCGCCCGTATCGGCGACGCACTCGACGCCGACGTCGCCGACGAACTTGGCCTGATCACCGCCGCCTATGACGACACCGACTGGGACGACGAGGTCAGGCTGCTGCTGGAGGAACGCGCGTCATTCTCCCCCGACGCGCTGACCGGGCTGGAAGCCAATCTGCGTTTCGCTGGCCCCGAGACCATGGAGACGCGTATCTTCGGCCGGCTGACCGCGTGGCAGAACTGGATCTTCCAGCGGCCCAACGCGGTGGGTGACAACGGCTCGCTGAAGCGCTACGGCACCGGCGAGCGGCCGACCTTCGACCCCGCCAGGATCTGAACCACGGGAGTTGCCTCCATGCCCGACGGTATCGCCCCCAATGGTGTCCCCATCGATTATGACGGGCTGATCCCTAACAACGTCGGGCTCGCCGATGACCTGCGTGTCCGCAAGGCGCTGGAGACCTGGCATCCGGGCTATATCGACTGGTGGAAGACGATGGGGCCCGAGGGGTTCCAGAACAGCCCGGTTTTTCTGCGCACCGCCGTCGGTGTCGGCAGCGACAACTGGGCGAAATTCGATTTCGTCCGCATGCCGGAATACCGATGGGGCATTCTGCTGGCGCCCGGTGTCGAAAACCGCACCATCCCGTTCGGCGCCCACAAGGGCGAGCCCGCCTGGCAGGAGGTACCCGGCGAATACCGGGCCATGCTGCGCCGCCTGCTGGTCATTCAGGGCGACACCGAACCGGCCAGCGTGGAACAACAACGCCATCTCGGCGCCACCGCTCCGTCGCTCTACGATCTGCGCAACCTGTTCCAGGTGAATGTCGAGGAAGGCCGCCATCTCTGGGCCATGGTCTACCTGCTGCAGAAATACTTTGGCCGCGATGGCCGCGAGGAGGCCGAGGAACTGCTGAAGCGCCGCTCCGGCGACCCCGATTCCCCCCGCATGCTGGGTGCCTTCAACGAACGGACGCCGGACTGGCTGTCGTTCTTCATGTTCACCTTCTTCACCGATCGCGACGGCAAGATGCAGCTCGCCGCGCTGGCGCAGTCGGGCTTCGATCCGCTGTCCCGCACCTGCCGCTTCATGCTGACCGAGGAAGCCCACCACATGTTCGTGGGTGAAACCGGCGTGGCCCGCACCATCCAGCGCACCTGTGAGGCAATGAAAGCGGCCGGCATCTCTGATCCGTACGACGTCGACCGGGTACGTGCCCTGGGCGTGATCGATCTGCCAACGTTACAGAAAAAGGCCAATCTGCATTTCTCCCTCACGCTCGATCTGTTCGGCAATGAAATAAGCACCAATGCCGCGAATGCTTTCAATGCCGGATTGAAGGGGCGATACCAGGAAGACCGGCTGACCGATGACCACCAACTGATCAACGCGACGTATCCTGTCCTCCGCCCGCGCGATGGCGTCATCGTGAATGAGGCGGTGCCGGCCTTGTCAGCGCTGAACATGCGGTTGCGCGACGACTACGTGGCCGACGCCGCCGCCGGTGTGAACCGCTGGAACCGGGTGTTCGCCGAGTACGGCATCGATTTCCGCATTACTCTGCCGCATGTCGCCTTCAACCGCCGTATCGGCGAGTTCGCCGCCGTCCACGCCGATACCGACGGTCGCGTCGTGACCCGCGAAGCGTGGGAGGCGGGGAAGCAAGCCATGCTTCCATCGCCGGACGACAACCTGTTCATCGCCAGCCTGATGCGGCCGGAGCGTGGACGCGGTGCGTTCGCCTCCTGGATCGCCCCGCCGCGGCACGGCATCGACAACCAGCCGGGTGATTTCGAGTACGTGAAGATCGAGCGGTAGCGCCTCGTCCGGACCAGCACCGTACCGCGCCAGGTCGCCCAGACGAGCCGCACAGGCGTCAAGGTAAGGTTTGAGCAGGGTTCAAATTGCCTCCCCGCCGTCATGCTCGGGCCTGGCCCGAACATCAGTCGCGACCCCCGGTCGTCGAAAATTGACCCGAGCCGATGCCGTGCGTGCTGACAGCGAGTCTCGGGTCGGGCCCGAGAATGACGAGGAGGAGTAAACCGTGCCGAGCCGTACCAGGCGTCACCACACGATTTGTCCAAAATCGTACGGTAAGCCGATACGTGAACAAATTCAGCGGATTCCAATATCGGCCGTTTGCGCATCCAGATAGCTCCAGGTGGGAAATCATCGGAATTTTCCGTTTAAAACCCTCCTCGGCATCGCTGCTGAGGGCGACGTGACCACCAAACCGCGTTACGGTACGATTTTGAACAAATCCTGTGGTGATGCCTGTCATGACGGCTGGGAGGTTCGGGTCACGCCCGCATTCGGCGTCCGGTTTC
>CALFNB010000387.1 GCA_937902425.1 uncultured Acetobacteraceae bacterium | reverse complement strand
CGTCGAACGCGGTGACCAGCACGGCGCCGGACGCCTGCGCGCTGAATTCCAGATAGCAGGTGTTATTCTGCGGCCCGTCGATCCAGGCCGAGGCGACGCCCCAGACCGCCTGCACGCCCGCGGCACTCGGCGTCACAGAAAGTTGAACGCGTGTCTCGAAGATCAGGCCTTTGGTGCAGTCCAACCCCTGGTTGTCCCCGAAATAGAGGACGCAATCCTCTTTCTCGCTGGTCGCCGTCAGGGCGCAGGCAACCTGGCCGCCGATCGCGTTGGCGACGCCGGCCAGCGTGGGCGGCCCCGCGCCGACGACCTTCTTGACGAAGGGACAGCCATCAACGGCGGCGCCGGCCGCGGGAACCGCGACATAGGCCTGCCCGAGAAAGTCTTCGTAAAACACGATTGGCGCGACCGGCAGCACATACTCAAACGTCGCGTTATCGAACATTTCCAGCCGTCCGGCGTGAAACTTTGAAGTGGTAGTCATTCAGGCCTCCCGCCCTGGTTAAACGTAGGACGAAGGCTCCGAGCCACCCTGGTAGGACCCGATCATGAACAGTTCCGCCTCGGTGATGTTCGCGGCGTTCGACGCGCTGGTCTCGATCGCGATGGTGTGGAAGCCGCCGGTCACGTTGAGACACATTTCCGGCGTGATCTCGAAGATCACGATTTTGTCCGCCAGTGCCGCCGAAGTGGTGAAGCTCGCCGCCGGCGTCTGCACCGCCAGCGTGTCGCTGGTCGCGGTCGCCGCCGTGAGCCAGATCGGCATCACACCAGCCGCCGTAGAGCCGGTGCCGAGCACGTCCTGGCCTTGGAGGATCGACAGCGTGACCGGCGCGGCATTGCCCTGGTTCACGTGCACCACGATCCAGGCTTTGAGTGCATTGGCGAGGTCGCGAAAGGTACTGGTCCGGCCGCCCGCGTCGGCCGCCGGAGGCAGCAGGCAGACCGGCGGGAATTGATAAGGCATCGAGTATTGCCGAGCCATCGTCTGAAACTCCTGGCCGCTCAATAAGCGGATTGAATTTGAATGGGAGGAAAAGTCGTGGCGGCTCTTAACGAGATGCCAAAGCGATGAAGGGGCTCTTGGTGTTGCTGCCCTTGAACGGAGTCAGCGGCACCGACCACATCGGCTTGCCGTCAACGCGGTATGTGATGCGGAACACCTGCTCATCGGTCAGGAACGCGACGTGCATGGAGGTCGCGGCCTGAACCCCGTTCTTGTCGACCAGGGTGTACTGGCTCATGTCCGCAAGCACGATGTCGCCCGTGGTCCCGAGCGTCGAGTTGTATTCCGTCCAGACAATCTCGCGGCCATACAGTGTCGCGAACGGCGTGGCCGAGAGACCGCCGGGCGGCAGGTAAACCAGCTGGCCGCCGGTGCCGACCGCCTGGTTCATCGCATTCAGTTGCGGCAGGATGTCCTGATTGATGAACCAGCAGGCATTCTTCATTGAGCGCGCCCACAGCCGCGCCCACATATTGTCGATGTTTTCCTTGACGATCGTCTTGGAGGCCTGCCCGGTCTGGATCGGGATGGTGATCAGCGCCGGGCATTTCATGTAGCCAAGCGGCATGCCGGCGCCGGTGCCTTCGACGATCGCGTCCTCGGTCATGAACATGACTTCTTCCGAGAACGCCTGTCCGGCGATGGCGGTCAACGCGGTCGAGTCCTGCAACAGTTCGTCGGACGTGTACATGACCGACATCAGCTTTTTCAGGTCAAACTCGATGGTGCGGAACTTCGGCTTCGACGGGGTGACGGCGGTTCCCTCGCCAACCCAGCTTGACGACACACCACCCCAGCGGCTGCCGGTGGCCCGACTGGTTTCGTCGACGCCCGGAATCTTGAGCCCGTTGGCGTTGGCGCTGATCGGGATTTTGTTTACCCGCTTCAGGATTTCGCCCATGTCGTGCGCCAGCATGAAGATCGCCGCCGCGAAATCGACCTGCACCAGGAAGCCGCCGCCGGTCGGATCGACCTCGCCGGCACCGGTCGGCGCGCGCACCAGCCGCGGATCATGCTCGCTGCCTTTGCTGGCGTAGTGCTTGAAGATCGATTGAAGCTGCTCGCCGAAGCTGCGGAACTGCGCGTCGGCGCGTGGCGTGAAATCCAGTCCCTTGCGGGCGAGGCCGAGGTAATCGCTGAAATCCCGCAGCTGTGCGGGACGCGGATCCATCGCCCTGATCTGCGAGAGGGTGCGCTGCGACGGGTTTATATCGGACACGTCCACGCCCGGCCCGCCACCGATCGGCCGCGCCAGACCAGCCGCGAGCTTTTCTGCCCGCTCCAGTTCGCCGATCGTGCGAACCAGGTCCTCGACCTCTTTTTCCCTGGCCGCGAAGGCCGGGGAACCGGCGAGCGCGGGAAGTGAATCCACCGCGTCGCCCAGGGCGCGGCGGAGCGACAAAAGTGTGCTCACGTAATTTGGTATCCTTTGAAATTATGTGGCGTGCCCTACGGCCGGCAAGGCCATGTTGACAGGGCCGGTTTTCGTTACGAAGGGACTTAGGGTATGATCATTCGGACAATGATCTCGCCCGGCCGAGAGCTCCTGGTGACGATGACCGAGGAAGAATATCAGGACCTGATCGACGCGCGCGATGCCGAGACCGCCATGCGGGCCATTGCCGCTGGCACGCTGCAAACGTTGTCCGACGATGATGTCGATGCCTATCTGGCGGCGACAACACCGCTGGCGTTCTGGCGCAAGCATCGCGGGTTTACGCAGACGGATTTGGCCCAACTGGCCGGTGTATCTCAGCCCTATCTGGCCCAACTGGAAAGCGGCCAAAGGGAAGGGTCAGTCTCGGTCAGGCAACGGCTCGTCAGGTGGCTGGGAGTCGGTGTGGACGATCTGCTGCCCGATGAGGCGGCCGTTTAACGAGTCCTGTTCGCGTTTGAGCTATCGGCGAGATTGAACGGCACGGCCTCGCGGGCCGAGCCGACACCCTTGGAACCCCCCTTAAGCAGAGATTGGAGAACTCGCGGGGAGCTTCTCCTGAATCGGCCCACTCAACTCATAGGGCTGTATCAGCATATCCGCGGGGATATCGAGAGCACGGCTCAACGCGCGGATCATTGGCAAGGTCAATGCGCGGCGCCGATTGAGCACCTCGGCCACCCGTGCCCGGCTGCCGATCGCCGGTTCCAGGTCACGCCGGGTCAATCCCTTCTGCTCCATCATGAACAGAATCGCGCTGATTGGGTCCGGTGCCTCGATCGGGAAATGCACCGCCTCATAGGCCTCGACAAGTGTCGCCAGTACATCGAGCCGGTCACCAGCCGGTGAGCCCATGCTGGCGTCCATCAAAGAGGCAATCTCGGTCAGCGCCTCCTGATAGTCGGCCTCGGTCCGGATCGGGCGCACATCCATCACATCCTCCTGTCGTCACACGGTCTGGGCGTCGATATTGTCGTAGTCTCGGTGCGTGCCGATGAAGCGCACATAGAGAGTGCCATATGCGTAATTGATCCACACGACGAGGCGGTACTTGTTGCCGCCGATGTCGAAGACAACCCGGCCACCTCGCAGAATATCCGCGCTTCCGAACATTTGCTTGACCGCCGGCGGATCGGCCCACCGGGCGGGCCTGACCACACGCACCCAGGTTCGCAGCGGCAGTTCCGCGTCCCGGTGAGCCGGCTGATCCCAGAATGCTTTCAGCGTGCCCACAGAGATGATCCGCATGGCGGTTTATAGCTGCTCCCATTGTGGGAGCAAAGTCCAGATCGCGTGGCGATCCGCGGTCAGGTCGGCTTGTGCTTCGCCCTCAGTTCAGCGGCACGTGAGAGTTGCGCCGCTTTCGTGGCGGGGTCCGGGTCCGGGTCGGCTGGCGGGTCGGTCACCGGGTCGGTGTCGAGCGCCGCGGCGACGCCGTCCAACAGGCTCAGCGCCTTGGCGTGGTGCGTCATACCCTCGGTGATGAAAGCCTTTGAAGTCCGCAGGCTTTTATGCGCGAGGCGGATCGCGTCCTCATGCGCCACCGTCGGATCGTCGGCTGGATCGGCCCCGGTCTCCCGGCGCACCAGGCGGCGCAGCGCCGCCAGCAGCCTCGTGTCTTCGTCCGTGTCCGTGACCGCCGCGGTCCCGCCGTGCACCGAACATTCGTCAGGGTCTTTCATCCCGCATTGGTCATCCGGGCCGCGTCCGCAATTGCCGACGACGGCACCGCCAGCGGTGGGATCGTCCTCGCCCGCGCCATCCTCGCGGCGCACCGGCGCGCGCCGTGTCTGCCCCGGACCACGGGGTTTCACCGTCATTGAAGGTTCCTTCGCTGCTGTCCGCAGACGCTGCAATTCGTCTCGGGTTATCAACACTCGTTTCATTTCGGCACCACTGCCGTCGAGGACGCGTTCCGCCCATTCCACCATCGGTCGCGTGTCGATGCCCTTGCGTCGCGCCTCGGCCAGCGCGTTTGGATTCGCGGGTACCGGACAGACGCTGATTTCAAGCAGGCTCTGTTCGAGGAAATCGATCCCCCAGGGCCGGTCGGGGTCGTCCTGCACGAACAGGTGTTTGGTCGGCATGAAGCCGACGCTGACCGCGCGGAGGAATTTGCCGACCAGCAGGCGGTAGATCGTGTCCGCGAACAGATAGGTCTCGGGTGGGGCGAACTCGATGTCGCCCATCAGGCGCGCGCCCTCGACCCCAACATTCTTGCCATTGCCAATCGGCGGCGCCGAACTGTCGTGTGCCCACAGCGCCACCGGGTTCCGCACGTAATCGGAGATGTCCCACCCGGCGGCGCGGATCGTATCGCCCATGCGATCGACCGACTCGTCGGAGTAGCAAAATCGCAGGGTCCGCTCCTGGCTGGTCAACGCCGGCGGCTCGATGCTGATCCGGAATACGCCGCCCGTTGGTGTGTGCTTCGCACGCAATTCCGCACGGAACTGCTCGACGCTGATGAGCGTCGTCACGTTCAGGCGCCCATCTCGACCAGATCAAGCGCTGTCACGGTCAGGCGGGAACAACCGGCGAGGTCAGCGAGGCCCAGCGCGTGCAACGCGCCGTCGATGACCGCCACGATCGCATCGCTCTCCCCGGCCTCGAACGGCGTCCTCCCGCTCGCCAGAACAGCCCTCGCGGCGTCCAGCGCCATCCGGGCATCATCGGTGCGGCCTGCCGCCAAATCCGCCAGCGCGCCCCGGAGACTGTCGGACGGGCTGTCCGGGCCAAGCATTTCGCGCACCAGGTCGGTCAACGCCGTCAGCGCCGAAACGGTCGCGCGATGATCGCCGTTGCGTGCGTGGGCCAGATGCACGCGCACCCCGGAGATCCGGGCTTTCAGCGCGTCGCGGATCGCCTGCAACTCACTCACCATCCTACCCGGAGGGCGCGTGGGAGACGTTGTCGGCCCGGCTGGTTCGGCCGCGAGGTCGATCGCCGTGGTGGGCGCGTCAGGCGCCGGTGCGGCGTCGCCACCGTCCGGCTGTTTGTCACTCAAATCCGCTCTCCATGTGTCTGTGTCAGCCGCCGAGGATCAGCAGCCCGCGACCGTCGCCGTAGATGCCCGGCGGTTCCGCCAGCGACCGGCCCACCGCCATGATCAGCGCGACGATGGGATCGATGCGCTCGATTGAGCGCTCCTTGTCCGGCTTCTCGTTGCCGGCGGGGTCTTTGCGTACGGTGACGTTCGACGCGCACCAGTCCGCCACCGGATCGCCGCCGTGCTGCAGTTCGCCCGCCAGCAGCTTGCGGATGAATTCGGCCGAGGCCGGACCCATGCTCAGAAACCCCTGGCCGAACTCGACCAGGGTCATCCCCTCATCCTGTAAATTGCGGACAATCTCGCCGGCGAACGTTCGGTCGAACGCCAGTTCCTGGATGTCGTAGATCGTCGCCAGGCGCAGGATTTCCGCCTCGACGAATTTGAAATCTGTCGTGTTGCCCTCGGTCGCGATCAAATGCCCCTGGTCGCGCCACACCGCGTACGGCGCGCGGTCGCGCTTCGACCGTTCTTCGATGTCGTCACCCGGGCACCAGTGCCGCCAGAGCACTTTCCAGCGCTCGCCGTCCTCGGCCGGCGGAAACAGCAGCGCCAGCGACGAAAGATCGTTCACTCGCGCCAGGTCCAGCGCGGCGATGCAGCGCCGCCCCTTCAACGCCTCGGCCTCGATCGGATCCGACCCGCGGGCCCAAACGTCCATCGGGATCCAGCGGACAAGCTGCTGGGTCCACTGGTTCAACCGCAGGCGCCGGATCGAGTTCTGCCGCGACGGCATCGATTGCGCGAGCGCCACCTCGGCCCGCAGGGCGTCGATCTTGAGCAGGCTGTCGGGCTTGCTACCGAGCGATGGGTTGGCCTTGCGCCAGGCCAGTTCGTCCTGCCAGTCGTCGCCTTCGTCGATGGTCGCGATGTAGGCGAACCACCGGTCGCCGGTCACCAGCGGGATCACACCCTCCAGCACCTTGGTCGAAAAATCCCAGTGCAGGTAACAGACCGAGGTGCGGCTCACCCCGGCCGTCGTGGTCTCATACATCAGCGGTTGCACGCGCGCGCCCATGCCGGTGTCGAGCTTCTCGATCACCTCGGCGTTGGGATGCTCGTGCAGTTCGTCGACCAACGCGACGAACACGTTCAACCCGTCCATCCTCGATGTGTCGGCCGACAGCGGGCGGAACCAGGACGCGGTCGAAAGCACGGCGAGGTTGTTGGTCGTTTTCGTGATCCGCCGCCGCAGAGCGGGCGATCTCGCCCGCATCCGCTCGGCCTCGGAGAACACGATCCGGGCCTGGTCCTTGGTGGTCGCGGCGGAATAAATCTCCGCGCCCGGCTCGTTTTCGTCGATTAGCGCTTTCAGGCCGATCCCGGCCTCGAGGGTGGATTTGCCGTTCTTGCGCGCGGTCGAAACGAACGCGGTGCGAAATCGTCTGATCTCCGACTGGAAGCTCTCGACCCAGAGCTTCCAGCCGAAGATCGAACCCAGGACGAAGGCCTGCCAGTCGAGCGGTTCGAACGGCTGGTTGGCGAACTGCCCCTTGCTGTGCCGCAGCACCGCGGGGAAGAAGTCGATCGCGCGCTGCGCGGTCGCCCGATCCCAGCGCAGGCCGCGCGCCGGCCCGTCCACCAGGTCGCGCAAGTGCCGTTCGCAGGCGAGGCGCACCAGCCGCCCGGTGACGATTTCGTTGCCGACGACGGCCCTCGCATACGCTTCGACGGGATCGAGAGCGGGTTGCTTCGGCCGCTTACGCCCTCCCACTCAGGAACGCCTCGGCCGGATCGGCGTCATCATTCGGTTTGTCGACCTTGATCCGCGAGCGTGACGAACCCGACAGGCCGATCTGCTCGGAGAACTGCCGCACCTGATCGAGTGCTTTGTTCGAAGCCGAGAGATACGGCGAATACATCGGATAGCCGTTCGGCGCCTTCACGATCAGACCGGTGTCTTTCAGCAATCGCTCGCACTCGACCCAGCGCGACCACGCCATGCAATATCCGGCGATGACGGCGCGATCGAGTTTGGCGATCAGGCCGACCTCGGCCAGCAGCACGGTGACCCGCTTCCATTCCTTCAACGCCTCGTCGGTCAGCATGTCCGGCGGGTCCGGTATCACCACAAGCGGCTTCGCCTCTTTGGCGTTGAGCGGGCGCCGCCCCGGGTTGCCGGTGACGAGCTTGAGCACCGTCGCCTTTGGTTTACGCCCCTGCATCCGCTTGCTCGCTTCGCGCGGCGTCCTCGGCGGCGAGTGCCTTCCCCGCCAGTTCGGCCATCAGCCGCAGGGCGACCGCCGTGTTGTGAATGCCGGTCGCGTGTTTCACGGCGAGCAATTGCTCGAAGAACCGGCCGAAGTCGGTATAGGCCCCGACCATGCGTGCCGCCGGCTTCGATTTTCCGAGTTTGTCGAGCCAACCGCCAAAGATCGCCGCGTCCGCCGGCAAAAACGAAATGTGCAATTCCTCGTAGAACGGCTGCTCGACGCGCAGCACCGACATGTCGAGGTCTTCGGCCTTGAAGGCATCATCGGTCAGGCCGGAGTACTCTTTCCACTCAAAGCCCAGTTCGTCGTACAGCGCACGCAGGACGTTCGGATCATCCTCGCCCACGATCGCGTTGTGGCTCAGTTGCAGGGCGACGAACTGCTCGCGGGTCAGCGGCGAGGTGATCTCGATCACGTCATGCTCGATCAGGCCCGCTTTCATCGCCGCCGCCACGCGATGACTGCCTGAGGCGACGGTAAGGTCCTCGCCCTGCCGGTTCACCAGCGGAAAGCTGGTCAGGCACCCATCCCGCCTGATGTTGGCGACAAGTTGGGCGAACGCCGCTCCTTTCAGAAACCGCGCGTTCTTCTCAGGTAGTTTCAGGTCGGACAGGCGCACCCTTGTAACGCGCGTTTGCAACAAATCGCTGGAACCACTCGGCGTAGACTCCGGCTGGGGTCGTTCGCCGGACTTTGCTCGCATAATTGATCATCCCAGGGCTGCGCCCGATAATTTCGAAAATGCCGCGGTATTTCATCGAAACCGGCCTGTCGGTGAACGCCGTCGTGACGACGGACTCGATCCGCTGCACCAGTTTGACCTCCATCCGGTCAATCACCGCGGCCGAGGTCGCCAGCATGGCGATCAGCTTCGACACGCGGCTTTTTGGCGCCAGCGCGAAATCCGACAGCAAATAGATCACGTCGCCACCGAATTTGGCGCGCGCGTAAATGAAACCGCCGGTCAGGTGCCCATCGATCAGCACCAGGAAGTTCGCGATCCCCGAGGTGTGCGCGATGCCCTTGGCCAGATAGATATCTTTCAGGAAATTCATCTGCGCCGAACTGGCGGTGATGATCTCGACCTCGGACGTGGGCGTAAGCAGCACCGGATCGAGTGCCCGGTAACGAAACGGCTCCGAACCGTGTGTGCTTCGGCGTACCGAACTCGCTGCGTGGTCGGCGAAGGTGAACACCGGCTTGTTGGTCTCGCCGCGGTAGACCGTCACCGGCTGGTGCCGTTCCAACAGGTGGTCGGTCAGCACGCAATACCGCACCCCCAGCACGTCCAGGTCATCCAGCCAGTTTTCGAGATTCGCCGGATCCCAGATGTCGTAGGACGGGCGCGCCCAATCGGTGCAGTCGTCGACGAACCGGTACAGCCGCTCGTAGCCATTCTTGTAGGTTGGCGGGAAAGCCGCGACGCCGCCCCCGGCCTCGGCCGCGCGCCTGGCCTGCTCGCGAAAATCGCCCGGATGGAAGCTGGCGATCTGCAGGTGCGTGAGAAGGCTGTCCAGCCGCGTCCGGACCGGGGTGAGGAAGTCCGCGAACCGTTCCTGGTAGTGCGCGAAATGCGCCCGCGCGTAGTCATTGGTGCCTTTGTATTTCGCCATCTCCAGTGCGACCTCGACCGCGGCGACGCGCGCCGCGAAGGGCTCGCCGGCAAGAGCATTCTCGATGAAGGCGAGTCGTCCCTTGAAGCCGATCGGGAACTCGGCGCCGGTCGCCAGCGCGCCCAGAGAGCACGACAGCAGCGAAACATCGTTCGAATGGACCCGGACAGTTGGATGGACATCCTTCACCGCGCGGTCGAAACGAAACGATCCGGAGCATCCGACGAACACCTCGCGCCATTCCATGAAGGGAACGGTGCGCGTGATTTGCTCAACCGCCTGACGCGGCACGGCGCCTACGAACACGGCTCGGGCGGTCCCACGAATGCCAAGGGCCGCACGGTCACCCGTACGGCCCAGGGCAACCCGAAGGCTGCTGTTTTCCTACCACAGAAAACGGTCGGACATTGACGCGAAACCCGGCCTCTGTAAAGCACAAAGCGCGGCGCTATTAACTGGCATCGCGAAACCCATAGGTATACACTGGTAATTTGTTATTCCTACCGCAGAAGCCAACTGCCAATGACCGAGATCAAACTCACCCGCTACCAACTCGACTGCCTCCGACGCGCTTTTGAGGAACACAGCTATTTGATGCTGCCACATGAGCCCGCCCTGCGCCGGCTGACCGAGGTTGGGTTCGTGACCGCCGATCGCGAGAACGGTGTCGTCTGGATCATGCCGACCCCGGCGGGGTTCGGTTACCTCTGCCGTCACCCTCGCTCAATTCCTTATCCCGGAGTCCTCCGATGAAAACCGCGTCCTGGTTCACCACTTTGCCCGACGATCACAAGCGGATCGGCATCTCACGCGGAACGCCGCGACGAATGCCGGCGGGCTATCGCGTCTATCGCGCGCTCGCGCCCGGTCCTTGGTTCAACAGCGTCGGGATCGAGGAGTACTACAACCTTTACCGGACCGAAATTCTCGCCCCACTCGATCCCCGCGCGGTCGCCGATGACCTGATCCGGCTTGCCGGCGGCCTCGTCCCGGTGATCCTCTGCTACGAACGGCCCCCGGCACAGGCGACATTGATCACCGGAACGGGCGACTGGTGCCACCGCGCCATGGCCGCCGAATGGCTGGCCGAGGCCCTGGGCTTCGTCGTTCCCGAGGTTGGCTTTGAAGCCCTGCCGCAACACGAACACCCGCTCATGCCGTTGCAGCTTCGCCGCGTTATCGCGACAGCCGAACCTCTCGACGTCACGCCCTGGATCGGCCGCACAGCCACCATAGACGGCGAACTGCATCGCGTGGACCGGCCCAATCCACTCAAGCCGGGTACCGCGATCATCGTCGCGGATGGAAGGGAATATTCCACCGGCGGTGACATGCTGCGCCGCTATTTCAACGCCTGATCCCGTCGGGCGCGGTGTGGAGCGGCTACGGGAACTGCACCCGCCCGATGGTGGGACCATCGGTCTACTCATAGTCGCCGCACTGCACAGCAGGATACGAAAATAATCAGTCGGGAACGCGCTTTTTAGTCGTTCGCGTAGCGTAACCGTGCTATAAGAACAGTTGCTACCTTCCTACCACGGAAACCCGGCCAAAATGGCCTCCCCATCGCTACCACAGGAGACCATACGATATGACGCATATATCCCGAATTGTGCCCGCGCGGGCCTACCGAACGACCGCGCCGGCCGGAACCTTCCTAAGCGACGACGACATTCGCCGCGTCGCTCCCTCCGTGTTCGCCACGGCCGCGCATCAATCCCGCTCCGCCGGGTTCGCGCCGATTCCCACGTCCCGGATACTCGAAGGCCTCCGCGGAGAGGGCTTCGACGTCGTCCAGGCCGGGCAGTCCCGCTCGCGTGACGCGAGTCGTGTCGAGTTCATCAAGCACCTGATCCGGCTGCGACACCGGGACCAAAAGACAGGAGCCGCGCGCCAACTCGGCGACGTGTTCCCCGAGGTCGTGCTGGTGAACGCCAATGACGGGTCCAGCAGTTACGTCATGAGCGCCGGTCTGTTCCGCCTCGTTTGTCTCAATGGCATGACGGTGTCCGAGAAGGAGTTCCAGACGGTCCGCGTCACCCATTGGGGTGACGTGGTGGGCAAGGTGATCGAAGGCTCGTTCACCGTCCTGGATGAATCCAGGAACGCGCTTGAACATGCCGAGGCCTGGTCGGCGATCTCTCTCGCGCCGCCGGAACAGACCGCGTTCGCGGAAGCCGCGCGCGTCCTTCGGTTTGGCGATCACGAGGGCAACGTCACCACGCCAATCACCGCCGAGCAGCTTCTGCGGCCGAACCGGACCGCGGATGTTGGACCGTCGCTCTGGCAAACATTCAATAGGCTGCAAGAGAATCTGATTAAGGGCGGACTTTCCGCCCTCGACCGCAGTTCCACCGGACGGCCGCGCCGGGTCACCACCCGGGCGGTCAATGGCATCGATCAGGATCAGCGACTCAATCGCGCGCTCTGGCTCCTGGCCGAGACCCTCGCCGGTCACAAAGGTCACTGACGCGGAATCGGCAGGCGGCGCGGACAACATTCCGCGCCGCCTGTCCGACCACTCTGACCGGCATAAGCCCTGGCGGATCAATAAAAAATCCCCGCAGCAAGCTGCGGGGTATTGGTGGTAGAAAGGAA
>CALFNB010000386.1 GCA_937902425.1 uncultured Acetobacteraceae bacterium | reverse complement strand
TGGAACCTCACGAAGCTGATCGCACGCTGCTCGCGCGCCTTGCTCTCCGCATTGTCGAAGCCGAAGGACCGATCCACGTCGACGAGGTCGCGCGCCGAATCGCAACCAGTTTTGGTCGGGACCGCGCCGGATTACGCATCTTCTCTGCGACCAAGACAGCCCTGAATCATGCGCGAGGAATTTCTCCCGATCTTGTGACTGAAGATTTCTTCTGGTTTACGCGCCGCCAATTAGAGTGCCCCCCCTGTTCGGGACCGCACGAGCGAGGAGGGAGCAACACTCAAGGCATCAAGTATCTCGTTGCAAGAAATCAAGGCGGCCCTCAAGATCGCGCGTGAGGACAATGCAGGCGGCGACGAAGCTGACCTCATACGTTCAGCGGCGCGTCTGCTCGGGTACCGCCGTGTCGGCTCAGAGCTGCAGGCTCGTTTGGCGCAAGGGATCGAGAGTCCATGAATCTCTGATCTCCCGGTGTGGGCTGGGAATAGTGGGTTGAATGGACACTAAGGCAACGTGCCGAGGCAACCGATCACCATCCCAAAGTTCCAATCCGCTAAATTCCTGCCTTGTCCAAGGTCAGCTCCGGGTCGACCGCGGCGGCTCGGGGGACGCTTCGCCTACCGTGGCTTTGGGTCAGACAGTGACACTCAAACTGACCCACTACCCACGCGGGACCGTGCGACACCGGGGTGCGCCACACCAGGACGGGTCCGCATTGGCGCGACTTCTCCTCGCGCGGCGGAGTTTACCGGTTGTTAAGGTTGATGGCCCAATCTCCGTGCACAATCGGCGAAGAGATTGATCCCCTCGTCATGCCCCGGTTCCGCCTGGCCACCGAACACGTATCGCGCCACGGGCCGCGACGGATGAGATGCCCGTAAGTCGATCGTTTCGCCGGCCGCCGCGTGCCAGTCGTCACCTCCTGAACCGGGAGTAGCTCCATTTCCTCCACCAGCCATTCGATGACGGATGATGTGGCCGAGCAGTTCGCCGTCGCGCTGGCGCACCATGAGGCCGGACGCCAGGAGCAGGCACGAACACATTACCGCGACATTCTGTCGCGCGATCCGAACCACGCTGAAAGCTTGCATCTGTTTGGGCTCATCACAGCTCAGACGGGCGACCCCGAGGCAGGCGCGCGGTTGATCCAGCGAGCAATGGAGCTCGCGCCGGGACACGCGCCGCATCACAACAGCCTTGCCGTTGCGTACCAACTGCTTGGCCGCGGCGAGGACGCTGTCGCCGAGTACCGCGCCGCTGCGACTCTGCGCCCGGAATCGGCGGAAATTCACAACAACCTGGCGGCCACGCTGCGCATGCTCGGCCAGCATGAGGAGGCGGTGGCGGAATACCGGTACGCCGCCGCCCGCGCACCCGGGAGCGCCGAGATCTGGTACAACCTGGCCAGTACGCTCGCCGAACGCGACGCGGCCGAGGATGCGGAGGCTTGTTTCCGCCGGGCCATTGGGCTGCGCCCGGGCTTCGTCGACTGTCTCGCCAACTACGGACGCTGGCTCACGGGGCAGGCCCGTTGGCGTGAAGCCGAGACGTGGCTGAGCGAAGCGGTGCGCCTGTCGCCCGGGGACGCGCGAGGTTGGAACAACCTCGGCATCGCACGTCAGGAAACCGGCGGCACGCGCCAGGCGGAGGCAAGTTACCGGCGGGCCATCGCGATCGATCCTGACTTCGCGGATGCGCATTACAATCTCGGCTGTCTGCTGTCGGCCGATGGCCATACTGACGACGCCGTGCGCTGCCATGAGGCCGCGATCGCCGCCGATCCGCTGCATGGCGCGGCACTTCTCGCGCTTTGCATGGCGCGGCTGCCGATCGTCTACCGCACCGAGGCGGAAGTCATCGACCGACGTGGCCACTACCTGGCGGCGCTGGACCAGCTCGCCGCCGCGACGGGAGCGCCCTCCGTGGCGCGCGCGGTGGCTGCGGCGATCGGCACGTCGCAGCCGTTTTTCCTGCCCTATCAAGAAAAGAACGACCGTGAACCACAGGCCGCGTTTGGCCGGCTCGTCTGCCGTCTGCTGGCCGGGACGGAGCCGCGATCGCCGCTCGCGGCGCGCCCGGTGCAGGGTGAGCGCATCCGATTGGGTATCGTCAGCGGATTTTTCCAGGACCACACGATCTTTCGGCTGTTCCTTCTGGGCTGGCTGACGGAACTGGATCGCGACCGCTTCGAGGTGACCGCGTTTCACACCGGACATACATACGATACCGAAACCGCGCGCGCGGCCGCGGCATGCGACCAATTCGTGAACGGGATACGATCGGCCGCCGCATGGCGTGAGGCGGTCTCCGGCTCAGCGCCGCACGTTCTGCTGTATCCGGAAATCGGGATGGACCCGATCTCCGCGCGGCTGGCCGCGCAGCGGCTCGCGCCCGTGCAATGCGTGTCCTGGGGGCACCCGGAGACCACCGGCATGCCGACAATGGACGCCTTTCTGTCCGCCGATCTGATGGAGCCGCCGGACGGCGACGCGCACTACACGGAGCGGCTGGTGCGATTGCCGGGTCTCGGTCTGCATTACACACCAGACGATCGAACGGTGTCGCCGCTCGACCGCGAGTCGCTTGGGTTGGAGCCGCGGGGTCCGGTGTTCTGGTCGGGCCAGGCCCTGTACAAATATTTACCGTCATACGACCAGGTCTTCCCGCGGATCGCGGCCGCCGTCGGAGCATGTCAGTTCGTATTCATTGGCTTCGCCAAAAGCGACGCGGTGACCGCGGCATTCCGCGAGCGGTTGAACCAGGCCTTCGCGGCGTTCGGGATGGACGCGAACCGGTATTGCGTGATTCTCCCGCCGATGGCCCAGAGCCAGTTCATCGCCGCGGTCGGGCTGGCGGACGTCATCCTCGACACGCCGGGCTGGTCGGGCGGCAGATCCACGCTGGACTGCCTGGCCCAGAACCCCGCGATCGTCACACTTCCTGGGCCGTTCATGCGTGGCCGCCACACCGCCGCGATCCTGCGCCGGATTGGGTGCGAGGAGACGATCGCACACTCGCTCGACGATTACGTGTCGATCGCCGTGAGGCTCGGTCTGGATACGGCATGGCGCATGCGGGTGCGGCTCGCCGTGGAGGCGGGCAAAAATCGCGCGTTTCGTGACAAGGCGCCGGTCCGGGCGCTCGAAGCCTTCCTGACGGCGGCCATGGAGCGGCTGTAGACCATCAGGAGGCACCCAAAACCGGCAAACCTTGCCGGCGAGATCGGTTCACCAGGCACGATTTGCCGACCAGGATGACAGGACATTGGCCGAACTTCGACGCTCTGACGTTGGCACACAGGTTGCAGCGTTGGGGTTAACACCAGACCAAGGGGATGATCCACCGGCCTTCCTTCCTCGTCGGGCTTCGAGCGACCGGATCTCTGTGATCCAGTGCGACGGCGTGACAATGGGCGGGATCACGCGAAGCAGCGGGCCGGGCGGATCAACCTCGAAACCCACCACCACAGGAGCCCAATCCCGTGTCCATAAGCAGTCTTCAGTCCGCCCAGCTGTCCAACCAATGGGCCTGGCCCGCCACTTCGCGATCAGGGAATGACTCGTCCGGGCCCGCCAGCCGTTCCGCCGCACAGGGTGCCACCGGCTCCGTGCAAGGGGGCTTCGGTCCGGCGGTGCCGAGTGGACCATGGTCGAGCCAGGGTGGGTCAGGGACGAACAGCGCGTCCGCGTCACCTGCCAATCCGCTGCAACGCCTCGCTTCCGACATTCAGGCGATGCTGATCCAGGCGCAGGGCACCGCGGCCGCTGGCAGTCAAACAAGTGCCTCCCCGTCAGCCACCGGCACGCCAACCACCGGCACGCCAGCCACCGGCACGCCAGCCATCAGCGGCGCCGCGGCAGCCGTCAGTCCCGAGCAACAACTGGCCACGGATCTGCAGTCGTTGCTGTCCAATTTGCAGTCCACCGCCACGCCAAACGCGCAAACCGCGAACGCGAACCCGGCTGATGCCACCGGTCAGACCGCGCATCATCATCACCATCACCACGCAGGGAGCGGCGAAGCGAGCGGGGCCACCGCTGTCGCCAGTTCGTCCACCGCTTCCGGCACGACACCGGCAACCCCGGCGTCGGTCACCAGCGGTAACCAGGCGGTGTCCCAGATTTTCGCGGGCGAGATCGCGCAGGCATTGCAGGCTTACGGCGGCGCCAGCGCGTCCCCGGCGACGCCCATATTGACGATGTAAGCGTGTGCGGCTCGCCAATGCCCCCCATGGCGGTCGCCCGCCGCGACCGTTGAACGGGGGGCATGAGCGACGCGCGGTAAGCGGGAGGCCATGCGTGCCGGGCGACCCTTGGCCGGGCCAGTGTTTCTAACTCTGTTCTGGTTGCGATGTTCGCCGTCCTTGGCGCACTGTCTCTCTGATCCTGAGTTCGAGGGGAGACAGGTGATGTCGTGGCGTCAGACCAGATCAATGGACTTCAGAACGCTGGTAACCCTGGCGGGCATGTGGCTGTTCATTTACGCGGCGTGGTTAACGTCTATCGTCTTCTGCTCGGCCAATGATCAGCGAGCCTTGCTGATCGCGGCGGCCGCATTCTTTCCGATTGGCGTCGTCCACGGCATCGGTGTGTGGTTTGGCGGCTGGTGACGTCTGCCGGAGAGCGTCGCACCATCGCGGGAGATCAGGGGTCGCGGCCGTCACCTCGCGCGCCGTGTCCACCTGCTCCTGTCCAGATCGCCATCAAGACCGGAGCGTGATCGTCGCGCATTCGCGCGTACGGCCCAGAGGAGATCGCCAGTCGCGCGCGGCATGATCGCGGCGGTGCCGGTAAGGCGCTGTTGATTGCCGTACCGCCTGATGGGCCAGACTTTGGCGGGGCGGTGGTTGCCGTTTGAGCGTGAGGTCATGACCTGACCAGCCCGCCGCGCATGTCGCGCGTATGCCATTCTGGTGAGATCGCGCTATCCTGCCTCCGAGGGCGCAAGGGAGGAAACCGCCATGCCATCGAAAATCCTGTTCACCAACACCGCCGCGGAGATCGTCGAGGACGCCCGCGAGATGTCGCCGGCCGGCTTCGAGCTGATCGTCGCCGCGCCAGGCAGTGCTGAATACACGGCGGCGCTGAAGGACGCCGAATACGTGTTGGGCAACGTCCCGGGAATGGACGATGCGTTCTATCGCGCCGCCCCACGCCTGCGGCTGATCCAATTGTTCAGTGCCGGCTACGACCATGTGGATCTGGACGCGGCCCGTCGCGCCGGCGTTCCCGTCTCCAACAATGGCGGCGCCAATTCGCGCGCCGTCGCGGAGCATTCCATTTTACTGATGCTCGCGGTGTATCGCCGTCTGATCCACCAGCATGAGATGACCGCCGGCGGCCGCTGGCGCGGCAATCAGCCGATGCCGACATTCTTCGAAATGCACGGCAAGACCCTCGGCATCATCGGCTTCGGCACGATCGGCAAGCGCGTCGCGCGCATCGCCGCGGGCGGCTTCGATATGCGCATTCAGTACAACGACATCGTGCGGCTGAGCGAGGATACCGAGGACGCGCTCAATGTGCGTTATCGCCTGCTGCCGGAGTTGTTGCGCACCTCCGACATTGTCACGTGTCACGTGCCGCTGACCGCGCTGACGCGTGGCATGATCAACGCCACGACACTGGCTCAGTTGCAACCGCACGCGGTGCTGATCAATTGCAGCCGCGGCCCGGTGGTCGACTTCGCAGCGCTGCACGACGCGCTGAGCAATGGGCGTATCGCCGGTGCCGGCCTGGACGTGTTCCCGGCCGAACCGCCTTCGCCGTCCGAGCCGGTGCTGTCGCTCGACAACGTCGTGCTGACACCGCATCTGGCGGGTTCCAGCCGCGAGACCCGAGTGAAACAGACGCGCAATGCGTTCGATAATGTCGTGCGCGTCGACCGCGGCGAGCGGCCGCTTTGGGTGGTGCCGGAACTGCGCGACATGCCACTTCGTACGTAGGGATCCACCAGGGGGATCGACCAGGGGGGATCGATCAGGGGGGATCGATCAGGGGGGATCGATCAGGGCGCACCGTGTTGGTGACAACCTCGATCGTGCGTCCTCTCACCTCCGCCGTGTCGCTGCCAATCGGGATCGGAACGTCCTGCGCCGGGCACTTCGTTCGCCGGTTCGCGCACGGCGGCGGCATGACGGCGAACACCCCGTTCCACGTGCATCTCCAGCCCGGAACTGTTACCCAGGCGACTGAGCAGGATTGCATGGATGTGATCATCCCGGTTGAACTCGAAGTCGCCGGCGCTCTCAAAAATCCAGTGCGGCGCGAGGCCGCCGCGGTCAAAGCGAACAGCGTTCCGGAGCGAGCCTCCCGTGGGCGGTCACCGAACTGAACCGTCTCATCCTGTCGCGTGACGTCGAGGACGAGTCCCGCGAAGTCATCTTCCCGCGGAAGTTGGCAGTGGGCCAGTTTGACTGTCGGCTCTCGACCCAAAGCGGTCCTCGGTAGCCGCAGCCCAACCGGCCGACATTGGCCGTTACCAGACCGGCGGCTTAGGGGGATTTGTAGTCCGGAGCGGACATTCATGCGGTCGCTTCCGTCGGCGAGTCGTCATCGTCGCGGCACGGCCAAATCGTTAAGTAGACCGCAGTCTGAACAGGCATATAGCCGCTCGGCTGAGGAATGTCATTCTTCACGCGTGACTGAGGTGGTCGGTTCAGAAGGAGCGACAAGAGTGGATGACATCGCCGATCTCGAGTCTATACGCGCCCATTTCGGAACGATGACCGTGATCGCCGTGCACAAGACCATGACTGGCGCCGACCGACACGCCTGACGTTCATTTCGCTCTCCCCTTCCTTCGTTCTTGCTACAGCCAATGGGCGATGGTGGCGTCGACGCAAGGCCTCGTGGCGATGCGCCAGGCTTCGCCGCCGTCAATGACGACGCCGCGCATATTATCGCGGATCGGCTCGGCAACCGGCGAGTGACAGCTTCGCGAAGGTGATCCGCCAGCGTGGGGCCGGGCCGATCTTGTTCGTGCCGGGTCTTAACGTAACTCGGTGCGCGATGCACAATTCAGGCATGTCAACGTGGCGGATGCCTTCTGACAGGTAAGGATCCGCATTGATGATGGCGGGGCCAGCTTCCACCAATGAGAATTCATGAATACGGGTAGTGCCATTTGCTGTGTTTGGCGAGACATCCCGAAATCCGACTCAGGAAATAACTGCCATATCAGATTTTCCAATCCGCGTCTGGCGCTTCCCGCCATGTTCGACCGTGGGCACGACTGCTCTCGCCTCGGATGTGACGTCAAACTCACAATTGGGAAAAGTAGTGCTGTCTCTCCAATATAGCTCATGGCGTTGTACTCCGTATCACCGCGAAAGGTGAACGAAACAAGACTTTGCTCGCGGCGATGAAGGCGCTATCCGCGAAGGGCGCATTGCACGGTTGGCGAAATCCGGTTGTGGATCCGTGCCCCATTTCAAACATAAGCTTCAAAGATGAACCAACTGTTAACGCCCTAAAAAGACGACCCACACCGTTGGCCGCGTCTCACTGGGTTGGTCTGGTGAGATAGGTACGTCGGGCACCGACTCCACCAGCATGCAGCTCGATTTCCATTCTGGGAGGTGACCCATTTCAAAACGGTTGCAAACTTCGGGACTCGTGGGAGCGCCATAGGCTGCGGCGATTCGGCTACGCTCGCTCGCCAACCGAGAGCATAACCTTGGGCGACCGCGATGGGCGCGAAGCCGCCGGTGACGGACCGGCGACCTACGTCCGGTTTCCACCCAT
>CALFNB010000385.1 GCA_937902425.1 uncultured Acetobacteraceae bacterium | reverse complement strand
CCGCGAGATGGTCGATCTCCTGTTCTTCCCGACCGGTGGCGGCAAGACCGAGGCGTATCTTGGCCTCGCGGCCTGGACTATCGCGCATCGACGGTTAACCAGCGGCGGCAAGCTCGGGGCGGGCGTCGCGGTGCTGATGCGTTACACACTGCGCCTGTTGACGCTGGATCAGCTTGCCCGGGCCGCAGGGGTGATCTGCGCGCTTGAATTGATGCGCGGAGAGCCAGCCTGGATGGAAAGCGACAAGCGACTGTTGGGGGACTGGCCGATCGAGATTGGCCTGTGGATCGGCTCCGCCGCTTCGCCGAACCGGCTGGGCGGCCGGGGTAACAACGATCCCGCCACCGCGGTCAAGCGCATCGACAGGTTCCGGAAGGACGGCAAGGAGGCGCCGGCTCCACTGAAAACCTGCCCGTGGTGCGGCACGCCGTTCGACCGCGAGAGCTTTTCGTGCAAGCCGAACGCCAGCGCGCCGCGCAACATGGAAATTCGATGCGCCAAGATCGGTTGCCCGTTCAGCGGCGACCATGCGCTACCGGTGCTGACAGTGGACGAGGCGATCTATCGCCGGCTTCCCGCCTTCCTGATCGCCACCGTTGACAAATTCGCCGGTCTGCCGTGGCTGGCGGAAAGCGGCGCATTCTTCGGCCATGTGAACCGCACCGACGAATGGGGGTTCTACGGCGCCGCCGACAGTCCGCGTGAGGGAACGCGATTGTTTAATGGTGCCAGCCTCGATCCGCCGGATCTGATCATCCAGGACGAGTTGCACCTGATTAGCGGTCCGCTTGGCACGGTCGCCGGGCTGTACGAAACCGCGTTGGGCCGGTTGTCCACGCGGGTCTTCGATGGCGGCGCCCGCATTCGGCCGAAGATCGTGGCCAGCACCGCGACGGTGCGACGCGCCCGCGCTCAGATCCAGGCGCTGTTCGATCGTGATCGCACGGCAATCTTCCCACCGCCTGGCCCGGAGCGTCGCGACAGTTTCTTCGCGCACACGGTGCCCAGCAGCGCGTCGCCGGCCCGCCTCTATGTCGGCCTTGCAGCGCAAGGCAAGGGGCCGAAGTTGGTCTTCCTGCGAGCTCTGACGACCTTGCTGGCAGCGGCGATGAAGGTCTGGCAGGAAACCGGCGAGGCGGCCGATCCCTATATGAGCGCGCTGTGCTACTTCAATGCACTACGCGAGTTGGGCGGTGCGCGGCGCATCGTGGAAGATGAGGTGAACGCACGCCTACGCAGCTATGGCGCGCAGCGGCGGCGGCGCGATCCGGTGGACCAGCCATTCGCCGACCGTACCAACGGTGCGCCGATGGAACTGACGTCACGCGTCAGTACCGATCAGGTGGCGGAGGCAAAGCAGCGCCTTGACCAGTCATACGACGGCAAGGGCAATGGTGTGGACGTGGCATTGGCCACCAACATGATCTCAGTGGGCCTGGATATCACGCGGCTAGGCCTCATGATGGTGCAAGGCCAGCCGAAGACGGCGGCGGAATATATCCAGACCACTAGCCGCGTCGGGCGGCGGGCCGATAAGCCGGGCTTGGTTCTCGCGGTGCTGAACGTACACAAGCCGCGCGACCGCATGCACTATGAGCAGTTCCGTCAGTTCCATGCCGGGTTCTATCGCGCGGTGGAGGCCACGAGTGTGACACCTTGGGCGGTGCGTGCCCTGGATCGCGCCTTGGCTGCGGTGCTGGTGGCGATTGCGCGCCACCTCGATCCGGCGCTGACGCATGAAACGGCGGTGCGCGCCCTGGCCGATCATCCGAACATTCGAGATGAGGTTAAGCGCGTCGTCCTGGACCGCGCGCCGCCGGAGGTGCGGGCGACATTGGAGGCGACGGTGGACGAACTCCTTGCCGACTGGGTGCAGGTAGCAGGCGAGCAGACCGCGAACGGCGCTGCGTTCTATTATGCCGTTGGCGATCAACGCCTTCTGCACCAACCTTTGGAACCAGCCTTGCAACGTTTGTCGCCCGAGCATCAACGTTTCACCGCGGGCCGATCGATGCGCGATGTAGAGTCCACCGTGCTGCTTAAATCGCGCGATCCCGACGCCGACATGCTGCGAGGTGCGTGATGGCCAAGGATGTTCTGCGCCTGAGTCAGATTGTCGGCACCTTTGGGCCTGGAGCCATGGTCGACCTTCCCGATCGTTCGGTTCTCGTGGGCGGGCTGAATCAGTGGGATATGCATGTCAGAGGCGCGTTTCAGGTTATTGAGGAGCCACGTCTGACTGGATTGCTGGAGGAGCGGTTGCGGGGTACGGGCCGCATCGCGGACGGGAAAAGGCTAACTTTGCGGACCCCGCCGATTGATCCGGGCAATCCTCGCGCTACCTTCGTTCCAGGTGTTGCTGCAACAGTGTTCCCGACCTGGTTCGTCTGTGATGCGGTGGTTGAGACCAACACCGGCCGTCGCCGCCGCATGGTACGGTGGAACGAACTGAATCCGAACGGACGTAGCAAATACCACGACGAGGACAGCAAGAAGGACACAAAGGTGTCGCCTTTGCGGTTCGTCTGCGGTTGCGAGAACGGGCACCTGCAAGACATCGGTTGGAAATGGGTGGTGCATGGCGATCGGGCCTGCGCTGACCCTATGTGGTTGGAAGATAGTGGCACCAGCGGCGATCCGCGCGACTCCCGCGTTGTGTGCGGCTGCGGCAACACGCTTTCATTGGAGCAGTTGTTTCAGCCGGGCCGGCTGGGTGCATGCCGGGGCGCGCGTCCCTGGATCGGCAGTCGTGATCCGAGTGGTTGCACACAGAATTTGCGACTCCTGACCCGGAGCGCGACGAACACCTATTTCCCGCAGGCAGCGACTGTAATCTCCCTGCCCCGATCGAGCGATGAACTTAGCCGCCGTACGGCTGACTTTCTATCGATGCTGGGCAGAGCGGAAAGCGCCGCCGAGATCAGGGTCGCTCGACGGATGATACCCGCCCTTAGCGCTGCACTGGAAGGTTTCACCGACGAGGAAGTCTTCGCATGCGTGCAACGCCTCACGGCCGGCGGCGCTGCCGATACCGTTGCCGATCCTCGCGTTGCAGAATTTGAAGTCTTTGCAAGTGGCCATTCGCTAATTGGCGAGAATCGGCCAAACGCGCTACTGCATGCTGAAACGTTGCCTCGCGAGCAATGGGATCCTCACCGCGATCCGTTGCTTGCCGGGATTGAGGGATTGGTCGCGGTTCATCGGTTACGCGAGGTGGTGTGTCTCTACGGATTTACGCGATTTGAGGCAGCGCCCACGGTTTCGGATGACGTGTTGGAAGATGTGGGGCTTGCAGTTCGCGGCGCGCCTCTGGGCGAAGCGCCAGACTGGCTGCCAGCCATTGAACAATTCGGTGAGGGCCTGTTCGTACAATTCAGTCCCGAGGCCATCTCGGGATGGCTGCTACGTTCCGGCACGCAACAACGAGCCAGGTCGTTGCTTGACGGCTTCGAGGCATGGGCTGCCCGAAGAGGAAGGCTCGCGCCGGAGCCGCGTGGAGCGCCTTACACACTACTCCACAGCCTTTCTCACACGCTGATGGGAGAGATTGCCATCGATTGTGGTTATCCTGCGAGTTCCCTCAAAGAACGGGTGTATGCTTTGCCGCCAGCCGTGAAGGGTGGTCCGGTACGGTGTGGGTTGCTGATCTACACCGCTACGGCCGGCACCCAGGGAACGCTGGGCGGTCTTGTAGAGGTCGCCGACAGGTTTTCTGCTGTGTTGCGCTCGGCCTTGACCCGGCTTGAGTTGTGTTCCAGCGATCCGGTCTGCGCCGACCATGACCCAACCACCAGCACTGACGACAGGGCGTTGCACGGAGCTGCCTGCCATGGCTGCCTGTTGATCGCTGAGACAAGCTGTGAGGCTCGCAACCTGTTCCTGGACCGCGCCTTGCTGGTTCCGACAATGGCGGAAACGGATGCGGCTTTCTTCATCATCGAGTGTGATGGGGGCGCAGCCGGCAATTGACGCCAGGAAAGCGGGGCAGGAAACCTCGGACTTGGAGGATGCATCTTGAACGGAAATGGCGATATACCGTGCTCACGCGATAATCCGGAATTCTGGTTCCTCTCTGTTTGGAGTGGGTAGAAACGATTTCATGCTGGCAGCCTGAGATCGAGCTTTCCGGCAATGAGATAGACCATGGCTTTGAGGTTGCGTGTTGAGCGAAACAAGCCATTGCCCTATGTGCAGGTAGTTGACGCAGGGTTGGAAGCGAAACAATCCGAGCATAGCCGCACCGCCGCGCGAATGAGCCTGAGCACGGAAAGGGATGTGTTATCGGCGTTTTCTGATCACGGAATTTGAGGGTCGGCGGGTCATGTCCCTCGGGTATCTTGGCGGTCGCACGGGGTCCTTCCTTCGGGTCATTCCTTGGTGAGACTGACGGACCATTCCTCGGCGCCGCCCTGCGCGGTTGGGCGCCGGGAGCGCAGGTGGGGTCAAGGAGGCTCCGCGCCGCAGGCGTGGATGCCTTGACGCCGCCGAGCACCCGGCGAGGCTGGAGCGGGGGTTGGACCGGCCGGCTCAGTCGGCGGCGTCGTCCGTCTTCGGTTCGAGGCGGTCGATGAGCTTTTGGAAGACGGCCGCGAACTCGGGATCGTAGCCGTCGGGGTGGTTGCGGATGACGTTGAGGGCTTTGCGGTAGTAGTCGGCGGCTTGGCGATGGTCGCCGCGGGCTTCGCAGACCATGCCGAGGCGGTCGTAGCCGTCATGGACATCGGGGAAGCGTGCGAGCAGATCGTGGGCGGCCTGTTCGGCGGCATCGAGATTGCCGGCTTGGACCATGTCGACCACGGCGTTGGACGCCTCGGTCAGTTCGTCGGGCTCGTCGTGTTCCTGGAAATAGCTGGCCCACGACGGCTCGCGCGCCGGCACCGCGGCCGGCTGAGCGGGACGAGCGGCACGGGCGGCGGCCTCGTCACTGGCCATGCAGCACTTCTTGTATTTCTTGCCGCTGCCGCATGGGCAGAGATCATTCCGTCCGATTTTGGCCATCTCGCCAACTTCAGTTCATTTGGCCATCTCGCCAACTTCAGTTCAAAGGACGGACCCAGTGTACCAGGCCGTGCTGGCCGACGCCAAGTTTCATGAGAAGTTGCTTGTCTTCGACCGCGACCTTGCGGCCTCCGCCCCGGCGGCGCGGTGCCGGCTCTGCGGTGGCGCGCTGCATTCGGCGCCGTATGACCGCAAGCCACGTGGCTGCCCATGGCGGCGCTGCTGGCGCACATCGCGGTCTCGAAGTTCGCCTGGCATTTGCCGTTGCACCGCCAGACCCAAATGCTGGCCGGTCAGGGTATCCATCTCGATCGGTCAACGTTGGTGCACTGGATCGAGCGCGCGGCCTGGTGGTTGAAGCCCTTGCACGACCTTCTGCTCGAAACCGTGATGTCGGCGGGCAAGATCTTCTGTGACGACACGCCTCTGCCGGTGCTGGATCGTTCACGAAAGCGAACGCGGATCGGGCGGATCTGGTGCTACGCGCTGGACGATCGGCCCTGGAATGGCCCCGCGCCGCCGATCTTGGTCTACCTTTACGCGCCGGACCGTCGCGGGTCTCATCTTATTGCGCGACAATCTGGATGAGAAAGAGCGACAATCAGGGTGAGAATCTCTGAC
>CALFNB010000384.1 GCA_937902425.1 uncultured Acetobacteraceae bacterium | reverse complement strand
GGCCGCGGCGCTTCGACATGCGGCGGAGGCGGAGGCGCGGGCCGCGGCGCTTCGACATGCGGTGGCGGCGGCGGTGCGGGCGCCGTCACGTGGGGTGGCGGAGGCGGAGGCGCGGGCCGCGGCGCTTCGACATGCGGTGGCGGCGCTGGACGCGGTGCTTCGGGCGTCGCGATGTGCGGCGGCGGCGCGGCACGTGGTGCCTCCGGCGTGGCGATATGCGGTGGCGGCGCGGGATGCGCGGCCTCCGGCGTCACGACATGCGGCGGCGGTTCATGACCACCCGGTGCGGTGGGATTGGCGCCAGGCGTTGGACGCTCAACCGAGGGCGGGCGACCTCCTGGAGGAGGAGTCCCCGGCACCCCGGCCGGCGGCGTCCCTGGGGCAGCGAGCGGTGGAGGACCGCCTGGACGAGTTACCTCAGGCGCGATTCCGGGCCGAGGCACGCCCTCGGGGCGAGGGCCCGGAGGAGGCGCGGCGATACTCGCGGGCTGGCCCTGAGATGTGGCGGGCCGGGGTGGCTGCCCCGGTGGCGCGGCTGTACCGGACGGCTGGCCTGAAGGACGAGCCCCCTCCGGCACCCCAGAGGGCCGTGGTCCCGGGCCTGTCAACGGCGGCGGAACGCCTGGCGCATGCGTTGCTCCCGGGCCTGGCCCGGCCGGCTCGCCGGGGCGTGGACCACCGGGTTGTTCCCCATGCGAACCGATAAGCGCCGGGCGCGGTGGGGGACCCTTCTCGGCGCCGGGTTCCTGGACCCGCACCACCGGACCGGGGGCGGGCCGCCGTGCGGGAACCTGGGGACCGGCGGCGTGCAGATCCAGTTGACGCGCCACCGCCGGGGTGACACCGAGCGTTCTGACCGTGGGGCCTATCGGCTGCTGCCCGATCACCGGATGGGCCGCCGCGAATGCCTGCTGCGAAATCGGCCTGGCCGCCACGCGCACCGGACGCGACCCGGTCATGATGCTCGCCGGCACCGAGGTCGCCGCGGCGCGGTTGGCGAAATTGTTGATGGCGACGTTGTTGTTGATCGTGGTCGCATCCCTGACATGACCGGCATTGACCTGCCGGACGTAGTTATCCGAGGCATGGTACCAGGGATGGTATGCCTCGCGCGGGCCCAGAGGCACCCAGCCGACCGAGCGGTGGGCGATCGCGGCGCCCACGGCGAGCCCGGCGCCGACGCCGATGAAGGTCACCAAAGCGGGTGCGTAGACTGGCCGTTCGCGGGCGCTTTCCTCGCCAGGGACCCAGCCCCAGCGCGGGCCGATATGAGCCCAGCGGCCGTAGTGGAAGGGTGCGAAACCCCATGGAGCGGCGTCCACCCAGGTCCAACCCCAGGGCGCGACATACGCCCACTGACCGTCCCGATAGGGAACCCAGGTCGGCGAGACGGGCGGATACCAGACCTCGCCATAATCCGGCGCCTGCGACCACTCGCCATAGGTTTGCAGGTCCTCGCCGCCCGGCATGTATGCAATCTGGGCTGGGATCGCTGCCGTCCGCTGGGGTGGAGGACGGTCCGCCCCCAGTCTGGCGGCAAGAAACGCGTCGCGCACCGCCGGGCCAACGCTGCCCTGGAAGGTGTCGGCCCCGGTCACCGTCGCGGTCTGGTTGGCCGCGATTTTCAGGGACACGCCCGGGCCCTCGATTTCGGCCGCGCCCTCCAGGACTGTCACCTGCGTCGGCTGCTCCGTGGTGCCGACAACGATGCCGTAACGGCCGGCCTGGGTCAGTCGCACCATGCCGCGCGGAGTTTGCACCGACCAGACCTCATTCGGGGCGAGATCGAGAACATGGAGATACATTTCACCTTGCGGTGCCACCGCCTGGAGTCCGCCGGCATCCAATGTCGTCACGTCGAACTCGGTCTGCCCCGACAGGTCGATGCGGCTGGCGGAAATCTCCAGTTCCGCGCGAGCGTTCGGTTCAGTCCAGAACGCGTTGCCGGCGCTGACCGGATAGTTCGCCGTGGCCGCGCTCCAATCGGTGTCCGCGCTGGTGCGGAAGGAAACCGCGCCGGTCGCGCTCGCGATGCGTCCGACCCGGTCCGGAGGGTCACCCTGGTTTTGACCGGGGGGGCTTTGACCGGGGGGGGTTTGACCGGGCTGCCCGGCGGGTGGCGGCGGCGCCTGGGCCATGGCGATCGGCGTGGCCGCGTTGCAAAGCAAGGCGCCGATGGCGACGGTGGCGGACAGACGAAAAATTCGGGGGTTTTGGCGTATCATACCGGTCTGTAAATGGGAATGCGGCGGATTGGTTCCCATGCCGGCGTGGCGAAACAAAGTCAGACGCGTGTTGCTTTGGTGGGACCGCCTGGACCGGGATGGCGCTTCTCAGCGGGATCAATCCCGATCCAACCCGCCGCTCACATTCAACCGTTCCGCTGTGATATACTCCGGCGCATCCAACGCCAGCCAAACGATCATGCCCGCCACCGTATCGACATCCGTCCGGCGCCCGACCGGGATCCTGGCGGTGCGTTCCGCCAGAAACGCCGCCACGTCGTCCCGCCCGTCGATCGCCGCGAGCTGCCGCTCGGTCACCGCCTGCATCGCGGTATCCATCATCCCGGGCGCCACGCTGTTCACCCGCACGCCGAACGGTGCCAGAGCCACCGCCGCCGCCCGCGTCACCGCGTCGACGCCGGCTTTGCTGGCCGCGTAAGCGAGATAGTTCGGCAACGCCATGCGCGACGCCGGCGAGGTCACGTTGACGATCCGGCCGGACCCGCGGGTCTTCATGTGGCGTCCCGCCGCCGCGCAGATCAGCGCCACGGCCTTCAGGTTCAGCGCCAGCGTGCGATCCCAGCTCGCTTCGGTCATCGCCAGGAACGCCTCGCCGATGCCCCAGCCGGCGTTGTTGACCACGATGTCCAGTCCGCCGAGAGCCTCCAGGCTCTCCGCTACCGCCAGTTCCGCCGCCCCCGGCGCGGTCAGATCCACGACGAGTGGAGTGACCAGGCCAGATCCCGCCTCGGCGGCGGTTTCCTCGGCCGCTGAAGCAACGATATCCAGCGCCACGACCGCGCATCCGCGGCCCGCCAGCGCCAGCGCCACCGCACGGCCAAGTCCGCCACCGGCGCCGGTGACGAGCGCGCTTTTGATCATGGGTTGTGGGCCATCGGTGAGTTGTGCATCGCGCGGTCCTTTGGTTGCCACCCAGCATACCGGGAGGCGATCGCTTGTTCCATCGCCTGGCCGTGCTTTCGTCGCTCGCGCGGGCAGCGCGGTGCTTCCGTCGCTCGCGCGGGCAGCGCGGTGCTTCCGCCGCTCGTGCCGGCAGCGCGGTGCTTCCGTCGATCGGCGATACGCTTTAAACGAGAGCCATGCGCTATATTTCCACCCGCGGGCAGGCGCCCGTACGCGATTTCGCCGGTGTCCTGCTCGCGGGCCTCGCCGAGGATGGCGGCCTGTTCATGCCCGAGAGCTGGCCGCTTTTCTCCGCCGCCGACTGGCGCGCCATGCGCGGGCTGTCATATCCCGACCTGGCCGCGCGCGTGATGTGCCCGTTCGTCGGCCGCTCGATCGCTTTCGAGGCGCTGACGAAGATTTGTCATGAGGCTTATGCCGGCTTCGACCATCCGGCGGTCGTGCCGCTGGTGCAACTGGAAACCCATCTGTTCGCGCAAGAACTGTTCCACGGCCCGACGCTCGCCTTCAAGGACATGGCGATGCAGGTACTGGGCTTGCTGTTCCAGCACGTGCTGGCTGAACGAAACGCTCGTGTGACGATTGTCGGCGCCACCTCGGGCGACACCGGATCCGCCGCCATCGAGGCCTGCGCCAATCGCGATCGTATCGACATCGTCATTCTGCATCCGCACGCGCGCACCAGCCTCGTGCAGCGCCGCCAGATGACCACCGTGCTGGCACCAAATGTCGGCAATGTCGCGATTGAGGGCACATTCGACGATTGTCAGGACCTCCTCAAAGCACTGTTCGCCGACGTTCCATTCCGTACCGAAATGAGTCTGTCCGCCGTCAACTCCATCAACTGGGCTCGCATCGCCGCGCAAATTCCCTATTATGTCGCCGCCGCGCTGGCTCTGGGCGCGCCCGATCGAGAAGTCGCCTTCTCCGTTCCCACCGGCAACTTCGGCAATATCCTCGCCGCCTGGGCCGCGCGCCGCATGGGTCTGCCGGTGGCGCGACTCATCGTCGGTTCGAACCGTAACGATATCCTGACCCGATTCCTGGAACGCAACGACATGTCGATGGCGCCGGTTGAGCCGTCGCTGTCGCCGTCGATGGATATCCAGGTCAGCTCCAACTTCGAGCGGTTGTTGTTCGAACTGTTTGACCGTGATCCCGTCGCCACCGCCGATGCGATGCGCGGCTTCCGTGCCACCGGCCGCATGGCGGTGTCCGATGCCGACTGGCATCGTGTGCGGACGGTGTTCCATGGCTTCCGACTGGACGATCCCGGCACCACGGCGGAGATCCGCCGTCTGCATGACGCATGTGGGTATCTCGCTGATCCCCACAGCGCGATCGGCATCGCGGCGGCGCGGGCGCAGCCACCCGCGCATGGCGTTCCGACGGTGGCGATGGCCACCGCGCACCCGGCGAAATTCCCCGATGCGATCGAGCAGGCGGTCGGTATCCGGCCCGTATTGCCGCCCAGACTCGCGGACCTGATGGCGCGGCCGGAACGTTTCGTCGTGCTACCAAACGATCTGGCCGCGGTGGAGGCGAACGTCCGCGCGCTGGTGGGACGGAACAGGTAACACGACCGTCATCCCCGGGCCAGGGCAGGCCCCGCGGTTCGCACACATCGTTGCGCTTAACCCTCACAATACTCCCTTGTCAGGACGGTGCCGCCAGAACCATGGCAAGTAAGTTTTCCAACACGGAGAAGACAGGGAAAAGGCACGGATTCTCACGGAAAAGGAAGTGTGGGCTTCGCGCGGACGTTCGATCATACACCGCTCTAAGCGTGTAAAACTCCGGACTTTCCGTGAGAATCCCTGCCTTTTCCCTGTCTTCTCCGTGTTAAAGTCTTGCTTTCTTTCCGCCAGGCAACCAACCGATGAACGCCAAAGACGGACACCTGAATTCAAGATGTGTGAATCTTGCAGGGTCAGGCCCGAGTATGACGACAATGGCGGCCCGTATCACGCGTCGAAAAACACCGTCTCATCGTCGCCCTGCATGTGGATATCGAAACGGTAGACATTGCCACCCTGATGTGTGGCGATCAGGGTGCCGCGCCGCTCCGCCGGCACCGCGGCCAGCACTTTGTCGGTGGCGTTCGCCGTTTCGTCCGAAAAGTAAATCCGAGTAAATGCGTGCAGCAACATCCCTCGCATGGTCACGATGACGTTCAAATGCGGCGCCTGCCCAGGGGCAACCTGGCCTGGCTTGATCGTGTCGAACCAAAATCGGTTTCGCGGGTCCGTGCCGGTACCGCAACGTCCAAACCCCTTGAACGTGTTGTTGCTGCCCCGCGGATCCGCCGGATGCGCGTACCGCCCCAGCGAGTCAGCCTGCCAGACTTCAATCAATGCGTCGGAGATCGGATTGCCGGCACCATCGAACACCCGGCCCTCGACGCGAATGCGCTCGCCCTCGACATCGCCTTCCGCCATCTGGCTGCCCGCGATGCTGGTCAAATTCTGCTGGTAGCCGTATTGTTCCGGCGACAGACCATACGCGAAGTATGGCCCAACCGTCTGCGATGGCGTTTGTCTCAGTTTCGTCATCGCTCAGGCCTCCATCGGTGTCGCGGTACGGCCACGCAGCACGATGTCGAACGCATAGCCAAGCGCATAATTCGGTTCCGTCAGGTCCAGACTGAATTGCGCGATCAGCAGGTCGCGGGTCTCCGCCGGCGTTGCCAGAAAGATTGGATCGAGAGCGAGCAACGGATCGCCCGGAAAATACATCTGGGTGACAAGGCGCGTCACAAAGCTCGGCCCGAACAGCGAGAAATGAATATGGTTCGGCCGCCACGCGTTGTGGTGGTTCGGCCAGGGATAGGCGCCGGGCTTTACCGACATGAAGCGATAAGCGCCGTCAGCGTTCGTCACGCAACGACCGCCGCCGAAGAAGTTTGGATCAATCGGCGCGTCATGCTGATCGGTCTGATGGATGTAACGGCCCGCCGCGTTGGCCTGCCAGATTTCCAGCAGCGTATTGGGGACAGGCCGGCCATCTTCGTCCAGCACGCGGCCGGCCACGATGATGCGTTCGCCCAACGGTTCGCCATTGCGACGGCCATTACGCGTCAGGTCGGCATCCTGTCCGGTGACACTCTCCTGGCCGTAAACTGGTCCGGTCAGCTCCGAGAGTGTTTGCGGCAATGGGATCAGCGGCTTCGTGGGGCCGCGCAACGGTGTGGATTTATAGTCCGGCGCGATGTAGCCCGGCTGGCCGGACCAATCGCGGGGATTGAAGAGTTCTGTCATGGTATGGATCCGTTTCAGTCGATTTGTTGTGCGAGACGGGTCTGCGCGGCGAGGCGGATCGACGCGTTGGCCGCGCCAAAGCCCGTGTAATTTCGCCGCTGCACGACCTCAAAGAAAAACCGGTCCTCGAATGTGTGCGTGTAAACCTGGAAATATTCCGACGTGCCATCCCGGTCATACAGGATGTCCAATGATTTCAGCCGGTCGAGTTCGTCACCGCTCAGGCCGGTCCGAGCTTCCAGGTCATCGTAGTAATTCTCCGGGATGCGGAGCAGGGGAACGCCGTTTTCCCGCAGTTTCGCAACCGTTGCGAAGATATCGTCGGTCGCCAGGGCGATATGCTGCACGCCTGATCCGAACACCTCCGACAGGAACCGCGAGGACTGCGTACGACTCGATTGCGACGCATTCAGAATGATCCGGACCGCGCCGTCCGCCGATCGCACCACCTGACTTTTCACGAGGCCGCCCGGGTCCAGCACGTCCTGCGCCGGTACTTTGTCCAGATTGAGCAACGACGAATAGAACAGCAACCAGGTCAACATCTCCTCGTAATGCATCGACTGCGAGATATGATCGACGACGGTGAGACCGGCATCCGGCGCCGTCTCGCCGGTCGGCTCGAACTCGATGTCCCAGACCCGCGCGAGCTTGCTCGCCGGATCGATGAAATACATCAAACTGCCACCCACACCCCGCACCGCCGGAATCTCCAGTTCCCCTGGGCCGACCGCCTGCTGAAACGGCTGATCTAGCAGGCCGCGCGCCCGGCGCAATGTGGCCGCCGCATCGTCAACTCGCAGACCCAGGGCACAAACCGCGGTACCGTGGGTGATGTAGTAAGAATGGGCGAAGCCTTCCTTTTCGGTATTGGCGACAAGATTGATGCCGCCTTGCGACCATCGCGTCACCGATTTGGATTTATGAACCCCGCTACGCGCGAAACCCAGGCCGCGCATCAGCGCGTTGAACGATGGCTCAGTTGCTTCGTCCATCGCGAATTCGATGAATTCGGTGCCGAGACAAAGCGCGCGAGGCGGCAACGACGGTGCCGAACCACCCATTTGGTCCAGCAACCAGATCAACGAGCGATGCCCATCGATGGCGACGCTCCGCGCGGAGCCGGCGCGGAACTGATCGTTGAAGATTTCCAGCGACAACAACCCATCATAGCCGGTCTGCTGCAACGCGATCATGAAGTCCAGCACTGGGAAGTCGCCCTGCCCAGGAAAGTTGCGGAAATGACGGCTCCAGGAGAGAAAATCCATTTCCAGGACGGGCGCGTCGGCCAATTGCACGAGAAAGATTCGATCCCTCGGCACCGCGGTCAGCGCCTTGAGGTCGGTCTTGCGCGACAAAATGTGAAACGAGTCGAGCACCAGGCCGACCGATGCATGACCGGCTCGCCGCACGACCTCCCACGCGTCGCGGTAGTCGTTGATGTGGCGGCCCCAGGCCAGAGCCTCGAACCCAACGCGCATCCCGCGTTTCGCCGCACGCTCGCCAAGCGCATGAAAATCCTCGGCGGCGCGGTCGATCCCGCCGGCGCTTTCCGGAGACACGTTGGAGCAAACCATCAGCAGATCGCAGCCTAGTTCCGCCATCAGATCGAATTTGCGCTCGGCGCGGACGAAGTCGCGCTCGCGTTTGTCAGCCGGCATGCCTTCGAAATCGCGGAACGGCTGGAACGTGACGATCGTCAGGCCGAGATCCTCGGCCGCGTGCCTGACATCTTTTGGCGTGCCGTTGAACGAGAGCAGATCGTTTTCGAAAATCTCGACGCCTTTGAAGCCGGCGGCGGCGATGGCCAACAGCTTCTCATCCAGCCCGCCACTGAGACAAACCGTCGCGATCGCGGTTTTCATGGCACCGCATCCCGCGTCGCGAGTGCATCGTTGAACGTGCGGTGCATGCGTGCCACGTCGGGGCTGATGCCGGTGAACAGCCGGAACGCGTCGACGCCCTGATGGACGCACATGCCGCCTCCGGTCAGCACGCGCGCCCCCTGGGCCGCCGCCGCGTGGATCAGCTCGGTCTCGATTGGCGTGTAGATCACGTCGGCGACCCAGTGATCCGGACGCAATGCCTCGACCGGGACCGGATTGCCGGGGAAGCCCGCCATCCCGATCGGCGTGGCATTCGCGACACCATCGGCGGCGGCGATTTCATCATTCAACCGTTCCGACACGCGGCAACGTCCCACCCCAAAATGCGTGCACACGTCAGCGGCCAACGCCGACGCGCGCGCGGAGTCCTTGTCAAACACGATCAACTCGCGCAGCCCGAGGTCCATCAGCGCGAACGCCACCGCGCTGCCGGCACCTCCCGCACCGACCAGCACCGCCGTCTTACCTGCGGCGGCGGCGCGGCCGAGTCCGTCTTCGAAATTCAACCGGAAGCCGCCGCGGTCCGTGTTGTGGCCGGTTGTGCGACCCTCCCGCGAGATCGCCACGGTGTTGACCGCTCCGGTCTGCCGCGCCTCGGTCGAGAGTTCGTCCAGCAGCGGCATGACCTCCTGCTTGAATGGAAACGTGATGTTCACCCCGAGGAAGCCGGCGGTCTTCACCGCGTTCAGCAGACCCTTCAGCGTCCTTCCGGGCAGTTGATCGACGTCCATCAAATGGTAGTGCCCGGTGATGCCGGCCGCCGCGAAGGCGTCAATGTGCAGCGCCGGCGCCAGCGACTTCATGATGTTGGCGCCGATCAGTCCGATCAGGGCCTGACGGTTGAACATGGACCTTGACTCCCCGTTGGGTCTCCCTGCTGCCCTTGCGGACCATCGCCGGCCATGTCTCCATGCCCGGACCCGCATCTGGCATCCTTCCCGCCGCGGGATCAACCTTGTTCGGGTCACCATGAAACTCTCCGATCTCGCCCAGGTCATACGCAGCAAAAATGCTGGGCCGCGGCGGCTGACGCTGGATGTGATGTTCGCCACCGACGCCGACTATCAACGAGTCGCGCAATCTCCAGCGTTGGGCCCCGAGGCGGTCGGCCGGCTGTACGGCGTGCCTCCCGAAGCCGTGACCGTCATCCCGTATCCCGCCGGCCGCGCCATCAAGATCGTGCTCGCGCGCCGCATCATGGCCGGCGATCCGGGCGACGTCGACGTCTATGGCGCGCAGCAGCACGCGCCGTTGCTGGGGATCGAATTATGAGCGCCTCCGGCCGCATTCTGTCCGAAGTTCGCCGCGCCCGCCGGCCGCTGCGTCTGCTGGGTGCATCCGGCCAGCTCGGCTACGGCATTCCGACGCCGGGCTTCAACACCGGCCTCGCGCGCCAGCCGGATCTGATCGGCTGCGACATGGGCTCGATCGATATTGGGCCGACCTACCTCGGCAAGGGCGAGATGGCGACAGCGCCCGAGGCAACCCGTCGCGATCTGCGTAAAGTGCTGCTGGCGGCGAGGAGCCTGGATGTGCCGCTGGTCATCGGCTCGGCGGGCTCGGCGGGCGCGGCGCCGCATCTCGACGCGACGCTGGCGATCATCCGCGACATCGCGCGCGCCGACGGGCTGCGGTTCCGCATGGCGGTGATCCGCGCCGATCTGTCGCGGCCGATGCTGCTGGAGGCGTCCCGCGCCGGCCGGATCGTCAGCTTCGACGACATGCCGGACCTGACCGACGACGACATCACCGAAGCTGCTCACATTGTGGGCCAGATGGGCACTGGCGTGTTCCGCCGCGCCCTGGAGGCGGACGTCGATGTCGTCATCGCCGGCCGCGCCTGCGACACCGGCATCTTCGCCGCGCTGCCAATGTTGTTGGGCTTTGACGCCGGTCTCGCGATGCACATGGCCAAGATCATCGAGTGCGCCTCGCTTTGTTGCGTTCCCGGTGGGCGCGACCCGATCATCGCCGAGCTGGACGACGACGGATTCGTGCTGGAAAGCACCAACCCCGAGCGCCGTGCCACCCCAACCTCGGTCGCCGCGCACAGCCTGTATGAGCAGGCGGACCCGTTCACCGTGCATGAGCCGGAGGGAATGCTCGACCTGTCGAACGCGCGGTATGAGGCGGTGGACGACCGGCGGACCCGGGTCTCCGGCGCGGTCTGGCACGACACTGACCGTCCCACGATCAAAATGGAGGGCGCCCGTCTGATCGGCGAGCGTGCGGTGCTGCTCGCCGGTGCCGCCGATCCGCGCTTCATAGCCCAGAGCAAGGAAATTCTGCCGAAGCTGTCCGACCTCGTGCGCGATCTGGTGTGCGAGGATCAGGCCCAGGATTATACGTTACGCTGGCGGGTTTACGGCGTGGATGGGGTTCGCATGGTCGTGCCCGCGAGCGAGGCGCCGCCCGGCGAAGTGTTCATCATGGGCGAATGCATCGCGCCGACTCGGGAGCGCGCGTCAGAAGTCGTGCGTACCTGCAAGCAGTACCTGCTTCACTTCGGCTATCCTGGGCGGCTTTCCACCGCCGGCAATCTCGCGTTTCCGTTCACGCCGCCGGAGGTCTCGCTTGGGCCCGCGTACCGGTTCAACGTTTACCATCTGCTCAAGGTCGATGACCCTGACGCGTTGTTTCCGATGGAGATCGAGACGATACAGGGGTGACGAATCGGGACGCGGCGTTTCATACTCTTCGTGGCCAGTGCGGCGGACAAGGATCGATGGAATGGCCCGAAAGCAACCAAAAGTCTGGCGATTGTCCAGCCGAAGCCCAGGGCCGGCACGGCCTGACGCGCTGGAACAGCAAGCGATCGTCAGCGCCTGCGAAAACTTTATTCGCGACGTCCTGAAGCCACGATTCCTGCGGGAAATCAGGCCGACCCAATGGAACTACGTCATCGACATTCATGGTGCATGGGGTGCCGGGCGATATCGCTTCATGCAGCGCTACCGGTCGGGATTTGAAGAAAACCGCGGCGAGGAATTCGATGCGCCGTTTGCTCGCATCGACCACATGGGGCCGGATCGGTTCAATATCTACTGGATGCGCCACACGGGGCGCTGGTTGCCGTTGCACTCGGGCGTCACGCTCGCCGAGGCATTGCACATACTTGAAACGGATGAAGTACTCTACCCCATCTGATAACGTTCCCCCCTCCGACGACACATGAGATCATGAGCGAATACCAGTATTACGAATTTCGGGCGATCGACCGCCTGCTCGACACGGCCGCGCGAAACTCGTTGCGGGCCTTGTCGTCCCGCGCCCAGATCACGGCCACGAGTTTCACGAATACCTACCAGTGGGGCGACTTCAAGGGTGATCCCAATGCGCTGATGGAGGAATGGTTCGACCTCCATCTCTACCTGGCGAACTGGGGCACCCGCCGTTTGATGATTCGTGTTCCGGAACGATTGATTGACCGCCGAGTGGTCGATGCGTGCCTGGTTGACCCCGAATTCGCCAGGGTCAGGGTCGCGGGAGATCATCTGATCCTCAACGTCGAACTTCGGGAACTGGAGGTGGATTGGGATGACGGCCCAGGCTTGCTCGATACGCTGGCGCCGTTGCGGGCCGATCTGCTCGCGGGCGATTCGCGGCTGCTTTATCTCATTTGGCTGATGGCGGTTGAGTTTGACGTGGTTGGTGCGGACACGCCGGAACCGCTGCCGGGAATTGGACCGCTGACCGGTCGGCTGGAGGCATTCGCCGCGTTCTTTTGCCTCGACCCCGATCTGGTCCAGGCGGCAGCGGAACGTGAAGGTGTGCCTGGCCTTGGCGCGATCCCGCCCGATGCCGCGCGAGACGCCATCTCCAGCCTGTCCGATCAGGCAAAGACCACACTCCTGTCGCGGCTGGTCGAGGGCGACCCGCATGTCGCCGCCGAATTGCGCGCCGCCGTAAGGAACCGCCTGGATGCCGAACGGGAGCCAACACCGCCGCGCACTGTCGCTGATCTCCGGGCCCGCGCCGCGGAACTCAGCCTCGCCCGCCAACAGCAAGCCGCCCGGCGTGAGGCTGAGGAACGCGAACAGCGCGCGCGGCAACAGGAGGAGAAGCGCCGGCAGCGGCTGCTGGCGATCGCGCGCCGCGGGGAAGGCGTGTGGCGTGACGTCGAGGCCGAAATCGAGCGGAGCAACGCCTCCAGCTACGACCGTGCGGCGGATTTGCTTGAGGAACTCAAGGCAGTCGCGGATGAGCGCGATGCACTGCCGGATTTCATCCGTCGCATTGTGGAAATCCGGGCACGGCACGCACGAAAGGCGCGCTTTCTGGAGCGGATCGCGGTGCTTTGAAACTGAGCAGACCCGCGGGTCGAAGGGCAACCTGAGTAGATTCCGAATCTGTTCCGATCGAAAGCCGGCAATTATCGTCCGTCAGCCATGAGGTTCACTTGGCACTAATGCGGTCGGGCGTCGCCTGACCCGGCTGCTTTGGCGCCCAACCCAGGGCCGCCAGAGCGTAACAGTATCACGTTGAAAGACACGCCCGTGACCGGCGAGCCATGGGATGGAACCAACCAGTGCACCGGTCTGTTGGGATGATCGTTACGATGAGATCACATCTGACGTTGCTGGCGTTGATCGTTCTGACGGGTTGCTCATCCAACCCGGTTCCCCGCACTTACGTGCTCAGCGCGCCAGCCGATCCGATCGTGGGCGTGCACGGTGAAGCGGGCCGGCCGGTGCTGGAGTTGCCCACTGTCTCGCTGCCAGACTACCTCGACATCACGGACATTTTGCTGCGCGATGGCCGCAACGAACTAAAGCCGAGTAAGACGGGCCAGTGGGGGGAGCGGCTGTCGGTCGGGATCACGCATGCGCTGGAGGCCTCACTGGAGCGGCGCCTGCCGGGCATGCTGGTGGTGCATTCGTGGCTGTCGGGTCAGCCCGCCCGACGGCTGCTGGTCGACGTCGGTTCCTTCGATGTCCAGCCGGATGGTCGATGCGTGCTGACCGCGCGCTGGACGATCCCGGGGCAAGACCCGGGGACCGCCGCGGTCGCCGAGCGGGGAACATTCCTGACCATGGCGGCGGCGGGGTCCAAAGAGTCCCTCACGGACGCCGCCATCGTGTCAGCCATGGAGGCAACCGTCGATCAACTCGCGGACCGCATCGCGATCAGTCTGCGCCGGGGCTCGGCTCACCCGCGGTGAAGGGCCGGTGCTCCGCGGCGCGGCGACGCTGGCGTCCTGTCCCGCCTGGCGGCTATAAGCCACCGAACCTCCGGTTGAACTCGTGCCAAAGGTCGATGCCATGGTGATTACCAGCGACGAGCGGTACGACGTCCTCGTGGTCGGCGGCGGCCCAGGTGGGTCGACTGTCGCGACCCTGCTGGCCCGCCGCGGTGAGCGCGTCCTGTTGATCGAGAAAGACCATCACCCGCGCTTTCACATCGGCGAGTCGCTGTTGCCGATGAACATGCCGTTGTTCGAACAACTCGGGGTCGCCGATGAGATCGCCCGCATCGGGATCCCCAAATACGGCGCCGAATTCGTTTCTCCATGGCATGACAAACCGTCGCACCTGGAGTTCGCGCAAGCCTGGGACAAGAGTCTTTCCTCCGCCTACGAGGTCCGGCGATCGGAGTTCGATCACGTTTTGTGGAAACACGCGGCCGCGACCGGCGCTCAGGTGATCGACGGCTGGCGGATCACCGGGGTGGAATTTCCGGCGGAAGGCGGCGTCGTCGCGCGGGCGCGCGCGGAGGATGGGCGGGAACAACAATTCGCGGCGAAGTTTCTCGTCGATGCCTCCGGACGCGACACGCTGCTCGCCAATAAGTTGGGAACCAAGGTCAGCAATAAGCAACATCATACCGCGGCGATATATGGTCATTTCACCGGCGCGCGGCGGCTGCCCGGCAAGGCGGTGGGCAACATCAGTTTGTTCTGGTTCGACCACGGGTGGTTCTGGTTCATTCCGCTGTTGGATGGAACCACCAGCGTCGGAGCGGTCTGCCACGCGGATTTCATGAAGACGCGCAAGACCGACGTGACCACGTTTCTCAAGGACGTGATCGCCATGTCGCCGGCGTTGTCGGACCGGTTGCGCGACGCCGAGCTGATCGGCCCGGCAACCGCCACCGGGAATTACTCCTACAAGTCCGACCGCATTTCCGGACCCGGTTATCTCATGGTTGGTGACGCCTATGGCTTTATCGATCCGGTGTTCTCGTCAGGGGTCTTTATCGCCATGCAGAGCGGGTTCCTCGCCGCCGATGCGGTCACTGCCTGTCTGCACAAGACGGCGGACGAGGCCGCGCTCGCGCTGCGCCGCTATGAGGCGGACGTGAACCGCGCGATGGAGCGGTTTTCCTGGTTCATCTATCGCGTCAACCGTCCGGCGATCCGCGCGCTGTTCATGAACAACGGCAATCCGCTGCGCCTGCGGGAGTCGGTGATGTCGCTGCTGGCGGGCGACGTGTTTCGCCCATCGCCGATCCACGCCCGCCTGGGCCTGTTCAAGGGTCTGTATTACCTGAAGTCCCTCGCGGCCAAGGCGGAACGACTGCTGGCCCGGAATACCGCCAGGCCGTTGGCGCGGTCCGGTAAAGCATGAAGCCACCAGGCCCGCCAGGTAATGGTTGAGTATGAATGCTGATCGGCTGACCCATGTGGTCCTGATTCCGAGTTACAACACCGGCTCGCGCCTCTACGAGACAATCGCCGGTGCCCGTCGGCTCGCATGGCCGGTCATCGTGGTCATCGACGGCAGCACGGATGGCACCGGAGAGGCATTGACCCGCATGGCCGAGGACGACCCGGGCCTGTTCACTTGTATCCTGCCGAGAAATCAAGGCAAGGGAGCGGCGATCCTGCATGGGTTGAAGCTCGCCCGATCGCGGGGTTTCACGCATGCGCTGACCATGGATGCGGACGGCCAACATTCGGCGGAGCATATCGAAGTCATGATCGCGGCGTCCCTCGCACATCCCGATTCCATGGTACTGGGCTTGCCGTTGTTCGATGAGAGCGCGCCGCGTATCCGGGTGTTTGGGCATAAGATCGCGAATTTCTGCGCCGGTGTGGTGACGCCGCGCGGCGCGATTGGGGATTCGCTGTTCGGATTTCGCGTCTATCCGATCGCTCCCCTGATCAGGATATTCGCGGAGACGCCGGGGATGCGGCGCTTCGATTTCGACTCCGAAGCAGCGATACGGTTATGCTGGCTGGGCGTCCGCCCCATCAACGTTCCCACTCCGGTGCGATATTTTCGCCGTGTCGAGGGTGGTGTTTCGCACTTCAAATACCTGCGCGATAATTTGCTGTTGATCGGCATGTATGCGCGATTGTCCGCGGCGCTTTTAACGGGCTCGCGCATGCCGCGACAGGCATCAACCGGCGTTGAGGAAATTCAGCCGGTCGATCGGTGACGGTGCCGTCCGCGCCGGTCAGCGTCCTCCGTGTTAAATCCTTGCTTACTTGATTGCTGAGCTTCGCGCGGCATCCCGCGAATGTCTCGCTCAAGATGTGCATGCCTCAGGGTCGAGCCCTACAAGATTCACACATCTCGAATTCAGATGTGCGTCTTTGGTGTTCATCGGTTGGTCCGCCGGCCGAAAGAAAGCAAGGCTTTAACACGGAGAAGACAGGGAAAAGACACGGATTCTCACGGAAAGCAAGAATTCTGAATACTTCGAGCGGTGTATGATCGACCGCCCGCACGAAGCGCCACACTTCCTTTTCCCTGTCTCCTCCGTGTCAGAAAACTTACTTGCCGAGGTTCTGGCGCCCCCGTCCCGACACCGGAGTATGGTGACGGTTCAGCCCAACGATGTGTGCATGCCACAGGGCTCGACCCGAGAATGCCAATGCGTGGACAGCACTGCCAAGAGTCAACGGTTACGGCGGCTGATATCATGCGGATCCTCCACCGTCCCGCGGCTGGCCGGCGTCGAGCACGACGGCCGCGCGCCCCTCCAGGATCGTTGCTTCGCCGCTACGCAGGCGAAAACCATAAACCGCACCCGCGGCATCGCCGGCCAACCGCGTGGCGGTCACCTCCAGATCCCCTGCCAGCAGATCCAGCCGCGCAACATGGCAAACCACGTCGCGCACACTGGCGAGGTAGCCGGACGTGGGCCGCTGACCGGCAGTAAGCCCGAAGTGGACCGCCATCGCCTGCGCCGCGTACTCAATGCCGCAGACGCAATCGAGGCGACCGTCGCGGGCCAAAGGATGGTCCGCGTCACGGTGGCTGGAGGCCAGGCAGGTGATCGAGATGCTGTCCCAGCCAACCACCGAGTCCAGCAGGCACATGGCGCCTGCATGCGGAATCAACGCCGCGATTTCCGCCTTGCCGATGGTGGCGGCTAACACGGCTCGACCGCGATTTCGGCACCTGTTCCGAAACTCGCCGTCAGGTGGACCGTGTCAGGCGCGCCGCGGGCGATCGCGGCAAGCAAGGGCAGGCCGCGCGCCGCGGGATTGCCGAGCCGCAACCGCTCGAGCCTGCTGTCCGTCATGGCCGTCGCGGTCCCGCCGGACCGTCCGGGAGCGATGCTGAGCGCGATGATGGTCCGGTTGGTCGGTTCTGGGGTCAGGACCAGTGCGGCGGCGAACAGCGCCTCGATCGGGCGCACGCCATGCAGCGGCTCCGGATAGGGCAGGTCGTAGGCGGTCAACGTGACCGGCCGGTTGTCGACGGTCGCCTGCACCGCGGCATCCAGCAAGCCGGCGGAGAAGCCGTCGTCGAATGCACAGAGACTGGTGCTGGGTTCGCGCGAACCGGTCGCGACAGCCCAGTACCCCGCCGGCGCGTTGTGCACCGAGTTATGGAACCGGGTGGGTGACACCTCGCGCCGATCCGTGGCGAGGACGCACAGGATCTCGTGCACGGTATCGCTGTCGCCATTCGAGGATGCGAACACCATCGCCATGCCCGCCGGATCCCGCCCGGCCTGGATCAGCGCCTCGAGTCCGGCGCCAATCGCGAGCCTGATCGCGGTCCCGGCGCGGCGCCGCTCCGCCGGCGGCAGCAAAACCACCGGCGGCGGGACGAACGGCGCGGGCTCGTACGGCGCCAGACCGGCGAGCGTGGCACGCGAGGCGGACCATCCGTCCAGGCCGGGTCCCGCGATGCCAATGCCTTCGACGAAAACCCTGATCATCGCGAGCAGCCCAGAACCAGGCTGCAATTGCTGCCGCCGAAGCCGAAGGAGTTGCTCAGCACGCGATCCACCCGCGCCCGCTCACTGGTGAGTTGATAGCGGCCGCGGAACGCGGGATCGATCATTTCGGTGTGCGGGCTGCCTGGCAACAGCCCGTGCTCGATCGCCAACGCCGAGATGATCGCCTCCACGGCCCCGGCGGCGCCGAGCGTATGACCGGTGTGGCCCTTGGTGGAACCGCGGGCCGTGGCATCGCCGAACACGCTGTTGACAGCGGCATCCTCCGCCGCATCGCCGACCCGCGTCGCGGTCCCATGCAGATTGATATAGTCGATGTCGGCGGGTCTCAGTCCGGCGCTGGCGAGTGCCCGCTCCATCGCCAATCGGGCGCCGACACCTTCCGGATGCGGTGACGACATGTGATGGGCATCGTTACTCTCGCCGATGCCAAGCAGTCGCACGCCGTCGGTCCGATCGCCTGTTCGCATCGGTTCGAGCAGGACGAAGCCGGCGGCTTCCCCGATCGATATGCCATCGCGGTTGACGTCGAACGGACGGCACGGACCCGGGGCGTTCAGGTTCAGCGAATGGAAGCCATACAACGTCGTCAGGCACAGCGAATCCGCGCCGCCGACGATGGCCGCGTCGCACAGACCCGCCGCGATCATGCGTGCCGCGTTGCCGAACGCCTTGGCGGAGGATGCACAGGCGCAGGAGACAACGAACGATGGCCCGGCGATGCCGAGCCTGACGCGCAGGTACGCGGCGAGCGACGAGGTGTTATGGGTCTCCGCGTAATGAAACCAGGCGGGCAACGCCGGATCGCGCTTCCGGTAGGCCTGTTCCGTTTGCAGAATGCCCGAGGTGCTGGTGCCGACGAACAGGCCGATCCTCGCCGCGCCATAACGCTCGACGGCGGCGCGGACCGCATCGTCGAACCCGTCCTGACGGATCGTGAGTTCCGCCAGTTTGTTATTGCGACAGTCAAAGGTTTCAAGTGACGGCGGCAGCCGGATCGTGTCCAGCGCTTCGATCTCACCGGTCCAGGTGGGGAGGGTTACAGTTTCGAAATGGCACGGCAGCAGGCCGCTGTGGCCGGAAGCGAGCGCCGACAGCGTCGCTTGCTGGCCAAAGCCGACGCTGGAGGCAATGCACATATGGCTCAATATAAGGTTTCGCATGGGCTCAGGATCGTTCGCCGGGCACAGCCGACAGAAGCCGGAGCGTCTCGTCAAGTTTCGCGCGCTCGGCGGCGATCGTCTGGTAGTACTTCGCGTGGAACGCCGCTGCTCCGCCCGCGTTCGCCGGTGTCGTGGCCTCGGCGGCCAGGATGGCGGCATACAATCTTGAGAAATAGTTCAGATTCGCACGGAGATCAGTGTAGCGCGAGTCTTTGAATATCGCATCGAACTGCTGCTGGTAGTGACCGAAAAGAATTGGATCGTCAAAGAAAATCAGTCGGAGTTTGGTGTTGTAGACGTCGTTTCGCCGGACCGCGTGCTCGGCCTCGACGAGACCCCCTGGCCGGGTCTGGATCCAGCCCTGCCGCAGAATCGCGGCGCGTGCCGTCGCGTCGTCATACAGGGTACCAGGGTCCGCGATTGGCATGTCGTTGGCGCGGCGCGTCAGATTGACGAACTCGTTCTTCGGCGTGGGGAAATCGAACGCGGAGATCAGCAACCAACGGTCGGTGGGCCAAACCGGCCACAGGCCGGCGATCGCCAGCACGTTGTGCGCCAGATGTGAGCAATTGTTCTCCATCACGTTCCAATTGAAGACCTGCTGTCCCGATCGATAAGGCGCGTTGACGGCATTCAAATAGTCTACCGCGGCGGCCATCTTCGCGCGGTCCAGGGGCACGCGCGCGCAATAACGGTCGCGGCCGAAATCGATCGCGTAATCGGTCGCGACCGACAGGGCGTATTTGAAATCGTCTTTGGACATGGTGGTGGGCCGATCGTCCAAGTACTGGGAATGGAAGTCGACCCCGTCGAGGATGCCCAAAGCCGCGGCCTTCCGCTGCGTTCGCAGATAGGCGTCACGGGTCAGCGGCTCCCCCGGCGCGAGGTCGCCATGAAACAGAAAATCGCGTCCCTCCGTGGCGATCCAGTTCGCGTTCCGGTAGTGGTCGTTGACGCTAAGTCCGACGCCCTGGCCTGGCTTCGGGTCCCCGGGCACGCAAAGCGCGACGACAGGGTATCCCGCGCCTTTCACCCGGCAGATGCCATTGAGGTAGAGCACGGAATGTCCGCCCGGCCCGCCCGCCACGATTTCGGCACCGAAGCCTGGTATCTTGTCGATCTCCGACAGGGCGCAAAATTCCGCGTACCAGGGGTAGACTGACACATAGGCCGCTTCGTCGATCTTGGTCTCGGGCATATTGAACGTTGAGTTGGCACAGCCGCTGAGCCAAATCGAGGCGCATACGGCCCAGGCAATCACGCGCCGAAAAGTCATGTGTGGGTTCGCATCCAGAATGTCAGGTGGAATGGCTCAGTGCGGCCGCGGGGTCTGGGCTTGTATACACACGCCTGGTCGCCGTCGGCGTAAGCGTGGTCCACACACCGTCCCGCCGCCCCGCGGCGGTTCAAGGAGTTGTCTCCGGTAATCAGGTGCGGCGTGCCGATCGCCAGCATGACCGGAACCTGAAGCAGGATATCTCCGGATGCAAGCAGGCGCGGTCAAGGCGCGGTCTCGCGGTCCGCGCCAAACGGCGTGGCATCAAGCAGCTGGTGCCACAGCGCGGCCCAGGTAGGCCAATCATGACCTCCGGCGGTGACCGCGATCCGGTTCGGCGGCACCTGCCCGTACAGCAGCCTGCTCACGTCGGCATACCGGTCCGTGGTGCCGTGGCCGAGCAACAGTCTGGGCTGCCCGCCGTCCGCGAAGGGCCTGGATTTGAGCCACGAAAGCAGCCCTCGCTCGATGTCCGGTCTGGTCGGCGCGCCCGGCTCCCATGCCTCCAGCCCGCCCGCCGCGACCACCTCCGCGATCGTGCCGCGTGTCGCCAGGAACGGCGCCAGCAAAATAATGCCATCCACCGTTCCTGGGCGAGCGCGGGCACAGAGCAGCGCTCCCATGCCGCCGAGCGAGATCCCCAGCAGCCAAAGCCGCGCATAACCCCGAGCCATCGCGGGTCCGATCACCGTGTCGTGCAGGCGCGCGGCGACATCTCCGTCAAGGTAGTCGTCCGGTTTCAGCCCCACGGCCATGGCGTCGACCGCGCCGTACGCCGGGTGTGCGCGCAGAGCGTCGAGAAAGCCGTGTTCCGCGAAATCGGATGGAACGACATGCGCGCCGGGAAGCATGACCAGCAAGGTGCGATCGCTGCCCGCCGACGGTCCGGGGAAAACAATGGTGTCCATGTCGCCTTCAGCCATTCAATGCCTCGCGCCGTCGTGGCGCGTTCCCCGGGGGGCATTTACCGTGGCGCCGAACAGCAGGCAGAGGAATGCGCCGATCGCGACGGTGGAACCGATCCCATGCAGCACGGGAAAGCCCGAAAAGGACAGGATGCCGAACCCGATCACGGTGCACAGATTGGCGAGCATGAGGGAGGCGACCATCCGTTCGCGCGAGGGATCGTCGGGATCCTGACGCTCGAAAAACAGGCAGTAATTGGAACCGACGGCGACAACCAGCAGCAGGCCGAACAAATTGAAGACCGACAAAACGCCGTTGCCGACCAGCAGCGATGCCGCGGTGCAGATCACCGCCGCGCCCAATGGCAGGCAAACCGCGGCGATACGCCGGGCGGAGCGGAGGCTGACCGACAAAAGGGCCACGATGACCAGGCAGCCAACCAGCGAAAGTGTCAGTGCCTCGTGCAGGTAGGTGGCCAGCAACCGGTCCGACTCAGTTTTGAGGTCAAGCAACAACAGATGCGATTCCCCGAAGCCGGCGATCTGGGCCGCGAGCAAATCGGGATGTGCAACGCCTCGCAGCGGCAGCAGCGCCGTCCATCCATGCGTACCCGGCAGCAGTAACGAGTCGAGCCGTAACGCCAGACCGGTTTCATCCAGATCCGCCCGGTTCAGCGGCGGTCGCTGAGCCGCGGCGGCGACATCCGTCAGGAACGGCGCGAACGTGTCCGGCCGAAACGCGGTACTCGCGACCGCCTGAGCCAGGTCGGCGGACAACGTGGCCGCATCCGGCAGTGCCGCCAGTCTCGCCTTTTGCATGGCCTCGCTCGGCAGGAACCGGCCAGGAAAATCGAATCCGGAAATCGTTCCGTTTGTAACGAGTGGGTCAAGGCGGGCGGCGACCTCCTCGCTGGCCACCAACGCCTGCTCCCGGTCCGCCGCTTCGACCGCCAGAAAATAGCGCACGTCCGGGGCACCGGTCTCACGGCGCAGTTGGTCGTCGAGGCGTTTTTCCGCCGCCGGAAGTGGGCTCATGCTGGCAAGCTCATCCTCCCAATAGCGGCCTTTATGCAAGACCAGTGCGAGGGCGGCCAGCAGAGCCAGACCCAACACCGCGAAACGGGCCATTCTCGCCTGGCGCATCAACGCGAGCAGCGGAATGGCGAACATCGTCGCGCCGCGAAACGGGGATCGCGCGGGCAGCAGCGCCGGCAGCACCCATCGCGTGACGGCCAGCGCCACCAGCAGCCCGACGATCGTGAACAGTCCCAACTGGGCGAATCCGGTAAAACTCGAAAACAGCATGGCGCTGAAGCCGCACACCGATGTCAGCATCCCAAGCCGCAGCGTCGGCCAGATCAGCTTCAAGGTCGCGGCCGGCGCGGCCCCCTGAGCGGTCTGCGTGAACAGGTAGATCGCGTAGTCCACGGCCTCGCCGATCAGCGTGACGCCGAAGCCAAGCGTGATGCCGTGCACGAAGCCGAACCCCAGGCTGACCGCCGCGATGCCGCTGACGATGCCGCTGAGCACGGGCAACAGCGCCAGCACCAGCACACGCGCCGAACGGTAAGCGAGCAGCAGGATCACGGCGACCAGAACCGTGGCGATCGCCGACAGAAGCTGCACGTCGTGCTTCATGCGGATCCGCGTGCGCACCGCGAATACCGGAGGCCCGCTCTCGATCAATCGCGCCTGGGTTGCCGCCGGCACCTCCTGGCGCGCCGCGTCGAACGCTTTTTGGATGCGGTCGAGCGCCTGTTCCTGGCCGTTGAGGTCGAAACCCGCCGCCAGCGTCTGTACCATCAGCAAAGCCCGATTGTGGTCGTGTGACATCCAGACGCCGTCATGGGTTTCCGCATGGGCCTCAGTTGTGAACACGTCCAGCAGACGCAGCATTTCGCCGGTGGGATCGGCCGGAATGGTGCGTTTCACCAGCATGCCCATGTCGGAATTCAGCAATCTGATATCGTTCTCGAGCGCGGCACGCAGGGCGGCGGGCGCGAAATGCCCAGGTGTCACCGCCGGGCTGAGCAAATAGCGGTTGCGCCACAGGATGTCGCGGTCGTGCGCGAACGCGTCGGCCTCGCCGTTGTTCACGATGCCGAACCCGCCCCCTCCCGCTTCCGCGCCAGCGCGCAGGTCGTGAGCGATGGTCTTGCTCAGCGCGGCCAGCGTATCCGGGTCCGCGCCCTCGACCGCGAGCAGGATCAACCGGGACACCACCCCCTCGCGCAGCTGATCGACCAGGATTTGTTGCGCCGGGTTGGGCGAGCGCGGCAGAAAGGCCGACATGTCGGTGCTCAAACGCGTGCTCATGATGACGGCGCCGCTGGCGAGCAGCACGGCGATCCAAACCGCGATAATGGCCAAACGGGTGGAATTCATTTCGAATCGGGCAAGACAGCCATGTCGGTCCGGTCGCCGTCGGCCTCCAACGTCTGGACGTCGCTTATCGCATTGCGCTCACCCTGAATGCGGATCGCCGCCACCAGCTCGCGCAGCCTCGGTTCCCTGGGCGTCAAGGTCAGCGTCCAGTTATCCGCGCCACCCTCCAGCGTGGTGGTGAAATATCGGGTCAGGGCGGCGAGGTCTCCGGCGAGCGTCGCCCGGACGCTTTCCACCAGGGGACCGATTTCGGAATAATCCTGCAACGAAACTTCCCGGGTCCGTTCGCCTTGCTGTTCGATCGTCAGCCGGTCGCCATTGATCGTCAGCCGCGCCTGGCGTGGCTCGGCCGTGGCTTTTCGCATGTAATTGGGTGCGACGTAGATCAGTTGGCCGGAGGATCGCTGCGCCTGGTTCAGCAGATGAAAATATTTCGTCTCGACGAAGCGTGCTGTCGATGAACGCACATCATGCATGGTGGCCATGAGCACGGGCAGGCTCCATGCCGGTGCCGGAGCGGCGTGCTGAGCCGGTGCCGGGAGCGCGGCGGCACTCAGCATGGCAAGCGCCACGATCAGACGGCGAGTCATCCGGTCCAGACCAGGCCGATCGGGTTCGATGTCATGTCCAAATCAGATCTGGTCGGGGACCAACTTAGTTTCCAAGCGCCTCTATCGTCTTTTTCGGATCATTAAAAACAAACAAATATTCAAATCCCCATGTGGCGCCTTGTTCACCGCATCCGAGGTACAACCCCGGCCACATGGCGAGCAGTTCATATAACCAGTTATCGCTGACTTGTAGAATTCATATCTGTCAAGGACACCCATATCAACATCTCCTGGATGAAGCGGCCGATCGCGCATCGCTCCCGCGCCTGGACTCCCCCCGGCGAACGGCCTGTTCGTTCGCGGTGAAGACAGCATGACGCGGATTGCCGCCTCCCGCAACAGTTGGACTCTCGCGGGCCGGAGGCGTGGCCCTCACCCCCAGAAGTCGTAAAAATTGAACCAATTATACGGCGCCACCCGGCAGTAATGCTCAAGCCGCGCCACGTAACGCCGCATCGTTCGCTCGATCGCCTGATCGGAGGGCTCGCCGGACACCGCGTCGGGTTCGGCGATCACTTCGAAATGAATGTCGTAGCGCGCGCCGCCGCGATACAGCCCGGCCATGAACACGATGGGCCGCTGCAGGATCGCGGCCAGACGGAATGGTCCCACGGGAAAGCGCGCTGGTTCGCCTAAAAACGGCAGGCTCAACGTTCGTTCGCCGTCCAGGGCGCGATCCGCCAGAATGCCAACCAGGTGGCCTGCCTCGAGCCGCTCCTTGACCGCGATCATCGACCCGGGCCGGCCCAGTCCGATGATCTCGATCCCCAGCGTCGGGTTGATCGCGTTCAGTACCTGGTTCGTCTTGCGTGCGTTGTCCTCGTACATGACCAGGGTGACGCGCGTGTCGCCCAGAGCGCGAGCCATGGTGCGCATGACCTCGAAGCTGCCGATATGCGCGCCGAACAGGAACCCGCCGCCGTGGCGCGCGCGAACGCCGGCCAGGACGTCCGCGCCGTGCAGACTGATTTCAAACAAATCCGTGCGGTCATTCAGCAGCAGGACACGATCGAGCACGCAGGAGGCGAAGCACCAGATATGGCGCCAGCCATCGGCCGGGGCCGGCGGACGCCCGAGCGCGCGCGTCAGCCAGGCCCGCGACGCCGCGCGAGCTTTCGGCGCGCAGAAGTAAAAATAGGCACAGGCCGGAGCCAGCAGGAGCCGCGCCGCGGAACGCCCAAGGCGCAACGTGATCCAGACGATCAGCGCGATCAGGGTGAGCGAACCGCGTTCCCGCCGCGTTGCCCATTCCTCGCGTGCTGGCGCGGCGGCGCGGCGACTCACGGTTTCCGCGGATGCAGCGCGCCGGTCACGGCCGGCCGTTCGGCGCCGGCGAGCGAGCACGAGAATCTGACATCTCCACCCGCTCGCGCCGTCCAGCATATGACCACCGTGTCCCCTGGGCGGACCGGCCGATGGAATTTCGCGGAACGGATGTCCCATCCGGCCGCCGCGTCGTCGGTGGAGCGGACCGCCGCGATGATTTCACGCAGCAGCACGGCGCCCGGGATGATTGGGTTGCCCGGGAAATGGCCATCCGCGGCTGGGTGCCCGGCGGCGAAATGGCGGGAGGCTGTCCCGCCGGTCGGGTTTCCGCCAGTCGGCTTTCCAAGGTCATCCCCCGAACCAATCGGATCAGGTTGTGAAAGCCGCCTAATCACAGCCCAGACCCTTGCGCGCATCGGCGATCATGCGCTGGATTTCCTGGCGCGGCAGCTTGCCGAGGGCGTTGCGCGGCAATTCCGCGACAAGGCAGATCGGCCGCGGCAGAAACGCCGCATCGATGCGCCGGCGAAGCTGGCCCAGAATATATTCAGCGCTTCGGCCGGGGGCGACAACGAAAGCGGCCAGCCGGCTCACGGCGTCGGCCCCCGCCTCATCGGTTTCCGCCTCATCGGCCTCCGCCTCATCGGCCCCCGCCTCATCGGGCAACACGAACGCACCATCCCGCACGCCGTCGATCGCGTTGAGATGGTAGTTGAGATGCACAAGCGAGGTCCGCTTACCGGCGACATTGACCATGTCCGCGATGCGCCCATGCAACCGGAAGCGGGTCGCATCGCGCAATTCGATCACATCGGGCAACAAAGTCTCCACCGCGATCGGTTCGCCCGAAGCCCAGACGCCGGTTGCGTCCCGCCGGAGCGTGATGCCGTCGAGGCAACGCCATTCCTCGGTCAGTGCCGTGCGGCGGGCCGCGATCTGTCCGGCCTCGGAGCAGCCGTAGATCTCAAACAACGCCCCCGCGAACCGTGCCTCCGCCTCCCGCGCCAGATGCGTCGCCAGCGGCGCGGTCGCGCAGAGTACCATATCGACCGGCGGCGGCGTTTCCGGCTCGGCGAGCAGCACGCGCAGATGCACGGGCGTGGTGACCAGGATCCTGGGTCGCGCCGCGGCGGCGAGTTCGGCACGGATGTCGGCGGGGAAGAACAACCGCTCCGCATGCAGCGTCAGTCCGTGCCGCAGCGCGAGCATCAGCAGCGATTCCAGACCGTAGCTGTGTTGATGCGGCACCGTTCCAAGCAGTGCGGCGGAGCCCAGAGCCGCGATGTCCAGACGCTTGCCCTCGGCCAGCGCGCTGCTGACCAGTTCGCCCCAGCTTCTGGCATGCGGCCGCGGCCGGCCGGTCGAGCCTGACGTGAACAACACGGCCGCCGGCTGTTCGGCGGCGATGACGGGAATCGCCGGCGAGGCCTTCCCATGCTGTAGCATGGACGGATAACGGAAAACGGCGAGGCCCGGCTTCGGTGAGGCGTCGTCAGTCAGGCAATACAGCTCCGGGTAATCGGTCCGCAGTTGCTCCAGCAGATCCGGCGCGTCGTGCGGCGGCAGCAGGTTGACCTGGCCTCGGCAAAGCGCGGCGGCGAACCCGACGGCGAAGCGATAGCGATCGGGGCAGAGGTTGACCATGGCGCCGCGGTCAGGAAGCAACGCGGCCAATGCCGCGACGTCGCGCAGAAACGTATCGACGCTGATTGGTTGACCGGAACGCGACGCGAAAATCGTACCGGGCCCGTGCGCCTGAAGCAGCGGATGGGCGGTCATCCGCCGCCGGTATCCAATGCTGGAGTTGCGCGTATCGCGCGACTACCCGGCGTCATGAGAGGTCGTCGCCTTCAGTTGGCCGGCCATGCGAAATCCATCAGTCAGGCGCTCCTTCGGCCACGCGCCATGACGCCACGTTCGCCAGGCGAACTCGCCGCAGAACATCGCGATCAGCAACGGCATGTTGCAGAGGTTCACGAACGCCGACCAAACCTGGGTCGGAGCGAACAGCAGCAACAGCAACGACGTCAGCAACTGACCAGCGCAAAAAAAGCACCACGCCCAGGTGACGCGTCTCGTGTAGACGCGCAGCGCCGGTGGCAACTCGCCACGCGATCGCTCGGCGAAAATGGTGACGATTGGCTTGCGTCCAGGCAGCAGCGATGCGCCGAAGATCGCGAGAATGGAGAGGTAAGCAATCGCGTGCGGAATGGCGGTGGATGCGTGGATGCCGCCTGGCGTGAAACGCCAGATCGCCGCGGTGACGACCAGGACACAGACGCACCCAACCCAGCGAGCATTTCGGCCGGGCAGGAAGGACAGCGCGAGCCATGCGACAATGCCGGCTTCCGCGATGACCAGGATACCAGCCCAGAGCATCCCGCGCTGCGTGGCCATCGCGATGTGGACACCGATCGGCGCGACGATGAGCCCCAGAATCGCCAGCCCGGAGCGGAAGCCGGAGGTCACGCCGGACATGCGGAACGCTCTGGCGAAAGAGCCTGGGTGTGCTCCGGCCATTCAGATCGTCCGAGCCCTTTGGATATGCTCGCTCAGGCTGCGCAGCGACTGGAAGATCGCGGCGTTGTTCTGGTCGTCGGAGCGCAATTGCACGCCATGGTTCTGCGAAATCGCCAGCGCGATTTCCAGAACGTCGATTGAGTCCAACCCGAGGCCTTCGCCAAACAACGGCGCCTCGGGGTCGATTTCGGAAACCGGAATATCGAGGTTGAGCGTCTTGACGATCAGGCGCGCCAGTTGCTGCTCCCGCTCCGTCTGGGTGGCCTGGTCTGACATTGGTGTTTCCTATCGCTCGTTCCAAATTCTGGACAGTGGGTAACGTGGCACCGCCCGACCGCATGATCGATCCGAACGAATTACAGCACACCGGCGCGTTCTCCACCAGTGATCCAGAACCGCCCGTTAACTCCCGCCGCGCCAATTGGTTCCCAAACCTTGGTGCTCGATGGCCGCGATTGCGACCGGCCCGCGCGCGAGGCGGTGTCCGCCTTGTAACAAACCACGGAAATCCGTAACCCGGCGGCGCCAAAGGCTTGCGAAGCCGTTGACATGCCCTTTATCGCATTCAGGCCGTTCCAGCTTCCGGCGTGCCCCCAGCTTCCGGCGTGCCCCCAGCTTCCGGCAAACCCTGAGATCAACCGCGGAGTGTGACGTCAGTCCATGGATGAGCGCGTCGACCGGCCCGAACCTCACGTCGAACCGGGCCCATTGTCGCGTGAAACGCGGGTTACCCGCCGATCCCGGCTACGCGGCCTGATCATTTGGGTCATCCTGCTCGCGCTCGCGGCGGGGGCCGGCTGGTATCTGTGGACCCGGCACGCGACGCAGGTGGCGACGACGCGGGGAGCGGCCGGCGGTGGTCCGGGACGTGCCGCGCAGACGCCGCCGCAGCCGGTCGGTGCCGCCATTATCGATACAGGCGACATCCGCATCGTCTTGAACCAGCTCGGCACCGTGGCATCGCTCGACACGGTGACGGTGCAGACCCAGATCAGCGGCCAGTTGACCGAGGTCGGGTTCAAAGAAGGCCAGGCCGTCAAGAAGGGCGACTTCCTGGCGCAGGTCGATCCGCAGCCGTATCAGGCGGCGCTGGATCAGGCACAGGGCACCCTCGCCCATGACCAAGGGCTGCTGGAGCAGGCCAAAACCAACCTGAAACGCTACCAGACCCTCGGCCGGCAGGATTCGATCGCGCAGCAACAGGTGGACGACCAGCGGTTTGTCGTGGCGCAATACACCGGCACGGTGCAGACCGATCAGGGCACGGTGGACAACGCGAAGCTCAACCTCGCGTATTGCCATATCGTATCGCCGATCGATGGGCAGGTCGGACTGCGCCAGGTCGATCCCGGCAATTACGTCACCGCCAACAGCACCACGGGGATCATCGTGATCACCCAGATGGAGCCGATTTCGGTGCTTTTCGCGGTCCCCGAGGACAACCTGCCCGACATTATCCAGCGGGTCCGCTCGGGTGCCACCTTGATTGTCGAGGCCTATGACCGGGCCAATGTGCGGCTGCTGGCGAAGGGCGAGCTTGGGACCGTGGACAATCAGATCGACACGACCACCGGCACGGTGAAGTTGCGTGCTTTGTTCGCCAATCCGGATGAGCTCCTGTACCCGAACCAGTTCGTGAATGCGCGGCTGCTGGTCAACACAATGCAAAACACGGTTCGGGTGCCGGTCCCGGCGGTGCAACGCGGCGAGCCGGGCACGTACACCTATGTCATCAACGCCAACAACACGGTCTCGGTGCGTCCGGTGAAGGTCGGACCGACCGATGGTGGCTTCATGGCGGTGCTGTCGGGGCTACAGGCCGGCGAGAAGGTCGTGTCCGACGGCACCGATCGGCTGCGCGATGGCGCGACTGTGACGATACCGCCTCCGAGCAAAGCGCAGGCTCAGGCCCAGGATCAGGCCGCGCCGCCGGGTCAGGCCGCGTCCCCAGGTCGGGCGGCGCCGCCGGCTCAGGCTGCGTCCCCAAGCGCAGGCTCAGGCCCAGGGTCAGGCCGCGCCGCCGGGTCAGGCTGCGTCCACGGGTCAGGCCTCGTCCCCGGGTCAGGCCGCGTCCCCGGGTCAGGCCGCGCCGCCGAGTCAGGCCGCGTCCCCAGGTCGGGCGGCGCCCCCAGGTCAGACCGCTCCGCCCGAGCAGCCTTCCGATCAGCCGGGGCAGCCCCCGCATGGCCAGCGCCGCCAGCCGCAAACGCAATGATCCGCGGCCGCCGGCCTGATCGCTCGCGCGCCGCATGAGCCCGTCGCGCCCCTTCATCCTGCGGCCGGTCGCAACCACGCTGCTGATGGCCGCCATCATGCTGGTCGGCATCGTCGCCTACCGCTTCCTGCCGATCTCCGCGCTGCCGGAAGTCGACTACCCGACCATCCAGGTGCAGACCTTCTATCCCGGTGCCAGTCCCGAGGTCATGACATCGTCGGTCACCTCGCCGCTCGAGGTGCAGTTCGGCCAGATGCCGAGCCTGAACCAGATGTTCTCGACGAGTTCGGCCGGGGCATCGGTGATCACCTTGCAGTTCAGCCTGGATATCAGTCTGGATATCGCGGAGCAGGAGGTGCAGGCGGCGATCAACGCGGCGGGCAACCTGCTGCCGGCCGATCTTCCGGCGCCGCCAATCTATGCCAAGGTGAACCCGGCCGACGCGCCGATCATGACGTTGGCGTTGACCTCGAAGACGCTGCCGCTGACCGATGTCGAGGACATGGGCGACACGCGGCTGGCGCAGAAGATCTCGCAACAACCCGGCGTCGGCCTGGTCAGCATCAGCGGTGGTCAGCGGCCCGCCGTGCGAGTGCGGATCAATCCCCGGGCCCTCGCCTCCTACGGGCTGAACATCGACGATCTGCGCACCACGCTCGGCAGTGCCAACGTCAATACGCCGAAGGGCAATTTCGACGGGCCGGCCCAGGCGTCGACGATCAACGCCAACGACCAGATCAGTAACCCCCAGGAGTATCTCAACCTGGTGATCGCCTACCGCAACGGCAATCCGGTGCGGTTGAAAGATGTCGCCACCGTCGTCAGTGGCGCCGAAAACACCAAACTCGGCGCCTGGGCCAATACCACGCCGGCGGTGATCCTGAACGTGCAGCGCCAGCCCGGCGCCAATGTCATCCAGGTGGTGGACAATATTAAGTCGCTGCTGCCGCAACTCACGTCCACCTTGCCCGCGGCGGTGGATGTCGCGGTGCTGACCGACCGCACGACGACCATCCGCGCCTCGGTCAGCGACGTCGAGTTCGAACTGGGCCTCGCCGTCGTCCTGGTCGTGGCGGTGATCTTCGTATTCCTGCGCAACGTGCCGGCGACGATCATCCCCAGCCTGTCGGTGCCGCTGTCGCTGGTCGGTACGCTGGCGGTGATGTACCTGCTGGGGTTCAGCCTGGATAACCTGTCGCTGATGGCGCTGACCATCTCCACCGGATTCGTGGTCGATGACGCCATCGTGATGATCGAGAACGTGTCTCGTTACGTCGAAGCCGGTGACGACCCGCTCGACGCCGCGCTGAAAGGCAGCGAGCAGATCGGCTTCACCATCATTTCGCTGACCGTATCGCTGATCGCCGTGCTGATCCCGTTGCTGTTCATGGGCGACGTGGTCGGCCGGCTGTTTCACGAGTTCGCCATCACGCTGTCGGTGACGATCGTCATCTCCGCCGTGGTGTCGCTGACCCTGGTGCCGATGATGTGCGCCCGCCTGGTGCGGCATCGCCCCGAGGCTCAGCGCAGCCGTTTCGATCTGGCGGCGGAACGTGGCTTCAACTGGGTGATTGGCCGTTACGACCGCGCGCTGAACGTGGTGCTGGAGCATCAGCCGCTCACGTTGTTCATCGCGGTGGTCACCATGGCGATCACGGTGTTGCTCTATATCGTCGTGCCAAAAGGATTCTTTCCGGTGCAGGATACCGGCGTGATCCAGGGCATTTCGGTCGCGGCGCAAACCACGTCGTATGACGCGATGGCGCGGCATCAACAGGAGCTGGCGGCGGCGATCCTGAAAGACGCCGACGTCGTCAGCGTCAGTTCGTTCATCGGCGTTGACGGCAGCAACATGACGTTGAACAGCGGCCGGCTGCTGATCAACCTGAAGCCGAAGGACGACCGCACGCTGAACGCGACCCAGATCGGGCGCCGGTTGCAGCAGGAGACAGCCGAGGTGCCCGGCGTCTCGCTGTATTTGCAACCGGTGCAGGACCTGACGATCGACGCCGCGATCAGCCGCACCCAATACCAGTTCGTGCTGGAAAACCCGAACCTGTCGGCGTTCAACGAGTGGGTGCCGAAACTGCTGGACCGGCTGAAGCAACTGCCCGACCTGACCAATGTCGCCAGCGATCTGCAGCAACAAGGGCTGACCGTGAACCTGGCGATAGACCGGGAGACGGCGGCGCGTTTCGGCATCACGCCCGCGACGGTGGACAACGCGCTGTACGATTTGTTTGGTCAGCGCATCATTTCGACGATCTATTCGCAATCCAACCAGTACCGCGTGATCATGGAGGCGGACCCGTCGTTGCAGGACTCGCTCGATGGGTTGTCGGCGATCTATCTGCCATCGGCGGCGTCAACCACTGGCCAGGTGCCGCTGACCTCGATCGTGCGGATCGAGCAAAAGCCTGGACCGTTGCAGATCAGTCATCTCGGGCAGTTCCCGGCGACGACGATTTCATTCGATACCACCGCGGGTTCCTCTTTAGGTGCGGCGGTGGCGGCGATCCGTCAGGCGGAGCAGGACATTCAACTGCCGGAAAGTTTCGTGACCGCGTTCCAGGGCGCCGCCCAGGCGCTGGAGGCGTCGCTGTCGAATGAGTTGCTGCTGGTGCTGGCGGCTGTTGTCACGGTCTACATCGTGCTCGGCGTGCTGTACGAGAGCTTTATTCATCCGATCACGATCCTGTCGACGTTGCCCTCGGCCGGTGCCGGCGCGCTGGTGGCGTTGTGGATCGCCGGCGACGACATCGACGTCATTTCGATCATCGGCATCATTTTGCTGATCGGCATCGTCAAGAAAAACGCCATCATGATGATCGACTTCGCGCTGGTCGCCGAACGCGACGAGGGGAAGTCGCCGCGCGAGGCGATCCATCAGGCCTGTCTGCTGCGCTTCCGCCCGATCCTGATGACGACCATGGCCGCGTTGCTCGGCGCGTTGCCGCTGATGTTGGGTAATGGCACCGGTTCGGAACTGCGGCGGCCTCTGGGCGTGGCGATCGTCGGCGGGTTGATCGTCAGTCAGGTGCTGACGTTGTTCACCACGCCGGTGATCTATTTGCTGTTCGACCGGCTGGCGGTGCGGCTGTCCGGTCGACGCGCTCCGGCGGGTCGCGCGCCGACATGAACTTTTCCGCGCCGTTCATCGCGCGCCCGGTCGCGACAATACTGTTGACCGTCGGCATCGCGCTGGCGGGAATTTTCGCATACTTCAAATTGCCGGTCTCGCCGCTGCCGCAGGTCGATTTCCCGACCATATCGGTGAACGCGGCATTGCCCGGCGCCAGCCCCGATACGGTGGCGACCAGTGTCGCCGCCCCGCTCGAACGCCATCTTGGGCAGATCGCCGACGTGACCGAGATGACCTCCAGCAGTTCGGTCGGGCAGGCACGCATCGTGCTGCAGTTCGGGTTGAATCGCGACATCAATGGCGCGGCGCGCGACGTGCAGGCGGCGATCAATGCCGCGCGAGCCGACCTGCCGGCCAGCCTGCGCAGCAACCCGACGTATCGCAAAGTCAATCCGGCCGATGCGCCGATCCTGATCCTGGCGCTGACCTCGACGACATTGACTCGCGGCCAGATGTACGACGCGGCAACCAATGTGCTGTCGCAACGTCTGTCGCAGATCGCCGGCATCGGCCAGGTGATCATCGGCGGTGCGGCTTTGCCGGCGGTCCGCGTCGAGTTGAACCCTAAAGCGCTGTTCAAGTACGGCATTGGGCTGGAAGATGTCCGCGCCGCGCTTGCCTCGGCCAATGCCAACAGCCCGAAGGGCGCGATCGAGGCCGACGGCCTGCATTACCAGCTTTATACCAACGATCAGGCGTCGCACGCGGAAGACTACAAGCCGCTGGTCGTGGCTTATCGCAACGGGTCCGCGGTGCGGCTGGCCGACGTGGCGGACGTACAGGACTCGGTCGAGAACCTGCGCAACGCGGGCCTCGCCAACGGCAAGCCGGCGGTGCTGATCATTTTGTTCCGGCAACCCGGCGCGAACATCATCGATACGGTTGACGGCGTGAAGGCCGCGATCCCGCAACTGATGGCGGCGATGCCGCACGATATGGATCTGCTGATCGCCAATGACCGCACCACGACGATCCGCTCCAGCCTGCGGGTCACCGAGACAACGTTGCTGATCGCGGTCGTTCTGGTGACCGTCGTCGTGTTCCTGTTCCTGCGCAGCGGCCGCGCGACGTTGATCCCGGCGATCGCGGTACCGGTCTCGATCATCGGAACCTTCGGCGCGATGTATCTTCTGGGCTACAGCCTGGACAATCTGTCGCTGATGGCATTGACGGTCGCCACCGGCTTCGTCGTGGACGACGCGATCGTTGTGCTGGAAAACATCTCCCGGCACATCGAAAGCGGCATGCCCCGGGTTCAGGCGGCACTTCTCGGCGCGCGCGAGGTGGGATTCACCGTGCTGTCGATCAGCGTTTCCCTGATCGCGGTGTTCCTGCCGATCCTGTTGATGGGCGGCATCGTCGGCCGGCTGTTTCGCGAATTCGCCATGACATTATCGCTCGCCATCATCGTGTCGCTGGCGATTTCACTCACTACGACGCCAATGATGTGCGCGTTATTGTTGAAGCCCGAGCAGCGCCGCGCCGGACCGAAGCGGCGCTCTCTGTTCGACCGCGTTCTGGCCTCGTACGAGCGCAGTCTCAACTGGGCTTTGCGCCACGGCATTCTGGTGATGTCGGTGTTGCTGATCGCGATCGCGCTGAATGTCGTTTTGTACGTGATCGTGCCGAAGGGGTTTTTCCCGCAGCAGGATACCGGACGGATGATCGGCAGGCTGCAGGCCGACCAGAGCACGTCCTTCCAGGCGATGCAGGGCAAGCTGGCGCAGATGATGGACATCGTGCAGCACGACCCGGCAACGCAGAGCGTGGTCGGATTCACCGGTGCGGGCGGTGGCGGCGGCGGCGGACAGACCAACACCGGCCAGGTGTTCGTCGCCCTGAAACCGTTGGCGGAACGCGCCGGGATCGATCAGGTGATGGCGGGCCTGCGTCGGAAGCTCGCGGCGGTGCCGGGCGCCCAACTGTTTCTGGTGCCGATCCAGGATATTCGCGTCGGCGGACGGCAAAGCAACGCCGCCTACCAATACACGCTGCAGGCCGACAACACCGCGATGCTTTATGAATGGACGCCGAAGCTGGTGACCGCGTTGGAACACGTTCCCGTGCTCGTCGACGTCAATTCCGACCAGCAGCAGAAGGGCCTGGAGACTGATCTGGTAATCGACCGTGCCACCGCGAGCCGGCTTGGAGTGACCGCCACGCAAATCGACAACACGCTGTACGATGCGTTCGGCCAGCGCCAGGTCTCGACGATCTACAGCGCGCAAAATCAGTACCATGTCATCATGGAGGTGGAGCCTCGCTATTGGCAAACCCCCGAGACGTTGCGCGATATTTTTGTCAGCACCTCGGGCGGGACGGCCAAGGGCACGGAATTGAGTAACGCGGTGATTGGCACGGTGAGCGCCGCTAAGACCGGCCGGGCCAATAGCGGCGCGACGACCACGGCGGCCAGCATCGCCGGTAGTTCCGCGCGCAATGCATCGACCAATGCGTTGGCGAATACCGGCAAGGGCGCCGCCTCGTCCGGAGCGGCCGTCAGCACCAGCAAAGAAACGATGGTACCGTTGGCCGCGTTCACGACATACGGCCCAGGTAACACGCCGTTGGCGGTGAACCATCAGGGGCCGTTTGTCGCCAGCACGATTTCTTTCAATCTGGCGCCGGGGAAATCGCTCAGCGATGCGACCGAAGCGGTCACCAATGCGATGCGGCAGATCCGTATGCCGGCGAGCATCCATGGCAGTTTCGCGGGCACCGCGCAGACCTTCCAGGCCTCACTTGACAGCGAACCGATCCTGATCGCCACCGCGTTGATCGCCGTCTACATCGTGTTGGGTGTGCTGTATGAGAGCTATATCCATCCGATCACGATCATATCGACCTTGCCGTCGGCCGGCCTCGGCGCGTTGCTGGCGTTGTGGATCCTTAACATCGAGTTCAGCATCATCGCATTGATCGGCGTGATCCTGTTGATCGGCATCGTCAAAAAGAACGCCATCCTGATGATCGACTTCGCGCTGGAGGCGGAACGTAGCCACGACATGAGTCCGCGCGATGCGATCTTCGAAGCCTGCCGGCTGCGGTTCCGGCCAATCATGATGACCACTAGCGCGGCCATTCTGGGCGCGTTACCTCTGGCGGTGAGTTTTGGCGATGGCGGGGAACTGCGCCGGCCGCTCGGTATTTCAATTGTCGGCGGGCTGCTGCTGAGCCAGTTGCTGACGCTGTACACCACGCCGGTGCTGTATCTTTACATGGATCGATTCCGCCTCGCGGCGCGACGGCGCTGGCGGGAAGCATACCCTGGGCTTTCTGGAGGGGCGGCGGAATGACACGGCGGCTGGCTGCCACTTTGGCGCTGTGCGTTTTCGCCAGCGGGTGCATGGTTGGGCCGGACTATAAACGCCCCGAGGCACCGCCGTCCCCCGGCTTCAAGGAGTTGGCCGGCTGGAAGCCCGGTCAACCGCGGGACGACATCGACAAGGGCGCCTGGTGGTCGGTCTACAACGATCCGGAACTGGATCGGCTGGAACGGATGGTCGAGGTCTCCAACCAGACGGTGAAGCAGTTCGAGGCGCAGTATCGCAACGCGGTCGCTCTGGTGGGGGAGGCGCGCGCCGGCCTGTTTCCCACGGTCGCGATGAACGGCGGCGTGACACGCAGTGGCGGCGGTGGCGGCGGTTCGTCAGGCCTTTCATCGGGCGGCGGTGGCCGCGGCGACAGCACGTTGTACAGCGTTCAGGGCAGTGTATCCTGGACCCTGGATGTGTGGGGCCGCGTTCGGCGTCAGGTCGAAAGCAATGTCGCCGGCGCCCAGGTGAGCGCCGCTGATCTGGCGAACGCGAAACTGTCGGCTCAGGCGACATTGGCCACCGATTATTTCGATCTGTGCGCGGAGGATGCATTGACGCGATTGCTGCGGCAAACCGTCGATGCCTATGGCCGCGCGTTGCAAATTGCCCAGAACCAGTATCACGCCGGCACGCAGTCGAATATCGACGTCGTGACCGCGCAGGCGCAACTACAGTCGGCTCAGGCGCAACTGGTCGGGGTTGGCGTCCAACGGCAGCAGTTCGAACACGCGATCGCCGTGCTGACCGGACATGCGCCGTCGGAACTCACAATCGCGCCCGCGCCGTTGACCAGTGCTGTTCCGGTGGTACCACCCGGTCTGCCGTCAGCGTTGCTGGAGCGGCGGCCGGACGTCGCGGCAGCGGAACGAAACATGCAGCAGGAGAATGCGCTGATCGGCGTGCAGGTCGCCGCTTACTATCCGGACGTATCGCTGTCCGCTCTGGGCGGGTTCGATGCCTCGATGATTTCGCGCCTGTTCAATGTCGCCAGTCGCGTTTGGTCACTGGGCGCCGCCGGGGCCGAAACATTGTTCTCCGGCGGTGCCCGCCCCGCCGCGGTAACGGCGGCACGCGCGACTTACGATCAATCTGTCGCGGCCTATCGCCAGACCGTTCTGACAGCGTTCCAACAAGTCGAGGACGCGCTGTCCAATCTGCGCATCCTGGAGCAGCAGGCGGCGGCGGAGGCAATCGCGGTCGCCTCGGCCGATCGCGCGGTGCAAGCGACATTGAATGCTTATCGCGCGGGCACGGTGGCCTATACCAGCGTGATCACCGAACAGACCTTGCTGTTGTCCGACCAACAGGCGGCGCTGTCCGTGCGGCAAAGCCGTCTGGTCGCGAGTGTGGCGCTGATCGAGGCACTCGGCGGTGGCTGGTCAGTCGAGGCATTGCCCGCGCCGGAAACGGTGAAGCGGGCCAATCCGGTGTTCCCGTGACGCGGTAATCGCCGGCCACGACGCGCCAAGGCCGTTTCATGACCATTCCATTCAACGTGGAACGTGCCCGTTCAGGCAATGGTGACGGTGGCGAAACCGTTGCCGCTGCCGCGGCTGATCGGCGCAAGAAGGTTGTCGATGTGTGGTGGCCCATTTCCACACGCCGGGAGACCAGGGAAGCGGCGCGGACCATATCTGAAGTGCTCGACGAAGTATGGGTCACCGGACGCCGATTGACGCGCCGCGTTTTCGGGAGAGAGTGGCGACTTCTGTTCCGACAAGGAGTTTCCCAATGGACGTAACTCCCGCATCGCCTGGCTGCCTGGCTGGCATTCGCGTGCTCGACCTGACGCAGTTCGAGGCTGGCACGACGTGCACCGAGGCGCTCGCCTGGATGGGCGCCGACATCGCCAAGGTGGAAAACCCCAAGGGTGGCGAAGCCGGCCGCACAGGCTTCGGCGACGCGTATTATTTCATGATGTACAACGCCAACAAGCGCTCGATCACGGTCAACCTGAAATCGGAGCGCGGACTGGCGCTGGTCAAGGAAATGGTGAAGCAGGCCGATGTCTTCACCGAGAACTTCGCCCCCGGCGCGGTCGAGCGTCTGGGTCTGGGCTATGACGTCGTCAGCGCCATCAATCCGCGCATCATCTATGCCCAGGTCAAAGGATTTGGGGATGGCAGCCCGTATGAGAAGGGCTTGTCGTTCGACCCGATCGCGCAGGCGGCGGGCGGGGCGATGAGCATCACCGGCGAGCGCGACGGCAGGCCGGTCAAACCTGGCCCGACGATCGGTGATACCGGCACCGGCATGCTGCTGGCGTTCAGCATCGTCAGTGCGCTGTTCGAGCGCGCGCGAACCGGCAAAGGACGGCGGCTACAGGTGGCGATGCAGGATTCGGTCATGCATTACAGCCGCGGCATGTTCATCACGCAGGCGCGCACCGGGAAGGCGGCGCCGCGGCGGCCGCCCGCCAACAACCCGCCCGGCGGGATCTATTCGTGCAAGCCGGGCGGCCCCAACGATTACGTCTACCTGCTGACCAGCCGCGCCAATCCCGAACACTGGCCTCGCCTGTTGAAGCTGATCGGGCGCGAGGACCTGATCGGCGATGCGCGCTACGACACCCCCGACGCGCGCATGAAGTGCGAGGCCGAGGTTGACGAGATCGTTTCGAGTTGGACTCGGCAGCGCACGAAACACGAGGCGATGACGCAACTGAGCGCGGTCGGTGTGCCCGCCGGGGCCGTGCTCGACTCGATGGAACTGACCAACGAGCCGAGCTTCCGCCAGCGCGGCATCCTGCAAACGATGACACATGGCGAACGCACGATGACGATGCCCACCTGGCCGGTGCGCTTCGACGGCGTTCCGACCGAGGTAAAGCCCGCGCCATTGCTCGGCGAGCACACCGCTGAAGTGCTGGCCGACTGGCTCGGGCTCGACGCCGCCGCGGTCGCCGCCTTGCGTCAGGACGGCATCGTCTGAGGCGTTGCCCGAATGAAGCGGTTCAGCGTGCCATGCCCGTCGCCCCGACCGGCACGTCGTAGAAGGCCAGGGTCATCGCGACGCTGCTGTAGTGGCCCATCAAGGTGATCACGTCGGTGATGCCGACATGGCCGAGTGCCTTGACCGCGCGGTCATACAGGCCGCGCGGGACCCAGCGCGCATTGGCGAGGGCCATCGCCATCTCATAGACCACCTGCTCGCGCTCGTCCGGGAATGACGTTTGCAGGCCGGCGATGATCGCCTCGACCTTGTCGGCCGGCAGTCCGACTTCCTTACCGCGACGCTCATGCGCGCTGGTCGGATAGGCCGAATGAAATTTGCTGGTGATGATGCACACGGCGATCTCACGCTCGCGCTCGGTGAGGGAGTAACGGCCGGCGTGGAAATGGGCACCGAACGGTCCCGCGACTTTCGCCAGCTTCGGATTGTGCACCCAGATCTTGCTCGGCCCGGGCAGCCCGCCCCGGGACGCCATCATGGAGTTATAGCCGTCCTGCTGCTCCGGCGTCATTTGGTCGTAGGGGAGCTCAGCGTAACGGCCAAAGGTTGGTGTGTCGGACATTTTTGGTTTCCTTCCCAGGCTTGATCAATGGCGCATCGTGCGACGGCCGCGCGGCCGTGTCGACCGTGCGCGGACGATCATGGGTTGGGGCGAAGCAGGGGACGGACCTCCTCGGCGAGGAGATGCAACTGTTCCAGCGCGAGGCTGTTCGGCATGCCGGGCCAGTGGATCGAGGCGACAAGGTGGTTCACCCCGAGTCGTTCGTTGAGCCGATTGATTTGATCCGCGACCTCTGAAGGCGAGCCCAGCAGGAAACGGTCTTCCAGTAATTCATCGAACTTGTGATCGAAATTGTCGCCTTCTGGCATCACCTTGTCCTGACCCCAGGCGCGGTAGGCTTTGTATTTCTCCTCCAGCCAGGGCTGCGCGCGGCGTATCGCCTCGGCGCGGGTCGGCGCGACGAAAACCTCTCGCCGCATCGGGACCTCGGTGGGGAAGGGGCGGCCGTATTCGTCCAGGGCGCGCTTGTACAGGTCCATCTGCCGCTCGATCGTCGCCAGGGTGTTGTGCGGGTTGATGTACCAGCAATCGCCCAGGCGGGCGGCGCGGCGGATCGCGACATCGGCATTGGCGCCAATCCAGATCGGCGGGGTTGGTTTCTGTAACGGCTTCACGGGACAGGTGGCGTGGTCGAGTTCGAAATCCGAACCCTTCATGGTGACGAAGTCCTCGGTCCAAAGGCGGCGGATGGCCGCGAGGCATTCCTCGAACCGGGCACCGAGCTGGCCGCGCGGCACGCCGAACGCCTTGAACTCGATGTCGCGGTAGCCGATCCCGGCGCCGAACACGAGCTTGCCGCCGCACAGCAGGTCGAGCGTCGCCAGTTGCTCGGCGAGATCGAGCGGTTTGTGCAACGGAACCAGCACGAGGCCGCAGATGATCCGCAGCCGTGGCGCGATCGCGGCGCACCAGGAAAGGAACGGGATCTGCTGCACGGAGCAGAATGGGTGCGCACTGTAATGTGAGCCCTTGACGATGCCGTCAAAGCCCAGAAGGTCGGCGCATCGCACCAGGTCGAGGTCGTCGTTCAGGTGCTGGACGGTGTCGCCGGGCGGATGCTGGCCGCGAACGATCAGGCTGAGCTTCATTGGGTTGGGCCCTTCGGCATGCTCTGGTCAGGCAGTTCGTGCCTCGGCTTCGCGGCCTTGTCGAGGGCGATCCCCATGCTCCGCTCGCGGGCGGGGCCCTGGTGAACCGGATGTTCACATATTCGACGATCTCAAGCGGCGGGGCGAGGCGGTCGCGGATTGTTCTTGATGGTGGTCCCGTGTCGGAGTTACGCTTGAACTGGCTGGCGTTTCCGGCCAACGGTGGCCGGTTGGCACTTCCTTACCACCCACGCGACACGGTGAAGATCGTCGCGTGGGTCTCGTCATTTCGCCGTCCGCCAGCCAGGGGAGGGAACGATAATGATCGAGCTCCTGGAACAGCAGAAGAAGCTGACGGTCAACCAGTGGAAGTTGATCTGCACAGCCAACATCGCGGATATGCTCGACTTTTTTGACTTCTTTCTGATCGGGTACGTCACCGCGGCGCTGACCAAACAATGGTCGCTGACCTATTGGGAGGGCGGAGCAATCCTGCTCGCCTCCGGTCTCGGCGCGGTGCCTGGCGCGTTCTATTGGGGGTGGCTCGGCGACAAGATCGGCCGCCGCACGGTGTTCATGCTGTCGGCGGTCACCATCTCGCTCGCCACCGGTGTCATGGTTTTCACACCTGGACCAGACGGATTCGTCCCGGGGTGGGCGTTCCTGATGTTCTTCCGCTTCTTCGTCGGAGTCGGCAACGCCGGCATTTTCGCGATCGATCTGCCGTTGGTGCAGGAGTTCATCCCCGCCTACAAGCGCGGCTGGGTCAGTGCGCTCGTTACGACGCTGCTGCCGGCGGGCAGCATGCTGGCCGGTCTCGTGGCCTGGCAGCTGCTGCCGATCGTCGGCTGGCGCGGGCTGTTCCTGGTCGGCCTGGCGCCGCTGGTTCTGGTGTTCATGATCCGCTACTGGGTGCCGGAATCGCCGCGCTGGCTGATGCTCATGGGACGCCATGAAGAGGCGCGACAGTCGCTCGCCTGGGCGCTGATGATCGATCCACAGCGGATCGCCTTGCCAGCGACGGCGCCGGCGGTGGAGAAAACGCGCTGGGTCGAGTTGTTCAAATATCCGCGGTTGGTCGCTACAGGGTGTCTCACCGGCCTGACGCAGACCGGGGGCGCCTCGTTGGGGCTGTGGGGACCGACGCTGCTGGTGCTGGTCCTGGTGCCAAAGATCCCCCCGGAACACGCGGCGTTTCTGATGATATTCGTCAACATGGCGGGGGTTCTCGGGCGGTTCAGCATCACCGCGCTGATCGAACCCATGGGGCGGCGAGGCTCGGGCACGCTGTATTGCGTGCTGGCGGCGGTGCTGATGGTGGCCGCCGGCTATCTGTACGATGTCTACATATTTGGGGCTTCGCTGTTCTACATTCTGATGGTGGCGCAAGGCTTTTTCGGCAGTGCCGTCTATACCGTCGTCGGGCCTTACATGGCGGAGATCTGGCCGGCCCGGCTGCGCGCCAGCGGCATGGGACTGAGCTATGGCGTCGGCAATTGCGGCAAGTTCGTTGGCCCGCTCGGGCTGGCGCTGATCATGGGCGCGGGCGACGTGATCAGGCCGGCGGCACCGAACCTGGTCATGCTTGGCCCGGCACTGAGTTACTTCGCCGCGTGGTATGTCCTTGGGGTGATCGGATTCTGGCTGTTCGGGTTCGAACCCAAGGGCCAGACGTTCGAGGAGATCGACGACAGACACGGCACGCCGGCGCCGGCGGTTGCCGCGGGAGATCGCGCACCGGTCAGGTAACGTTTCTGGGCGGTTATTGGGTTGGTTGCTCCGCCATGCCCTTGTCGGAGAGTTCGCGTTTCGCGTGGTCGTTCTTGGCGAGGGCGAGCCCCATGCCTCGTTGCACGTGTGCGGCTTTGGTGAACTGGATGTTGGCGTATTCGACGATCTCCAGCCGGTTGCCCCATGGGTCGAGGAAGTCGAGAAACGGGCCCTCGACCATGCGCGCGCCGGCCGCTTGCATGAGTTCGGTGATGCGGGAGCGGTCGTCGACGACGAGGCCGATGTGGCGGCGTTCTGTTTCTTGGTTGGTGGGGCTGGGTGCGAGGGTCAGGTTGATGAACTGGTCGCCCATGTCGATGAAGGCGTTACGCTCGCCTTTGCCGCGCAGGGTGAAGGTGAAGAGGCGGCCATACCATTCGAGCGCCTGGTCGATGTCACCGACTTCGATCGCGACGTGGTTGATACCGACGAGACGCGGTTTGGGGGGTTCGCGCATGGGGGACTCCCGAAGAGAGTTCGCTATGAAGACTGGTTGCCCCACTTATCATGCCGACCTATCCTGTGCCTGAACAGAGAGGCCACGAAATGGGCGTTCTGGCGAGAGTTGACGAACCGGACGGGTGGATGAGCCGTGCCGAGTACCGCCTCTGGGCCGAGGGCCGACCCGGCCGGTTCGAACGGGTCAACGGCCAGGTCGTCGCCATGGCGCCTGAGCGTGTCGGCCACGCTCGGATCAAGGGTAAGGTCTTCATGGCGCTGACCGCGGCGGTCGAGGCGGCCCGCCTGCCGTGCGAGGTGCTGGTGGACGGCCCGACGATCGAGGTCGGAGAAAGTGACTACGAGCCAGATGTGATCGTGCGGTGCGGAACCGATGCCGTCTCCGACGACAGCCTCGTGGTGCCGGACGCGACGGTGATTGTCGAGGTGCTGTCACCGACCACGCGCCGGACCGATGTCAGCCAGAAACTGGCGGATTACTTTCGGGTGCCGACGGTCCAGCACTACCTGATTTTGTTCGCCGACCGTGTCCAGGCCATTCATCACCGGCGGAACGGGGATCAGATCGAAACACGCGTGTTGACGGAAGGGGATATCGCGCTGGACCCGCCTGGGATTGTGGTGCCGCTTGGGAGTTTTTACCCGGTGAGTGGCGTGGGCGTGATAAGCTGATATGGCGACGCCCAACAATAAGTGCGTCATCGGTACGGCTCACTTCGACATTATCCCCCAATTCACCCCTGTCATATGCCCACATCTCACTCGATCCCGAAGATCAACCAGTCGACGGCATCCTGGATTGGCGGCGAGAACCCATGCGCCAGGTTGTATTCGAATTGGCCTCGATGCATGGTAGCCAACGCCAATCTGAACAGTGTCGTGCCGGGTGAAATGCCGAAAGTCATACCACTAAGACACTAAGGCACTAAGTTCTTATCGATGAACTTAGCTCGACTTTCCGCAATTT
>CALFNB010000383.1 GCA_937902425.1 uncultured Acetobacteraceae bacterium | reverse complement strand
TCTGCTGGTCGGAGCCCTTGAAATTGAACGCCGCCACGTAAGCGCGTGACTGGATCGCTCGCTTGCCGAGATAAATGACCTCCTCGCCGCCGGAGATTTCCTGCCACACCGTCCTATCTGCGTTGAGGCTATCGCGCGACTGATCGACGTAGCCGAGTTTCACGGTTTCGCCGACGCGTAACGTTCCACCGTCCGGTTGTTCCTGACCGGTGATCATGCGGAACAATGTCGTCTTGCCGGCGCCGTTCGGGCCGATCACGCCAACGATCCCGCCCGGCGGCAGCTTGAAGTTCAGATCGTCGATCAGCAGATTGTTGCCATAGGCTTTGCGCACGGCTTCGGCCTCGATCACCACATTGCCCAGACGCGGCCCAGGCGGGATGACGATATCGGCCACGCCGCCGGCCTGCTCCAGCGACTTCTGTTGCAACTCTTCATAGCGTTGGATACGCGCGCGGTTCTTGGTCTGCCGCGCGCGCGGCGAGGACTGGATCCATTCCTCCTCGGCGGCCAACGCACGCTGCCGGGCGCTTTCCTCTTTCTCTTCCTGCCGCAGGCGTTTCAACTTCTGCCGCAGCCACGTCGAGTAATTGCCCTCGAACGGGTAACCGCGGCCACGCTCGATCTCCAGGATCCAGTTGGTCACGTTGTCGAGGAAATACCGGTCATGAGTCACCACCATGACGGTGCCGGCATAATCGTGCAGCGTCTTCTCCAGCCACGCGACGCTCTCGGCGTCGAGGTGGTTGGTCGGCTCGTCCAGCAGCAGCAGGTCGGGCTTTTCCAGCAGCAGCTTGCACAGCGCGACACGCCGCCGCTCACCGCCCGACAATGTCGTGACCTCGGCGTCCGCCGGCGGGCAGCGTAGCGCGTCCAGCGCGATGTCGACACGGCGGTCAAGCTCCCAGCCGTCCTGGCTATCGATTTTCTCCTGCAGGTCGCCTTGCTCGACGAGCAACGTGTTCATTTCGTCATCGCTCATCGGCTCGGTGAATTTCGCGGAGATCTCGTTGAAGCGGTTGAGCGCGGCTTTGAGGTCGGTGAACGCTTCCTCCACATTCTCTCCCACCGTCTTATCCGGGTCCAACCGCGGTTCCTGGGCCAGGTAGCCAACGGTCGCGCCGGGGGCAGCCCATGCCTCGCCGCCGAATTCGGTTTCGATACCGGCCATGATTTTCATCAGCGTGGATTTGCCGGCGCCGTTGACGCCGAGGACGCCGATTTTGACGCCGGGAAGGAACGAAAGTGTGATGCCCTTGAAGACCTCTCGCCCGCCGGGGAAGGCCTTGGTCAGGTCCTTCATCACATAGACATATTGGTAGCTGGCCATCTTATTGATCTTCCTGCATTTTTTCGTCTATTTTTAGTCTGTTCAGGTCCTGTGTGGAAAACTTTCTCGATTTCGGCCCGCGAGGAGGTCCGTGGAACTCGACCTGAACCAACGTCATCCCAACAAACTCCAACCTATGATGCCTCTCCGCGTCGCCAGCCCATGGCGTCTCTTTTCCCATGATTCCCCGGCCGGTCACAGAGCGGGGAGACCGACCCCGCGATGCCTGGGCCTGCCGGACCGAATTGTTGGCTGAGACCCTTTCGGGACAATTAACTTACAAGGATTTCCACCGAGGCGCGAGGTCTGGATGGGGCGTGCACGCTCCGTGAAAAGGAGCGGCGCGGGCTTACCCCCGGCAACGCCTCTCGCACAGAGGCGGTAGGACACCACGTGCTCCGTCGGACTCCGATCGCGAGACGGGCGGAGCCCCGAATGGCTCCGCCGAAGGCGGAGCCGACAAACGCGCCGGTGATCCGTTGCAGATGGATTTGCAGAGCCTTCTCGTTCAGCGCCGCCCCGAAGACTTTGGCTGCACCGGCGACGTGCTCCCCGGTCGCATCGCGGATGGGCGCGCACCTCCTTGCCGTCCGGCGCCTTGCCTGGACGCGGGATGGTCAGCACGCAATGCCCGGTACCGGCGTCATATACAGGGATCGGCGGGAAGCAGCGTTCGTCGTAATGCGCGTTGAACAGCGACAACTGCTGATGGCCATGCACCGTATCCGCCGTGTCATCGATTCGGCATGTTAAATGGTGCCGAAGGAGCGGCGCGTGAGCAACCGATATCCGAAAGACCGTGTTGCATGGCCTGTCCTACGCTGCCGCCCTGGTTTTATTTTTCCGCCACTCGCTCGGTTTGGTTCCACCACCCGCCACCAAGCGCCTGGAACAGGCCCGCGGTGTCGGTGAGCCGGGCCGCCTGTGCCTGCACCAGGGCCAACTTCGCCACCTGATAAGCCTGCTCGGCATTGAGCAGAGCCAGATAGGCGACCTGCCCGAGCTCCAACTGTTTGCGCACAATGGCGAGACTGCTTCCGGCCGCCTGTTCCGCCGCGACCGCCGCGGCCAGCGCGTCAGCATCGGATTGCAGCGCGTGCAACGCATCGGCGACATTCTGGAAGGCCGTGATCACAGTGCTTTTGTATTGCGCGGCGGCCTGATCGAAACCGGCTTCAGCGGCGCGCTGCTTATGCAGCAGCATCCCGCCGTCGAAAATCGGCGCGGTCAATCCGCCCGCGAGCGTCCAGAAGTTCGTTCCCGGGGTGAACAAATTTGAAAACGCGCTGGCACTGTTGCCCACGCTGGCATTGAGCGTGATCTGTGGCAGCCGGGCCGCTACGGCCACGCCGATCTGAGCGCTGGCCGCATGCAGGGTTGCTTCCGCCGCGCGCACATCGGGGCGCTGCTCCACCAACTTCGACGGCAAAGTGACCGGAAGGTCTCGCGGCAGCGTCAGGTCCGCGAGTTGGAAGCGGGCCGCGACATCCTCGCCTGGGAAGCGGCCCGCCAGAGCGATCAACGCGTCACGCTGCTGCGCCAGTTGCTTCTGCAACGGAGGTAACGCCAATTGTGCCTGAGCCAATGCCGCTTCCTGCGCCGCGACGTCGGCCATTGAGATCTGACCCAGCGCGTATTGCTTGCGCAGGATCGCCAGCAGATCGGATTCGACCTTGATGGTCTCCTGGGTGGCGGCGATTTGCCCGCGTAACGACGCTTCCTGCAAAGCCCCGGTCACGACGTTGGCTGTTAGCGTCACATACGTCGCATCAAGCTGGAAACGCAGGTTTTCGGCCTGGGCTTCCAGTGACTCGACCGCGCGGCTGTTGGCGCCGAACACGTCCGGAACGAACGACAGGTTCAGCTGTGGGGTGATCAGGCTGTAGTACGGATTGCCCGAGGCCGACGCCGGGGAAATCGCCGCGGTCGGGGTAACGTTGCGGCTGGCGGACAATCCCGCTGAAATCTGTGGATACCAGGCACCTTTCTGCGCGGCGGTATTCTCCCGCGCCTGGCGCAATGCCGCCTGGGCCGCGATCAGGTTTGGACTGGCCTTGATCGACTGCTCGATCAGGTCGTTGAGCGGTTGAGAGTGGAACAACGTCCACCATTGTCCCGGGATGTCCATATCGGCGACGAAACGCTGCGCGGCGCCGAATTCGGCATGGGCGGACACGGTCCGCGCGGGTGGTGCTCCAGGCATATAGCCGGTCACCGCGGGCGCATCGGGCTTTTTGAAGTTGGGGCCGACGGCACAACCGGCGAGCAACACCGCCAGGGAAAGAGACGTTACGCGCATCGCTTATTCCGCCAGCTCGAGTGGAACGGTCAACTCGCCTTCGACCGTTTCCCCGCGGGAGAACAGGTCAATCAGCACCGGGAGCACGATCAGGATCAGCACCGGCGCCAGCAGTATGCCACCGACCACGACCAGCGCCAGTGGCCGTTGCACCTGTGAGCCGATACCAGTGGACACCGCCGCGGGGGCGAGACCGACGGCCGCCACGACGCACGTCATCATCACCGGGCGAAACTGAACCTGACACGTGCGGAGAATGGCGGCACCGCGATCGATGCCGCTCTCCAGTGCCTGATTGAAGTATGTGAGCACGATGATGCCATCCATGGCGGATATGCCGAACAGCGCGACAAATCCGATCGCCGCCGAAACGCTGAACGGCGTTCCGGTGAAGTACAAGGCGAAAATACCGCCAATCAACGCCATCGGAATGACGCTTGCCGCCAGCAGCATGTCGGTCAGGGAGCCGAAGTTGATGTACAACAACAGACAAATCAGCACGATCGCCAGCGGCACCACGATCGCGAGCCGGCCTATCGCGTCCCGCGGATTGCCGAACTCGCCGACCCAGTCCATGTGATAGCCTCCTGGCAACAGCACCGCATCGGCGATCCGCTTTCGCGCTTCGAGCACGGTGGTACCGAGGTCGCGGCCGCGCACGCTGAATTTGATCGGGATGTAGTGTTCTTGCTTCTCGCGATAAATGAACGCCGCGCCGGAGGTCAGCCGTACATTCGCGACGTCCATGAGCGGTATCTGGACGACGCCACTCGCATACGGCACGGGTTCGCCGGCCGGGCCGAGTGCCGGCGGATTGACGGATAAATGGACGATCGGGAGGGCCTTGATGACTGATGCAACCTCTTTCAACCCTCATAAGGAGGAGGACGAGGGTTACCTGGCGGCCGAAGCCGGACGGAGACTTTCCGACAATCCCTGTCCTCGCGGCACGATCCGCCATGCCGAGTGGCAGCGCGGATGGCAGAGGAAGAGTGATGAAACCAGGCGCGCCGTAAGATTGGGCCGGGTATAATGATGATTCGCCGAGTGGATGCACGACACGTAACGTGCTGTCGGGGAAACGTTCATTCAGTGCCGATTGCAACATGTTCGGCAGGGTCATCAGCAATCCGGTCAATGCGTCGAGCGGCAACACGATGCGATACGTCTCGCCGCCGATGGCCGCGAAGCCAAGGCAAACTTGTTCGCCGCCCGGAAGGACAGCCCATGTGGTGAGCTTTCGACCTTCGATGTATGCGAAACTGTCCGGCACGCGATCCATTCCGTGTCCCTCCATACGCTATTTCTGACTGTATATAGCGTAGCGCGCGAAAAGTCCACCCACGGCACGCGCACGAAAATTCGTTCAGTGCCCGGTGGCCGCGTGATCCGGTTTCAAATCGATAAGCGGCGTCCCATCGAGACAATCAAGCCCGCGCACCTGCAATGTCCCGCCCTCGACCGCCACCAGTTCCACGAAGGACGAAGCGATGGGGTTCGGCCGGACCGGCGAACGCAAGGCAAATGTTCCGGTCGTCCGCCCCGTCCGGAACGGTGTCTGCAACACGAGATCGCGGCGCGCGCGATGCATCCAGTACAGCACCTGAATGCGCCGGTGACCCGCCAGACCGGTCAGCGCCGCGTGCCAGCGTTCATCGATCACGATGGTGCAGATCGATCCGTCTTCCTTGCCTCGCTTCGGACACTCGCTTCGCGTTTTCCATGGAGTGTGGATAACGCCAATGAAATACACGCCCGCATCAGTACGTGCCGGCAATTCGACCGCCACCTCTCCTGGGCGCGGCTCCATATCGGGATCGGAAGAACCGTTTGTCATCGCATCAGCGTACCACAAGGCGCCGACGCGGGCCAGAAACAGCGGACGGGATTCCCGCGCCGCTCCGGACCTTGGGATCGACTTCGCCGAGCGAAACAACCGATTGTTGTCCTGTCGCATTGGTCGCCACCAGATAGTAGCGCAGGATCGCGTTCTTGCCGTTGTCGCCGGCCGGCGTGCTGGTGGTGATGGCATAGCCGCCGACCTGTTGCGCTCCCGTGCCGACACGATCGCGCCCTACCTGACGCGGGAGCAAGGCAAGCCATTGCCCGAGGCCAAGGGCGAGGTGATGGCCTGCGCCGACGTCATCGACTGGTTCACCGAGGAAGCCCGCCGCTCCTACGGCCGCGTCATTCCCGCGCGGGCGGACGGCATCTACCAGCTCGTGGTCAAGGAACCGGTAGGCCCAGTGGCGGCGTTCACGCCATGGAACTTTCCGATCAATCAGGTGGTGCGGAAACTTTCCATCGCGCTGGCGGCGGGTTGCTCGATCATCGTCAAGGCGGCGGAAGAAACCCCCGCCTCGCCCGCCGAGTTGATCCGTTGCTTCGCCGATGCCGGCGTTCCCGCGGGCGTCATCAATCTCGTCTACGGCGTGCCAGCGGAGATCTCGGAATATCTCATTCCGCACCCGATCATCAAGAAGATGTCGTTCACCGGTTCCACCGCCGTCGGCAAGCAACACGCCGCCCTCGCCGGTCGCCACATGAAGCGCGTCACCATGGAACTGGGCGGTCACGCTCCGGCCATCGTGTTCGACGACGCCGATGTCGAAACCGCGAGCCGGCTGCTGGCGGGTGCCAAATTCCGCAATGCCGGTCAGGTCTGCGTGTCACCCACGCGGTTCCTGATCCAGGAGAAAGTGTACGAGCAATTCGTCGACTCGTTCGTCGGCCATGCGAACGCGCCGCGGGTTGGTGACGGAATGGAAACGTCCACCACCATGGGCCCGATGGCCAACCCTCGGCGCATCGCCGCGATGGAGATGTTCATCGGCGACGCCACGCGAAAGGGCGCCACCGTCAGAACCGGAGGCAACCGAATCGGCAACAAAGGCAACTTCTTCGAACCGACCGTCATCACCGACGTGCCGAAGGACGCGCGGGTCATGCATGAGGAACCGTTCGGTCCGCTCGCGGTGATCGCTCCATTCAGCGGGTTCGATGAGGTCGTGACGGAAGCAAACCGGTTGCCATACGGCCTCGCCTCCCACGCCTACACGCGCTCCGCCAAGACCGCGAACGCGATCGCGGCGGCGTTGGAGAGTGGTATGATCTCGATCAATCACCATGGTCTCGCGCTGCCGGAAGTACCGTTCGGAGGTGTGAAAGATTCCGGCTACGGCTCAGAAGGCGGCCTGGAGGCGATCGAGGGTTATCTCAACACAAAGTTCGTCACCCAGGCTGGTCTCTGATCGCATCGCCCCGGGCGAAGCGCAACCTTGCGTTATACCCATCAGAATACGGCATCGGGGGAGTTGTTGTTCCATGGCGGACACGGGATATTCGGTTTTCGCACCGTATGCGCGGGGCCGCGGGCTCGCGATGACGCCACGGACCGATGACGATCAATCCGCCATTCGCATCGATGAACCGCGATGCGATCACCGGCATCAGTTCGCTCTGTCTCCGCTACCGCCGCGGCTTGTGCGGCGGCCCGCGCCAGCCCAGACCGAGGACCTGGAAGACTCGTCGACGCGGCGCACCAAGATCTGGGAATTTAGCCAGAATCTGCATTGTTCCATCCTCGGCACGTGCCTCTCGACCGGGGAGCTACGTCAGACCCTCACCCGCCTCGGCCTGGCACAGAGCGATTGGACCGATCACGATTTGCATCACAAGGCGGTAAGCCTCGCGGCGAAGCACGATCAGGCCGCGAAGCTGCTGCACAAGGCGCTGGATCGGCGGCATAAACTGCCGATCAGCCAGTTCGGCAAAGCACGAACGGAGGCGGAGCTGACCGCGCTGTGGCGCGATGCCGTGAAACGAGGCGATATTCCGGGTGCGTACTGGGTTGTGCTGACCCATCCCGCCACGACACCGGCGTTGGTGCGGCTGGTGTTTGGTGAAGTGCACATGCTGTCACACCTTGTCGGTGCCGCGAACCGCGCGGACATCCGGCGTCTGTGCGATCTCGAACAGCGCAACGCCGAACTGGAGGCAAAGCTGCGTCGTCAGCAGGAGGCGTTGCACCAGGCCGTCGTCACGCGCGACGCCAGTATCCGCGATTTGCGCCAATCCCTGCGCCAACGGCTGACGGACGAAGCACCGGTCGCCGCCGGCGATGAAACCGCCGCCTTGCGAGCGCTTGCCGCCGATCTGGAAAAGCGGCTCGCCGCCGAAAGCCGTCGCCGCATGGCGGTCGAAGCGCGTGGAGCGGAAACGCGCGATGACCTGGCGCGAGAACGCGCGGCACGCGGTGCGCTGGAAGCCGAGGCCACATCGTTACGCGCTGAGCTTGCCGCGGTCGAGGCCGACCTTCAGCCGGAGAACGCGGAGCCTCTCTGGCGGATAGACGGAATTTCGTTCCTCTATGTCGGCGGCAGTCCCAATCAGGTCGCGCATCTCCGCGCGCTGTCCGAAAGCCGGGGCGCGGAACTCCTGCACCATGACGGCGGCATCGAACATCATCCCGACCTGCTGGCCGGCCTGACGTCACGCGCCGATATCGTGCTGTTCCCGGTGGACTGCGTCAGTCACGACGCCGCGCTGATGGTCAAGCGCCTGTGCCGCCAGACGGCCAGGCGCTTTATCCCTCTGCGGTCCGCCAGCGCGACATCGTTTCTCGCGGCGCCGCAGCCGTTAGCCGCCGCCGCGTCTGTTGTGTAATCAGACGCCGACCATCACGTCGGAAGCCTTGATCACGGCGGTGGCCTTCATACCGGGCTTCAAACCAAGCTCCTCAGCGGACTCGTTGGTGATGGAAGCGGTGATCGTCACCGTGGGCGACACCTCGATCGTGATGTGCGAGGTCGTGGCACCTGGTTTCACGGTTTTGATCGTGCCGGCGATCTGGTTGCGGGCGGAAAGTTTCATCACAGGCCTCCGTCGGGAAGCACCCTACTTAGCGCGGAAGCGGTTAAGCGCAAGCAAATGCTTTCGCGCCGCCGCCGCCGCATCGACCTCAATCGCACGGTAGCGCTCGATGACCGCCTTTCCCGCCTGGGTCAACACCGTGCCACCGCCACCACTGCCGCCGGCCGCGGTTTCAACGACCGGAGCGCCGAGACCGGTGTTCAGGTCCTCGACGAGTTCCCACGTCCGGCGATAGGACATGCGCAAGGCCCGCCCGGCAGCGGAAATGGAACCTGACCGTGCAATTTCCTCCAGCACGGCGATCTTCCCTGGCCCAATTCGCAGCCCGCCCGCCAAATCGATCCTGATGTTCAGGCGATCGCCGGCATTGCCCGATTCCTCGGATTTCTGTTTTTTCTTCGGCATGACAAGATACCCAAACACGACCGGAGCCCAGGATCAATCATACGCGTGCCCCGGTGGCCTCCGCGCTGTCGCCCAGGCGTGCCGAGACGACAACGACATGTCGTTGCCCATGGGACATATCGTAGCCCATGGCGAGCAGCGCCCACTCGATGCGTCGCCATGCGGGATTTCCCTCGCGGCGTATTGCCGCTATATCGACCGGCATATACCGTGACAAACATTGAGACCAATATGCTCCGCCGTCTGATATTGCTTCTGCCGCTGCTTTGTTCAGGTGTCGCGTTGGCGGCCGAGGTGACCGATTCCACCGGCCGAGCAGTCCAAATTCCCGATAAGGTCCTGCATGTGTTGCCGGCTGGCCCACCCGCCGCCATCTTGCTTGAGGCCATCGCCCCGGATCTGATGCTCGGCTGGCCTGGACCGTTGTCCGACGACGCAAAGGCATTACTCCCGGACAACGCCAATCATCCGCGCATTCCCCGCCTGACCGGGCGAGAAGATGTGACGGACAAGATCAAGGCGCTGAAGCCGGACCTGATCATCGACTACGGCGAAGTGACGCCGCGCTATATCGAACTGGCCCAGGCGACCCAGCAAAAGACCGGCATTCCAACCCTGCTGTTCGCCGGTTCACTCGACAACATTCCGCGGGTCATTCGCGAGGCAGGGGCCATTCCGCACCGGGAGGCACGCGCCGAAACGCTGGCGACCTTCGTGGAGGCGATGCTCGCGTTGCCGGTTATTCCGTTGCTCGCCTCGTTGGGCGCGCATCCCCGCGTCCTGTACGCGCGTGGCGCGGACGGCCTGACGGTCACCGCGCCCGACACCGACGTGACCGAGGTGTTCAAACACCTCGGTTGGCAAGTGATCGCGCCGGATGGCCAAGGTACGTTCCGCGCCTCCACCATCGCGGCGATCGGCGCCCTCGATCCGGATATCGTGATTTTCTCCGACCCGGCGATGCGCGAGACCCTGGCGCACTCCGACACCTGGAAATCCGTGCGGGCGATCCGGGAAGGCCATGCCTTGGTCGCGCCTGGCTTGCCATTCGGTTGGATCGAGGAACCGCCGTCGATCAACCGGTTGCTCGGCCTCGCTTTTCTGGGCGGTCATGAACCCGCGAGCATGGCGGCGACGTTCCACGCGGTGGTCTATGGCCATGCTCTGACACCCCCGCGACTTGATGCCGTGCTCGGCGGCGTCCGCTCCATCCAACCCTGAGAGGTTCCGTCATGCGTTTGCTGTACGTTTTGATTGTTCTGCTGCCGCTCGCCGCGCGCGCGCAGGAGGTGACGGTGTTCGCGGCGGCGAGTTTGACCGACGCGATGAAGGATATTTCCGTGAAATGGGCGGCGGCGGGACATCAACCGTTGCGGATGTCGTTCGGATCGAGTTCGACTCTGGCGCGACAAGTCGAGCAAGGCGCACCGGCGAACGTGTTCGCCTCAGCCGACGAAAAATGGATGGACTATCTGGTGGAGAAGCAACTGATCGCCGCCGGCACGCGGAAAAGTCTGCTTGGCAACGATCTCGTGCTGGTGGTCGCCACCGCCAGGCCGGTGCACGTAACGATCAACAAAAGCTTCGACCTGGCGGCTCTTTTGGGTGCCAACGGACGGCTGGCGACCGGCGATCCGGCACATGTTCCGGTCGGAATTTATGCCGAGCAGGCGCTCAGGAAGCTTGGTATGTGGGACAGCATTTCCCCGAAACTGGCCCGGACGGAAGACGTGCGCGCCGCATTGTTGCTGGTGGAACGCGGTGAGGCACCCGCGGGTATCGTTTACGCCACTGACGCCGCGGTCTCGAAGGCCGTCATGATCGCCGGAACTTTCCCGGCCGACAGCCACGATCCGGTCTCGTATCCATTCGCGGTCACCAAATCGGGCGACACGGCCGAGGCGCACGCTTTGCTCGCCTTCCTGACCAGTCCCCCCGCGCGCGAGGTGTTCGTGCAACGCGGCTTCAAGGTCGAATGACCTGATCCTCTCGCCTGAAGAATGGGAAGCCGTTCGGCTCACTTTGGTCGTCGCGGCGCGCGCGGTTGGCTTCGGCCTGCCGCTCGCGGTCGTGATGGCCTGGGTTTTGACGCGTTACCGCTTCCCTGGGCGGTCGCTGCTGAACGCGCTGGTGCATCTGCCGCTGGTGCTGCCTCCGGTCGTTACGGGCTGGCTGCTGCTGATCCTGTTCGGCATTCGCGGGCCGATTGGATCGTTGCTGTTGGCGTGGTTCGATATTCGACTGGTCTTCACCACGGCGGGCGCCAGCCTCGCCTGTGCCGTCATGACGTTCCCGGTGATGGTGCGGTCCGTCCGGCTGTCGTTGGAGGCCGTTGATCCCGGTCTTGAGCAGGCCGCGCGTACCCTCGGCGCGGGGCGGTTGGACCGGTTGTTCAACGTGACCCTGCCGCTGGCCTCCCCGGGGATCCTGGTCGGCGGGATCGTCGGCTACGCCACCTGCCTCGGCGAGTTCGGCGCGGTGATCACCTTCGCCGCCAACATCCCGGGTCAGACGCAGACGTTGCCGCTGGCGATCTACGCCGCGCTGCAGGTGCCAGGCGGCGAACAGAAGGCCGCGGAACTGTCGCTGATATCGCTGACCCTCGCTTTGATCGGACTGTTGCTGTCGGAGTGGCTGGGGAAGCGATTGAACGTGGCACTCGGCAGATGAGTCTGTCGGTCCGGTTGCGTCACGACTTTCCCTCGGCGCGTATCGATATGGCGTTTGAGGTCCCGTCCGCTGGCGTGACGGTGCTGTTCGGCCCGTCGGGCGCTGGCAAGTCAACGATCATTCTCGCCGCCGCCGGCCTGCTGCGACCCAACGAATGCCGGATTGAGGTCGATGGCCAGATAATGGCCGACACCGAAACCGGAATGTGGTTGCCGCCGGAACAACGCCGCACCGGCCTGGTGTTTCAGGACGCAAGGCTGTTCCCGCATATGTCAGTCGCGACCAATCTGCGTTTCGGCATGCGGCGCGCCCGTCCCGGAACGATTCGATTTGATGACGTCGTGGATTTATTGGGTATCGCCGCGTTGCTCGATCGCCGGCCAAACACATTGTCGGGCGGCGAGCGTCAGCGTGTGGCAATCGGGCGCGCCCTGCTGGCGCAACCTCAGTTGCTGTTAATGGACGAACCTTTGGCCAGCCTGGACTCCGCGCGCAAGTCGGAGATTTTGCCCTGGCTGACACGCCTGAAGACAGCGCTGCGGCTGCCGGTCCTGTACGTGACCCACGACCTTGATGAGTTGACGCGGCTCGCCGACTCGATGGTGCTGATTGAGGCCGGCCACGTGGTTGGCTTCGGTCCGTTGGCGGAGATGGCGGCACGCGCCGACCTGCCGCTGGCGCTGCGGGATGATGCCGCCGGACTGCTGCATTGTCGCGTGGCCGAGCACGACGTTGGCCGTCAACTCACCCGCCTGGATGCGGGCGGTGCGACGTTCCTGGTGCCGTTGCTGGATGCCGAGGTTGGCGCCGCGTGCCGTATTCGCATTCCGGCGCGCGAAGTCATCCTCGCCCGTCGGGCGCCGGATGCCATAAGCCTGCACAACATCATTGCCGGAACCGTTCGCCGGATCGCGGGAGATCCCGCGCGGCGAGCGGTGATGGTGGAGATCGCGCTGGCGGACGGCGCGCTGCTGGCCCGGGTCACGCCCGACGCCATTACCCGCCTGGCGCTGTCTCTGGGCGGGCCGGTCCTGGCGCTGATCAAATCCACCTCGATCGAGGTGCTCGGCGGCTAAGGGTTGCGCTCCGACGTTATATTTTGGTGTATATCGCGAAGCGCACCTCGCGCGCCTTCGGTCACGAAAGTGTCTTTCACGATGAATGCGCCGTTCGATCCGTCCTTGCGGTTCACTGAGAAGCTCGCCGTCGGTCAGCCGGTCTCACGCATGGAGGATCCGGTTCTGTTACGTGGCGAGGGCCGCTATAGCGATGACCTCAATCGTACCGGGCAGCTTTATGGTGTGATGGTGCGAAGCCGGGTCGCGCACGGGATATTGCGGTCAATCGACACCGAAGCCGCACGCGAGATGCCTGGCGTCCGCGCCGGGATCACGCTCGCCGACCTGGACGCGGCGGGGATCAAAAACATGCCGGCGGCGGCGGGCAAGCACCGCGATGGCTCTCCCACGCCACGCCCGCCGCAGCGGCCGTTGGCGACCGATCGTGTCCGGTATGTCGGCGAACCGATCGCGATGGTCGTGGCGGAAACGAACAAGGAGGCCAAGGACGCGGCCGAGGCGATCTTTGTCGATATCGACCAGTTGCCCGCGGTCACGACCGCCAGCGCGGTGGACTACGGACTGCCGCGTGCTTCCGACCTTCCCACACTGGGCGTTGAGAGTCACCCGGTTCCGGCGCGCACCAATCCGCTTGGCGCCAAAGGCCGCGGGGAGGCGGGTTGCGCGGGTTCGCTTCCGGCGGTGATGAACGCGGTGGTCGATGCGCTGTCGGAATTTGGCATCACGCATATCGACATGCCGGCGACGCCGCATCGGATCTGGCAGGCAATTCAGGCGGCACGCGGCTGAGGAGAAGCCGAAACTTACTTAACATTCGGACCTCTGGCACGCTGACGCTGTATATCATTTTTCATAGCGTAGCAGTAAGCCCAGATAGATGGAAGCGGCCCAGGGACGTCAGATATGGCCACCTCCGGACGCAACCTGGCTTCGAGGGATCGCGGATCGGGGATCACGCCGAGCCAGACTTTTTCGTGTAAGACCATCGCCGGCCTGAACCAGGAGCGCTCGTCATGAAGTTTGGCATTCACAATCCATCATGGATCTTTGGCCCCGACCCCGCGGAAGCGTTCGAGGGTGTGAAGGCCAAAGCGCAATGGGCCGAGAACCATGGCTTCACGTGGTTCTCGGTCATGGACCACCTGATCCAGATCGGCCACATCGGCGCGCCGGACGAACCTTTCATAGAGGGCTGGACCGTGCTGTCGGCGCTCGCCGCGGTGACCAGCCGGGTTCGCCTGGCCACGCTCGTTTCATCGGTCGCGTTCCGCAATCCCGCGCATCTGGCCAAGATCGCGGCGGGCGTCCATCTGATCAGCCGGGGACGGCTCACCCTCGGCATCGGGGCGGGCTGGTTCGAGGAAGAGTATCGCCAATACGGCTGGGAATTCCCACCCCACCCCGCGGTGCGCATTCGCCAGATGGAGGAGGCTGTGCGCCTGATCATCGGGATGTGGACGGAGAAGCGATCGACGTTCACCGGCAAGTATTTCCACGTCCGGGACGCGATCCTGGAGCCCAAGCCGTCACCGCGGCCGCCCATCATGATCGCCGGCGGCGGTGAGCAATTGACGTTGCGCGCGGTCGCTCGTTTGGCGGATGCCTGCAATGTCGGTGGCGACCCGGACATGGTGAAGCACAAGTACGCGGTTCTTCGCCGCCATTGCGAAGCCGCGCAGCGGGACTACGAAACGATCGAGCGGACCAACATCGCCAGTTTCCTGTTGGCTCGAGACGAGGCGGCGCTGGCGGCGAAACGCGAAAGGCTCGGCGCCGCCGCGGCGTTCCGGGGCTTTTCCGGCACAGTCGCACAGGCCACCGATCTGATCGGTCAGTACCGCGATGCCGGCGTGCAACTGCTCATCAGCAGCGCCTTCAGGAACGACCGCGAGACCCACGAGCTTGTCGCGTCGGATATCATGCCCCACTTCACATGAGAGACGCGTGTAACGTCCGCCGGGATCGTGAGTCTTCCGTTCGACGCATGTGTGCGTTGCCCTCGGCTGACAATGGAGCAAACCATGTATCGCATCGCCCTGAACGCGCACCACGTCCGCCAGGCGCTCGTGGCCGCCGGTCTGGTCGCCGGGGCCGCCTTCCTGCTGCCGATGGCGCGGACGTCCGCTGAGACGGCACAGGCTCTGCCGGCGCCCGCGGTGGACGAAACGCCCGGCAAATCGGCAACCGAGGTCGCGGTCTTCGCCGGAGGCTGCTTCTGGGGCGTGCAGGGTGTGTTCGAGCATGTGAAGGGGGTCACGCGGGCGGTCTCCGGCTATGCTGGCGGCAGCGTCGCCGATCCGGGCTACGAACAAGTGAGCATGGGTACGACCGGCCATGCCGAGTCGGTCAGCGTGGCCTTCGATCCGACGCGGATCAGTTATGGAAAACTGTTGCAGATCTTCTTTTCCGTGGCGCTCGATCCGACGCAGGTGGATCGGCAAGGCCCGGACCGGGGAACCCAGTATCGCTCGGCGTTGTTCGTCAGTGGCGCGGATCAGGAGCGAGTAGCACGCGCATATGTCGCTCAGCTTGAAGCCGCGCATGCCTTCAGCCGTCCGATCGCCACGCGGATTGAACCAGCCGGGCCGTTCTATCCCGCTGAGGCGTACCATCAGGATTATCTGGAACATCATCCGGACGCGCCGTACATCGCCATCAACGACATGCCGAAAGTCCGCGCCGTGCAGACCTTGTTTCCGGCGAACTGGCGAACCGAACCGGCGCTGGTGGTCAAGACGGCAGCCGGGAACTAAACACTCCCTCCCGAACAACGCAGCGCCAAACGGAGCAGCACGATATGGCGGACAAGGTTTACCCGGTGACACGCGGCGACGCCGGATGGCGCCAGCTTCTGACACAAGAACAATATCACGTGATGCGAGATCATGGGACGGAAGCGCCGGGAAGCTGCGCGCTGCTGCTGGAAAAGCGGCATGGCCGGTTCTCCTGTGCCGGCTGCGATCAACCACTGTTCGACTCACACGGGAAGTTCGAGAGTGGAACCGGCTGGCCCAGTTTCAATGACCCGATCGAGGGAGCGGTGGAAACGTCGGTGGATCGAAGCTACGGCATGGTGCGCACCGAGGTCCATTGCGCGAACTGCGGCAGCCATCTCGGGCACGTGTTCGACGACGGTCCGCCGCCGACGAATCTGCGGTATTGCATCAATGGAGTCGCGATGAATTTCGTGCCCGCCTGACGCGGTTCCTTTTCCGAGAGCGGCGGACCTTTTCCTCCGTCATGTCAGGCAGTATATAACGCTTAACACCCGAGGCGATCCATTGCCCCGGCACGGTTCACCTGGAGGGAATTCTCATGGCACATGAACAACAGCACTACGTCAACGGACAATGGGTGGCCCCGCTGGAGCCCGTCCTGCTCGACGTCATCAATCCCTCCACCGAGGAAGCCTTTACCCAGATCGCGGTGGGTGGCCCGAAAGATGTCGACCGCGCCGTCGCCGCCGCGAGAGCCGCGTTCCCCGCATTCTCCCGCACCTCGCGGAAGGACCGGCTGGATCTGCTGCGCGCCATTCTGTCCGAATACAACAAGCGGCGTCAGGATATCGCGGAGTGCCTGTCGCGCGAAATGGGTGCCCCCCTCGCCTTCGCGCTACGAGCGCAATCCGGCACCGGCACCGCCCATTTGACCCGGATGATCGAGGTCCTGGAAACCTACAAATTCGAGGATGTCGAAGGCTCGACCTTGATCGCGCGGGAGCCGATCGGTGTCGTTGGTCTGATCACTCCCTGGAACTGGCCGATCAACCAGATCGTCTGCAAGGTCGCGCCGGGGATCGCGGCCGGTTGCACGATGGTGCTGAAACCCTCTGAGGTCGCGCCGCTGAACGCCATCATCTGGTCGGAAGTCATGCACGCCGCGGGCGTTCCGGCGGGTGTCTACAACATGGTGCAGGGCGAGGGCGCGGTGGTCGGCAGTGCCATGTCGGCGCATCCCGATATCGACATGATGTCGTTCACCGGCTCCACGCGTGCCGGTATTCTGGTAGCCCAGGCCGCTGCTCCCACCGTCAAGCGGGTCTGTCAGGAACTGGGCGGCAAATCGGCCAACATCCTGTTGCCTGACGTGGATTTCCAGACCGCGGTGACGAAGGGCGTGGTCGGCATGATGGGCAACAGCGGGCAATCGTGCAACGCGCCGACCCGGATGTTCGTCCCCGCCGGCCGGCAGGACGAGGTCAAGGCGATCGCCAAGGCCGCGGCCGAGGGCATTGTCGTCGGCGACGTCAACGATCCGAAAACCAATCTCGGTCCGGTGGTCAGCGAAGTTCAGTACAACAAGATCCAGCGCCTGATCCAGGCCGGCATCGACGAGGGCGCGGAACTGGTCACCGGCGGTCCCGGCCGTCCGGAGAACCTGAACCGCGGCTACTTCGTTCGCCCCACCGTGTTCGCCAATGTGCGTAACGACATGACCATCGCGCGTGAGGAAATCTTCGGTCCGGTGCTTTCGATCTTGCCGTACAAGGACGAAGCGGAAGCAATCCGGCTCGCGAATGACACGGTCTATGGCCTCGCGGCCTATGTGCAGTCCGCCGACCGCGCGCATGCGAACCGAGTGGCCGCCGAGATGCGGGCGGGGAATGTGTTCGTGAACTATGCGGCGGGCGATACAGCGGCGCCATTTGGCGGTTACAAGCAGTCGGGGAACGGTCGTGAATACGGCAAATGGGCGCTCGATGACTTCACCGAGATCAAGGCGGTGATCGGATACGAGGCCGCGTAACGACCGGCGAATTCGGATGCAGAAGAGCGGCGATCCTCTGATCAATGCGTTTCCGATCTACGACGTGACCAGGACCTCCACCGACATCCCTTGAAACGCGTCGGGCATGCCCACGAAACTGCCGGCCACCGGCACGGCCTGCCGTATGTCACGGGCGACGGCGACCGGGATCAGATTGAAACCGCCGACACCGCGGTTGGTGGGATCGAAGGTGATCCACCCCGCGCCCGGCACATAGATTTCCGCCCAGGCATGGGTTGAACCCGCGTCTCCGGGTGTCGTCGTGGTTGCGTCCGGATGATAGAGGTAGCCGGAAACGATCCTCGCCCCGAACCCAAGACCGCGCGCGGCTTCGACAAACAGAACGGCGAGGTCCCGGCAGGATCCCCAACCAAGATCCAGGGTCTGGACCGGTGATTGGGTGCCCTCATCCTCGCGGCTCTGATAGAGGATGCTCGTCGCCACGCCGGCGCTGAGGTCCTTGAGCAAGGCAAGCGTATCCGTCGGGACACCGCGAACGAAGGCTTGGGCCCAATCCCGCGATCGTGCGGCGGAGTCAGGGTATTGCTGGATCGTCAGCGCGCCGAGATCGATCCATTCATCGGCGGAATATTGGAAGGGATAGTAAATGGCCGAGGCGGCGACGTCGAAGATCGGCCAGGCGACGGCGCTCAGTTCAAGTTCAGCGATGCTGTCGATCACGAGAGTGTCGCTCATCGTTTGAAACGCGGCGGTCGCGACGGCATTGCCGAAGACGTCCTGCGCCCAGGTCACCTGCGCGGCGGGCGTCACCGTCACATTGCTTGATATCAGACGAAGATCGCGGCTCTCACGCGGGCGAAGCATCAAACGGTGCGGTCCAAGGCTGACCGGCCGGCGATAAATGTAAGTCGTCTTGTGATGGATCGTCAGCGCGATCAACGGAAACTCCTGCGTCGGGACATCGCGAGGTCACGCGTAGCTCAGTCCTCGCCTTGTGAAAACCCGGCGGAAGCGGCAGATCAACCAACCGGCCATGGATCGCGTTCCCATGGACGATCCAGAGAGGAGGCATCAGCTGTGCCAGTACGCCATCGGGAACGACATCGCACGGAACAGAGCGGCTGGCTGCGCGCCACCGTACTGGGCGCCAACGATGGCATCCTTTCAACAGCCAGTCTGGTTCTGGGTGTCGCGGCCGCGCATGGCAGCCGTGGCAACGTGCTGATCGCGGGGATCGCCGGCCTTGTCGCCGGTTCCATGTCGATGGCGGCGGGCGAGTACGTGTCCGTACACTCGCAGGCCGATACCGAAAACGCCGATCTCGCGAAAGAACGCGCGGAACTTCGAACCAACGCAAAGGCGGAGCATACGGAACTCGCGGCGATCTATGTTGGTCGTGGCCTCGAGCCGTCACTCGCGCGGCAGGTCGCGGACCAACTCATGGCCCATGACGCCCTCGGCGCACATGCCCGCGACGAACTGGGCATCTCCGAGACACTGAAAGCGCGCCCGATCCAGGCGGCGCTCGCGTCGGCCGGCAGCTTCGCCGTGGGAGCGATCATGCCGCTGATCGTTACCGCCGTCGCTCCAGAGGCGGGTCTGCTCGTCGCGGTGTCCGGAACGTCACTGCTGTTTCTCGCGCTGTTGGGGGCGTTCGCGGCACGCGTGGGCGGCGCGGCCATGGGGCCAGGCACGATACGAGTCACGTTTTGGGGCGCATTGGCGATGGGGATCACCGCTGGCGTTGGAGCGTTGTTCGGCACCGTCGTATGAGCAGAAAGGAAGACTTAAGGGCGTTGGCCGGACGTTCGGTCGGCGATGACGGTCCGCGCCGCGGCCGCCACGCAACGCGCGAAGACATCCAGCGCGTCGAATGCGCGATCCTCGCCGTCGGTCGGGACCATCATCGTGAGCCCGCCGCCATGCAGCACAGCGCACGGGATCATCAGATTATCCGGCAATCCGAACCCCTCGACGACAATGCCAGGAAGCGGATCGGGCATCGCGTCCACCTGCGCGCGGCTTCGATCCACGAACAGGGTGGCGGAATTGGAATAGCCAAAGATCGGCCGGCCGCGCCCGAGGAACCAGCCAAGCTCGACCAGCGTGCCGCTATCAGCCGACGTGCCGCGAAACGGGGTCAAATTGGCGATGGCGATGTCGCAGCCCTCCATCATCGCGAGGTCCTTGCGAAAGATCGCCCGAGCGAATGCCTCGTCGGACATGCCCGCCGTGCGCTGGATGTCTTCGTTCAACGGCGTGCGGCCAACAATGCCGTGTTGTGCGCAAATCTCGATCTTCCGCGCCGCGTGCGCCCGCGGGTCCGGCAGGAACACGTCAGGCCCGGCGAGGTAGGCTGTCAGCACGCCTGTCAGCCCCGCTCGACCGGGGCCGGCACACTGCCTCGATTGCGCAAGGCCAACGCTTGCATCGGCGGTGAAAAGCAAGGCCGCTCGATGTAGCGCCCAGATCCGCGCACGGTCCGCAGATCGCCGTCGGTCCACACCAGGTTGCCCTGACTGATCGTATGGCGCGCGAGGCCGGTCACCTGCATGCCCTCGTAGATATTGAAGTCGATATTCTGGTGATGCGTTTTCACCGAGATGGTTCGGCTCGCCTGAGCATCCCAAACGACAAGATCGGCATCCGCGCCGGGCTGCACCGCGCCCTTGCGGGGATACAGATTGAAGATCTGTGCCGTGTTGGCCGAGGTGATGCGAACGAACTCGTTCGGTGTCAGCCGGCCGGTGCCGACCCCATGGTGCCACAGCACGCTCATCCGGTCCTCGATCCCGCCGGTGCCGTTGGGGATGCGAGTAAAGTCGCCGCGCCCGGACGCCTTCTGCGGCGCGCAGAAGCAGCAATGATCGGTCGCGGTCGTCTGTAACTGACCCGAAACGAGGCCCGCCCATAGCGCCTCCTGATGATGTTTCGCGCGAAACGGCGGGCTCATGACGTAAGCCGCCGCGGTGGCCCAGTCCTTGTTGAGGTACACGCTCTCATCGATCAGCAAATGCTGAGCCAGCACCTCGCCATAAACGCGCTGACCCGCGGCGCGAGCGCGCGCGATGGCATCGGCGGCCTCGGTGGTCGATACGTGCACGATGTAGATCGGCGCGCCCAACAGCCGGGCGATGGCGATCACGCGATTGGCCGCCTCGGCTTCCACATCCGGCGGACGCGACAGCGCGTGGCCTTCCGGACCGGTGATGCCGGCCGCCAGCATCTTTTGCTGCAGATGCGCCACTGCCTCCCCGTTCTCCGCGTGGATGTTGCAGATCGCGCCGAGTTCAAGGGCCCGGCCGATGCTGTTCAGCAGCACACCGTCATCCACCATCAGCGCGCCCTTATAGGCCATGAAATGCTTGAAGCTGTTGACCCCGTGCTCGCGAGTGAGAACACCCATTTCGTCCGCCACCCGCTCGGACCACCACGTGACGGCGACATGAAAGCCGTAGTCGGCGGCGGACTTTTCCGATTTCGCGCGCCATGCGTGCCAGGCCTCGATCAAGGAGGTTCCGGGATTGGGAATGACGAAGTCGATGATGCTGGTGGTGCCGCCCGCCACGCCGGCCGAGGTGCCGGTGAAGAAGTCCTCGCTGGCGGTGGTGCCCATGAAGGGCAGCTCCATATGCGTGTGCGGATCGATGCCACCGGGCAGGACCAGCATGCCGCCGGCATCGACGATCCGGGCACCGGTCGGCGCCTCCAGATCGGGTCCCACCGCCGCGATCGTGCCCTCCCGACACAGGACATCGGCGCGGACGGAGTGCTCGGCGGTGACCACCGTCCCGCCCCGGATCAGCAATGTCATGGCAACCTCCCTTCTGATGGACGAACACCGCAGCCTTTCAGCACCAGGGCGACCACGGTTTCGGTCGCGACCGCGAACTCCGCGTCGTCGATCGAGACTTTGCCCAGTACCGCACGGATCTGCACGTCGAAATCGGCGTAGGTTTGCGTCATGGCCCAGATATTGAACAGCAGATGGACCGGATGCACCGCATCCATCAGGCCGCGCGCGGTCCATCCCTCGATCACGGCTGCGAGTTCCGTCACGCGGTTCCGCAATTCGATACCGAGATACATCATGATGTGCGGAGCGCCGCGCAGCAATTCGTCGGCGAAGATGCGGGAAGCGTCCGGCCGCTCGCGGGAATGCGTCATCTTCGCACGGACATATCCGGCAAAGCCCTCGGCCGGATGCCGCTCCGGAACGATCCACTCAGCGGCATCGTCCAGCCACAGCGCGAGGATACCCTCCAACACCGCGCGATACAGACCTTCCTTGGTGCCGAAGTAATAGTGCAGGTTCGCCTTGGGCAGACCAGCCGCCGCCGCGAGTTGTGCCATCGTCGCGCCCTCGAACCCGTGTTTGGCGAAGACCGGTTCGGTCGCGGCGAGGATGTGCTCCACGCTGGTCTGACGGATCGAGGCAACCGCTGTATCCATTTTGTTCAGCCATGCTTATTTGCCCGATCAGTAATCAAACCTGTCCGTTCGGTCAAGAATTTCGTTGACAGGGCCGGACGCGATACCGTTCACTCGCGGAGAGATGGAATGGGGGCCCGGACATTGACTGAGACTGGGACCGAGACTGGGACCGAGACTGGGACCGAGATTGGCGACATCGCCGCCGGCCGGCTGGATGCCACGCGACTGGCGGAAAATTTCGCCGACGCGCACCCGCCGTTGACACCGGCGCAGGCGGTGGTGGAAGCCAACCGCTGCTACTTCTGCCATGACGCGCCCTGCGTCGAAGCCTGTCCGACCGGGATCGACGTCCCCTCGTTCATCCGCAAGATCGCCACCGGCAATCCGCGCGGTTCGGCGCGAACCATTCTCGAGGCCAACATTCTGGGTGGCAGTTGCGCCCGGGTCTGCCCGACCGAGGAACTGTGTGAGCGGGCCTGCGTCCACACCGCGCAGGAACACAAGCCAATCCAGATCGGCGCGTTGCAGCGCCATGCCACCGACTGGCTGATGGCCCAAGGTACCGCACCGTTCGCGCGCGCCGCCGCGACCGGGCGGAAGATCGTGGTGGTTGGCGCCGGACCGGCCGGCCTCGCCTGCGCGCACGGGCTCGCGCGGCACGGTCACGATGTCACGATATTCGAGATGCGGCCGAAACCTGGCGGGCTGAACGAATACGGCATCGCGGCCTATAAGGTCGCCGACGATTACGCCCAACGGGAGATCGCGTTCATTCTGACGATCGGCGGGATCACCATCGAGTACGACAAAGCCTTGGGCCGCGATTTCACGCTGGACACGCTGCGGCGCGATTTCGACGCGGTGTTTCTCGGCCTCGGCCTGGCCGGCGTGAACGCTCTGGGCCTGGACGGCGAGGAATTCACCAGTGTCCGCGACGCGATCGACTTCATCGCCGAACTGCGCCAGATGCCGAAGGATAGTGTCGCGGTCGGCCGGCGTGTCGTGGTGATCGGCGGCGGCAATACGGCGATCGACGCCGCGACGCAGGCGCGCCGTCTGGGCGCGGAAGAGGTAACGATCGTCTATCGCCGCGGCCCGGAGCACATGACCGCCACCGGCAAAGAACAGCAATGGGCGCAAACCAACAACGTGCGCATCCGGTACTGGGCTGCACCCACCTGCTTGTTCGGGGAGGAAACGACGCTCACCGACGTCGAATTCGCCAGGACAAAGCTCGACCCGTCCGGCCAGCTGACGCTGACGGACGAGACCTTCGTGCTGACCGCCGACATGTTATTGAAGGCGATCGGCCAGACTTTCGTATCGACCCCGATCCAGCGTGCGGACGACGTGCCGGCGGTGCGAAACGGACGCATTGTGGTTGATGCCGAACGCCGCACGACTTTGCCCGGAGTGTATGCCGGCGGAGACTGCGTGCCCGGCGCCGATCTGACGGTCACCGCTGTACAGGACGGCAAGCTCGCCGCCGCCGCGATCCACCGTCAGCTCATCGGATAAATGGAGAGGCGCATGGCCAATCTCACAGCGAACTTCGCCGGCATCCGCTCCCCCAATCCGTTCTGGCTGGCCTCCGCGCCGCCAACGGACAAGGCCTTCAATGTCGCGCGGGCGTTCAAAGCGGGCTGGGGCGGCGTGGTGTGGAAAACCCTCGGCGAGGACCCGCCGATCGTCAATGTCAGCAGCCGGTATGGCGGCGTCAGCTACAACGGCACGCGTGTCGCCGGCTTCAGCAATATCGAGCTGATCACCGACCGGCCGCTACAGGTCAATCTGGACGAGATCAAGCAGATCAAGCGCGACTGGCCCGATCGCGCGGTGGTCGTCAGCCTGATGGTGCCGTGCACGGAGGATAGTTGGCAACGCATCCTGGCGCGCGTGGAAGACACCGCCTGTGACGGAGTCGAACTGAATTTCGGCTGCCCGCACGGGATGTCGGAACGCGACATGGGCTCGGCGGTCGGCCAGGTGCCGGAATACGTGGAAATGGTCACGCGCTGGTGCAAGCAGCACACGCGAATGCCGGTGATCGTCAAGCTGACGCCGAACGTGACCGACATCCTGGCCCCCGCGGCGGCGGCGAAACGCGGTGGCGCCGACGGCGTGTCCCTGATCAACACGCTGCAGGCCATCACCGGCGTCAACCTCGACCTGATGGCACCCGAGCCCGTGGTGGACGGCCTCGGCTCGCACGGCGGGTATTGCGGTCCAGCGGTGAAGCCGATCGCACTGCGGATGGTGGCCGACATCGCCCGCGCCATGCCGAATTTGCAAGTGTCGGGGATCGGCGGCATCTCGGTCTGGCGCGACGCCGCCGAGTTCATCGCACTTGGCGCCGCCAACGTGCAGGTGTGCACCGCCGCCATGCATCGCGGCTTCAAGATCGTCGAAGACATGATCGATGGGCTGGCGAACTGGATGGATGACAAATCCTGGCCCTCGATCGAGGCGATGCGCGCGCGCGCCATCCGCAACTACGTCCATTGGAGCGACCTCAACCTCAATTACAAAACGGTCGCGCGGATCGATCAGGACCTCTGCATCAAATGCGGCCTGTGTCATATTGGTTGCGAGGACACCTCGCATCAGGCGATCGCCGCGCTTCGTGTCGACGGACAGCGGCGCTACGAGGTGATCGACGCCGAATGCGTGGGATGCAACCTGTGCTTTTTGGCCTGCCCGGTGGATGGCTGTATCACCATGGTGCGGCAGAACACCGAGGCCGCGGTGCTGACCTGGGATCATCACCCGAACAATCCGTTGCGTAAGGAGGCAGCGGCATGAGTGCACCTATTGGCAACATCTCGATCGACGGCGACCGGATGTGGGCCACGATCATGGAGACAGCCCAGATCGGTGGCACACCAAAGGGCGGGATCCGCCGGCTGACGTTGACCGATCTCGACCACCAGGTGCGCGACTGGTTTCGTTCCGCCTGTGAGGCCGCCGGATGCACCGTTGTCGTCGATGACATGGGCAACATTTTCGCACGCCGGCCCGGCCGCGATCCCGCGCTGCCGCCGATCGCGATCGGCAGCCATCTGGACACCCAGCCGACCGGCGGCAAATACGACGGCATCATCGGCGTGCTGGCCGGACTGGAAGTGTTGCGCACACTCAACGACCAGGGCTACGAGACCAACGCGCCGATCGAGATCATCGATTGGACCAATGAGGAAGGCTCGCGTTTCGCGCCGGCGATGCTGTCGTCAGGGGTGTTCGCCGGCGTGTTCGACACCGATTACGCCTATGCACGCGAGGATCGTGAGGGTCAGCGGTTCGGCGATGAACTGACCCGCATCGGCTACAAGGGCGATGTGAAGTGCGGCTCCCACGCGCTTGGCGCGCACTTCGAATTCCATATCGAGCAGGGGCCAATCCTGGAGGCCGAGGCCAAAACGATCGGCGTGGTGACCGGCGTGCAAGGGATGCGCTGGTACGAAGTGACCGTGACCGGCACGGAAAGTCACGCCGGCACCACCCCGATGAAGCTGCGGCGCGACGCGCTGCTCGGTGCCAGCCGCATGGTCGCCGCCGTGAACGACGTTGCCTGCGCGCATACCCCCGACGCCGTGGCGACCGTCGGACTGATCGAGAGCCGGCCAAACAGCCGCAACGTCGTGCCCGGCTCGGTGTTTTTCACCATCGACCTGCGTCACCCGAGCGACGGCGTCGTGGCGGCGATGGAAGCCGAGACTCAGGCGGCGCTGCGACGCATCGCCGCTGAGTCCGGATTGGAAATCGTTATCGAACGCGTGTGGGATTCCCCGGCGGTGCGCTTCGATCCGGACTGCATCGCTTCGGTGCGGCGCGCGGCCGACCTGTCCGGCTACCCCAGTCGTGACATCGTCTCCGGCGCTGGGCACGATTCCGCGTACATCGCCCGCGTCGCGCCAACGACCATGGTGTTCGTTCCTTGCGAGAAAGGACTGAGCCACAACGAGGCCGAACACGCCGAGAAAACCGATGTCGTCGCCGGCGCGAACGTTCTGCTGCGCGCCGTGCTGGAAACCGACCAGCGCCTGGCCGAACGCGCGGGCCGTGGCGACTGAGTTCGGCCCGTGGAAGCAATGACGCACAATTCGCTTCCGCGTCCCGATACGGGCTCCGGTCAAAATCGTGGCCCGGACGCGCTCCCCGATCATGGCGTGGTCAAGCCGGACCACGGCGTCGCGGAGACCGTTATCGAGGCGCGTCACCTCGGCGTGACGTTCGCGGCCGACAGACAGCAAACCGTCGCGTTGACCGGCGTCGATCTGGCGATCCGTGAGGGCGAGTTCGTTTCGCTGATCGGCCCCTCCGGCTGTGGCAAGACGACGCTGCTCCGTCTTATCGCCGACCTGGAGCAGGCCACGACCGGGACCCTGCTGGTGAATGGCGTCGCGCCCGAGCAAGCGCGCAAGCAGCGGGCCTATGGCTACGTCTTTCAGGCACCGGCGCTGTATCCCTGGCGCAACGTCGAACGCAACGTGATGCTGCCATTGGAAGTCATGGGCCTACCCCGCGCCGAGCGTCAGGCCCGAGCGGCCCGCGTGCTGGACCTGGTCGGACTCGCGGCGTTCCGGCGACGGTTTCCGTGGCAACTATCAGGTGGCATGCAGCAGCGCGCCTCGATCGCGCGCGCATTGAGCTTCGAGCCAAATCTATTGCTGATGGATGAGCCGTTTGGCGCACTCGACGAGATCACCCGCGATGGACTGACGCTGCATCTGCATCAACTGTGGCGCCGCACCGGGTTGACAGCGATGTTCGTTACACACTCGGTGCCCGAGGCGGTGTTCCTGTCAACGCGCATCGTCGTGATGTCATCCCATCCTGGCCGGATCGTCGCGGTGATTGAGTCCACTCTGCCGCGAGAACGTGACCTGGATGTGCGCGAGACGCCGGAATATCTCGCCGTGGCGCACGCGGTCCGTGCCGCGCTGCGAGAAGGCCATCGCGATGGGTAAGGTTGCGCCGGTGCTCGTTGTTCTCGTGATCCTGACCACGCTTTGGTACGGCGCCGCCCTGGCGATGAACTGGGATCAAGCCCAGACGCTGGCGGACGATGACGCGGGATGGACCGATGTCGCAACGGCCGCGCTGACGCTGGAGCGGCCGTTGCTGCCGACACCCGATCAGGTCGTGGGCGAAATGATCCGCGGCGTGTTTGGCTACAACGTCGTCTCATCGCGCAGCCTGTTGTTCCACGCCGGCGTGACGGCATGGGCGGCGTCGCTTGGGTTCATGGTCGCGCTGATCGCGGGGATGACTCTCGCGATCGGAATCGTACACATCCGCACATTGGATCGCGCGTTGATGCCATGGCTGATCGTCAGCCAGGCGGTGCCGGTGCTGGCGATCGCACCGATGGTGGTCGTGGTGCTCGGCAATATCGGTTTGACCGGTGTCACGCCGAAAGCGCTGATCGCCGGGTGGCTGAGCTTCTTCCCGATCACCACCGGGATGGTGAAAGGGTTGCGCTCGTCCGATCCGATGCGGCGGGATCTGCTGCGCACATATAGCGCGACCGGCACACAGGTCTTCATGAAACTGCGTTGGCCCGATTCGATGGCGTTCCTGTTCCCGGCGATGAAGGTCGCGGCACCTCTGGCTCTGGTCGGCGCCATCGTCGCGGAGCTCCCCACCGGAGCCCAGGCCGGACTAGGCGCGCGGCTGCTGACCGGATCGTATTATGGGCATACACCGCAGATCTGGGCTGCGCTTTTCATGGCGGCGATCCTCGCGATGCTGGCGGTCGCCGCGGTCGATGGCGCCCAGGCGTTGCTGGTGCGCGCCCGAGGCGGACGGCTGTGACGACAATGCTCTTGATCGCCTCGCTGGCGGTCGGCGGCTCCGCGCTGGTCCTGCTGGCCCGCGATGAGCGGCCGGCGTTCCGCGCGGCGACGCCGGTCGTGTTCGGCGGGTTGGTCTTGTGGCTTTGGCAGGTCGTGTGCACCGGATATGGCGTGCCGGAGGTGTTGCTGCCCCCACCGTCCCGCATCGGCGCCGCCATCATTGGACATCTGCCGACCCTGGGCCAGGACTTTCAGCAAACGTTTCTGCGCGCGGTCATTCCGGGCTGGCTGATTGGTTGTGCGTCGGGCCTGCTGGCGGCGATCGCTCTCGATGCCTCGCCCTTCCTGCGCCGCGGCGTGCTGCCGCTGAGCAGTCTGGTCAGCGCCATGCCGATCGTTGGTATCGCGCCAATCATGGTGATGTGGTTTAGTTTCGATTGGCAATCGAAAGCGGCCGTGGTCGTGGTGATGACGTTCTTCCCGATGCTGGTGAATGCCGCGGCGGGGATCGGCCAGACCGGGGCAATGGAGGCCGATCTGATGCGCTCCTACGGCGCCGGTTACGCGCGGACGCTGCTGAAATTGCGCTTGCCGTCGGCTCTGCCGTTCGTGTTCAATGCACTGAAGTTGAACGCGACGCTGGCGTTGATCGGTGCCATCGTGGCGGAGTTCTTCGGCACGCCGATCGTCGGCATGGGTTTCCGGATTTCCACCGAGGCCGCGCGGCTCAATCTGGATGTGGTCTGGGCTGAGATCGTGATGGCGGCGCTGGCCGGGTCGCTGAGTTTCGCTTTGTTGACGCTGGTGGAACGTGTCGTGACGTTCTGGCATCCGTCGTTTCGATGATAGAAGAAAGGCAACGGTTCGATGCACAGAATGGTACTCGCGGTGGCGTTGCTCATCGGAATGTTCGGACCGGCGCGGGCCGCCGATCCGCTAACGTTACAACTTAAATGGGTAGCCCAGTCGCAGTTCGCGGGATATTATGTGGCGGCGGCGAAGGGGTTTTATAAGGCAGCTGGGCTTGACGTGACGATCAAGCCGGGCGGGCCGGACGTCAATCCGTCGCAGGTGATCGCCGGAGGCGGTGCCGATGTGGTCGTCGATTGGATGCCGTCCGCGCTCGCGGCGCGGGAAAAGGGCGTTCCGCTCGTCAACATCGCGCAGGTGTTTCAACGTTCCGGTATGGAACTGAGCTGCCGCAAGGACAGCGGCATCAAGGTGCCGGCCGACTTCAAGGGTAAGACTCTGGGCGTCTGGTTCTCGGGGAACGAGTATCCGTTCCTGGCCTGGATGAGCAAACTTGGTTTGAAGACCGACGGCTCGGCGGGCGGCGTGAAAGTGCTGAAGCAGGGGTTCAACGTGGATCCGTTGTTGCAGAAGCAGGCCGCGTGCATCTCCACCATGACCTACAACGAATATTGGCAGTTGATCGAGGCGGCCATGAAGCCCGAGCAACTGATCGTGTTCAAGTACGCTGATGAAGGCGTGGCGACGCTGGAGGATGGTCTCTATGCGACCGAGGCCACGCTGAAAGACCCGGCGAAGGCGGACCGCCTGGCGCGGTTCCTGAAGGCATCGATGCAGGGTTGGCAGTACGCCGTCGACCATCAGGATGAGGCGGTGAAGATCGTGATGGACAACGATACCGCCGGCGCGCAGACGGCCGCGCATCAAAAGCGGATGATGTCGGAGATCGCGAAACTGGTGGTGCCGGCGCCGCATGGGTTGGGATATCTGGATGAGGCGGCCTATACGCGCACCGTCGGTGAACTGATGTCGGGGATGTCGGACCCGGTCATCACGAAGAAGCCCGAGGGTGCGTGGACGCACGCCGTGTGGGACAAGGCGTTTGGGAAGTAAAAAGACCGGCCGCTTGAATGATGGGAAGGAACGACCATGATTTTCAGCGGCATAATGCGTGCGATCCGCACGGCCGTATCCCTGTTGCCGCTCGCCGGCCTGATTGTCGCGTCTCTGGCAATCGCCGCGCAAGCCCAGCAATCGTTACCCGCCGCCATCGCGGTGCCGGATACCTCGGCCGTGATGACGGCGCATGGCGTGGGCGCGCAGATTTATGAGTGCGTGGCCGACGCGTCCGGCAAGCGCGGCTGGCAGTTCCGTGAGCCGGTCGCGACGCTGCTGATCGATGGCCGCACGGTGGGACGCCACTTCGCGGGGCCGAGCTGGGAACTTCCCGACGGCAGCCTGATCGTCGGCAAGGTCGTGGGCCGCGCGCCCGGCGCGACGGGGGACGATATTCCCTGGTTGAAGCTGGAGCCCGCGACGGGTCATGGCAGCGGTCAGTTCGTGGCCGTGACGATCATCCAACGTATCAACGCCAAGGGTGGAGCGCTCGCCGGCGGGTGCGACAAAGCCGGCGATCTGGTCGCCGTGCCATATGCCAGCGACTACGTCTTTCTGAAGCCGGGCAATTGAGCGGCGAACGATTGGCTCAGTGCGGGTAACGCGGCGTCGAGCAAAGCCCGATCCGCCTCGGTTCGCTCGCGTAACGCAGCCATCACCGCCTCCGCTTCACGCAGCACCGCCACCTCGTCGAACGCCAAAATCCGCCGCTCTCGCATGACCCACGTGCCGTTGACCATCACGCTGTCCACCGCCTCGGGACTGCCATGTTGCACGAACGCCGACGCATCGCGCCGCATCCCCAGCGTTGTTGGATGGTCACATCGCACCAGCGCCAGATCGGCGAGCCGACCCGCGGCGATCTCTCCCACCTGCCCGCCAAGCCCCAACACCTGGGCGCCGTTACGGGTCGCCATCGTCAGGATTTCCTCCGCCCGCGGCCATGTTTCATGCTGACTGGTGCCGATCCGCGGCAGCATCAACGCCAGCCGCATCGTTTCGAACATGTCATGCCGGCCGCCGGTGTTCGCCGAGTCCGTACCAAGCGCCACCGTCGTGCCCAGATCCCGGTATGACGAGAGAGGCATGATCCCAGACCCCAGCATCAGATTGCTGGCCGGATTATGCACGACGGTGACCGCATGCCGCGCCAGACGCTCCCGCTCCACTTCGCTCAGCCAGATGCCATGCGCGGCCGCCAGTCCGTCCTCCAGCAGGCCGAACCGTTCCATCTCCGCCACGAGTCCTTCCGGCCCGCGGCACTTGCCGATCTCCGCCTGCGCACGCGTCTCCATCAGGTGCATGTGCACATTCACGCCGTGCCGATCGCGCAACGTTTTCCACAACGCCCATGCCTCGGGTGAGCAGCGCTGCGGCGCGTTCGGGCCAAGCTGCACGCCGACCCGCCCCGAACCGGCCCTCGCAACCGCGAGAACCTCCGCGAACCGGGCCGCGTAAGCCGAGGGATCGACCGGCGGCAATCCACCGGCGACTGACGGCGGCAACGTCATCCCTAACAAATCATGGTCGGAGATATCGTGCAGGAACGCGGCATAGCCGACGCGCAGCCCGGTCTGTTCGTGCGCCGCCAGCGCGGCCTCCGCCAGATGCACCATCGGCGCGTGGTCGATCACACCGGTAACACCGCCGCGGATGCGCTCGGCCGCGCCAAGCAGCACCGCCGCGCGAATGGCGCGCGCATCGTAAGCCCGGCCGTACAGCGTCGTGTAAAGCGCCCAAAGTTCCAGCGGCAGACTGTTCTCCGTCCCGCGCAGCAACGTCGCGTATCCGTGCGCATGCGCATCGATCAGGCCCGGGATCAGCCAATGCTCATCCGCCGGCACGGTTTCGGCGGCACGGGCACGCAAATCCCGCCGCTCGTCATCGGTCCAGCCCACCGCGGCAATCCGTTCGCCCTCCACCAGCACGCCACCGGCCCGAAATCCCGCCTCCCCCCACACAAGGGCGCCATCAATCAACAGCGGCCGGTTCATGCGGCGTCCTCCAGTTCCTTGAAGCGTCCGACGATCTCGTTCACCACCATGGAGGTCGCCGGCGCGATTGTGCGTTGCGCGGACGTAAACAACCCCAGACGCAATTGCTCCAGCCGCGGCACGGCCAGCGGGATCCAGATCAGTTCGCCCGAAGCGATCTCTCGCAAAAAACCCAGTCGGGTGAAAAACGCGACGCCAAGTTCCGAGTGGATCGCGCGGCGCAGCATTTCAATCGAATTGGAAACGAGCCGCGGCCGCGTGGCACCACGAAACGCGGCGAACTCGTCGTCGATGAACGGCACGACCGGCAGCGCGTCGTGCTGCATCAGCACCGCGTGACCCTCGAAATCCGGAAAGCTGAGCCGTTTGTGTCCCGCCAGCGCGTGTCTGGGCGACATCACCGCGCCAAGCGGCATCGGCACACTGGCGATCAGTTGCACGGCCGCGCTCGCCGGGGCAACGAAGGTCAGGCCGATATCCGCCTGAGCGGCGATGACCTCATGGAACACCGCTATCGGCGCCGTGGCCAGGACCGAAAACGTGACCGCCGGGTAACGGCGACCAAGCGGGTCCAAAATTCTGGGCAGGAACTCAACCAGCAAACTATCCAGTGCCACGATACGAACATGGCCACTGCGGATGCCGCGCTGGCCGTCGATCTCCGCCAGCAGGATGTCGTAGTCGGACAGCGTGTCGCGAATGTGCCGCAACAGGATTTCGCCCGCCGAGGTCGGATGCATGCCGTCGGGCGTGCGGTCGAACAGCTTGACGCCGAGGTCCTGCTCGACCTTCAGGATTTGCCGGTTCACCGCCGAGGACGCGACGTTCAACACCTGTGCTGCCTTGCGGATCGAGCCGCTGCGGCCGACTTCCCGGATGTAGCGCAGCACGGCGGAATGCAGACTGGACGCATTCCGCGCGGGCACAATCACCTGCCGGTCCAAACTGGCGCGCGCTTCTCGCGAAAGGCCAGAACGCCTTCGTCGCCATCATGCGATGCCAGACACTCGATCACCGCCGGCAAGCGCTGTGCCTGAGCCTCCGCCGCCGTCAGCTGCGCGGTGCGACGGACGGATTGCTTGATCGCGCGCAATGACAACGGCGCACAGGCCAGAATGTCCGCCAGCCAGCGCTGCACCGCGTCGTCCAACGCCGCGCGAGGCACGACCTCATTCACCAGGCCCATCGCCAGCGCCTCGGCGGCCCGCAGACGGCGGCCGGTGAGCAGCATTCCCATCGCCTGACGAAACGGAATTTGCCGTTGCAGCAGCACCATGCCGCCATCCAGCGGCAGTCGCCCAACACGCGGCTCCGGCAGGCCAAAGCTCGCCTCCTCAGCGGCGATGACGATGTCGCAACCAAGCACCATCTCAAACCCGCCGCCCAGAGCGTGACCATTGACCCGGGCGATGACCGGAATGTCCAGCGTATTTCGCAACGAAATGCCGCCGAAGCCGTTGGGATTGCCGAAAGCCCAGTACTCCAGACCGGATTTCCCCACGTTCTTCATGTCGGAGCCGACACAGAACGCCCGCTCGCCGGCGCCGGTCAGCACCACGGCGCGAACCTCCCGATCCGCTTCCAGTTGGCGCCAGATCGCCTCGAGCGCTTCGTCGGTCGCCTGGTCGAGCGCGTTCATCACCTCCGGCCGGTCGATGGTCACATAAGCGACCTGATTGTCGATGCGTAAGATCGCCGTCATGCCAGCACGCCCGCGGTGCGCAACCGTTCGATCGTTGCGTGATCGTAGCCATGCTCGGCCAAAATCTCCGCGCCATGAAAGCCCAATGCCGGCGGATCATGGCGCAACGCGAAGCCATTGTCCGACAAATGCACGGGCGAGCCGACCAGACCAAGCGGCTCGGTATCGCCCGCGGCGCGCACGATCATGCCGTTGATCTCGGTTTGCGGATCGGCCAGCGCGGCACCCAGGTTCCGCACCGGTGAGCAAAGCAAATCCAGCGCCTCCAGCCGCTCCATCCAATGCGCGGTGGAGTTGGTGGCGATCCGCGCCCGCAGAATGGCGTGCAAAGCCGTGCGGTTTCGCACACTGCGCTCGAATGTACTGAACCGATCGTCCACCGACAGATCGTCGATACCCAGAGCCTTCGAAATATCGCGCAGCGGGTTCGCCTTGAACGCGCCGACGATGACGATCGCTCCGTCGGTGGTTTCAAACGCGCCAGTGTGAGGCATCGAGCCCCAACTGAAATCCCGGTCACGCATCAGCCACATCGCGGCCTCCTGCATCTGCATCGCCAGCATGCTGTCATACAGTGAGACCGCGACGACCTGACCGCGTCCGGTGCGCTCCCGATGCAGCAGCGCGAGCAAAATCCCCTGCACCAGATGCATGCCGGCCGAATAATCGGCGAGCGCGGTGGGATAGATCGTCACCGGATCCGACGGATCGCATTTGCGCATCATGACCCCGCTCATCGCCTGCGCCAGGATGTCCTGACCGCCTTTGTGCGCGTACGGCCCCTCGGTCCCGAAGCCGGTACCGAAGGCGTAGATGATGCGGGGGTTAATCTCGGACAACGTCGCGTAGCCGAGACCCATCCGCTCCATCACCCCGGCACGAAAGTTATTGACCGCGACATCGGCGGTCTTCGCCAGCGTGCGCACGATCTCCAGGCCGGCGGGCGACTTCAGATCGAGCGCGATGCTGCGTTTGTTACGGTTGAGACTACAGAACACCGGGTTCCGCATGCCCGCGGGATCCTCGATCGCGGTGCGCGACAAATCGCCGGCACCGATCCGCTCGATCTTGATCACGTCGGCGCCATAATCGCCGAGCGTCTGCGTGGCACACGGCCCCAACATCACCTGCGTGAAATCGATCACCCGCAGTCCCGACAGCGGTTGCGTCATAACTGGGCCTCCAGCACGCGTGCATTGGTTGAGGGCCGGTCGCCCGGATCGGCACCCTGGTCCCGCAACTTCCGTTGCAATAAGGGAACGTCAACATCGCGCACCAGACCACGCGAGGACAACGCCATCGTCGCGGCGACGCCGGCCGCTTCGCCCATCGCCATGCAGGGCGGAATTTCCCGGGAAATTTTCTGCGCCGAGGAGGTCGCGGAATAATGCCGTCCGGCCACCAGCAGTTGATCGATCCCCTTCGGCAACAACGCGCGGTACGGCGTGTAGTAGTCGCGGCCGCGCGCGATGCTGTCGGGGAAATGCACGCGCTG
>CALFNB010000382.1 GCA_937902425.1 uncultured Acetobacteraceae bacterium | reverse complement strand
AAGCTCAACATCGGCTTCTGGGATCACTGGGTCCCCGGTGCCAACGACGTTCCGCGAAAGCAGGTCACCGCCTGGGCCGACAAGAACAGAACAAGGTCGAGGTCACCGCCGACTTCATCACCACCACGGGCGGTAAGTCGCAGCTGACCCCGGCGGCCGAGACTCAGGCGAAGGCCGGCCATGACGTGATGACCTTCATCACCTGGGACACTCAGAACCACGCCGATCATCTGCAACCGGTGGATGACCAGATGAAGCGGCTGGCGCGCTGTTCGCGGCCTACATCGCCAGCGACGGTCACGATCTGCCGCCCTACGCCAAACTGAACGACTTCAACATCTGGCCGGAGGCCGGCCCGCCCGTTGGGACCGTGTTCAATTACCCGGTCCGTGCCTCCAGCGGGCAGAAGCCGTCGCTCGCCGCCGCCGAGGCAGCGCCGGATATCGCCGTGCGGATCTACAACCGTGCGATCCACGGTCAGATGCTCGCCCGGCTGCGCGACGGCAAAAGCATTCCGGATGTGATCGCCTGGGCGCGGGACGAACTGGAAGGGTTCGTGCGGTAGGGAGGGGCGCCGCGCGGGAGTTTCCCCAGGGGCTGGATCGAGCGGCTGGATCGAGCGGCTGGATCGAGCGGCTGGATCGAGCGGCCGGATCGCCCGCGGCGATGTCTGTTGCACCGCCGCGCGTGGTCCGGTAGCGTGCGATGACATTATTGTCCGGCGAGGATCGCTGAGCGCTTGCAGCCGCGGCGGTTGACGGGCAAAAGAAACGGTACGCCCGGCCTCAGGAGGAGCCACGACGGCCCATGGCCGGCGCGAAGGGCGGCGAATCAGAAGCCGCGACAGGTAGGCTTTGTAGCCGCGACGGAGGGAGTGGGCCCGGTCCTCTCTCGCGGCGCCGCCGTTTGTCTGCAAAAGGCATCGGCTAGGAGGGACGTTATGGCGGATGGGACGAGCCTACCAGTTGGCGTGATCACCCCGGCACGACGCGAGGTGGCACGCCTCGGTTCAATGAAACGTCTTGCCCGGCGCAAGTCGAGTGTGGGGTTCATGCTGTGCCTGCCTCTGATCGTGCTGATTTGCGGCTTCGTGATCTACCCCGCTTTCTACGCGCTGTTCCTCAGCATGCTGAACAAGAAGATGACGGCGTTCGTCGGGCTCGGCAATTTCGCCTTCCTGCTGAAGCGCCACACTTTCCAATTGGTCATTTTCCAGAGTTGCCTGTTCGCGGTGACCGCGGTGGTGTTGAAGGCGCTGCTCGGGTTCGTGCTGGCACATCTGATGCACAACATCCCGGGTCGGAATCAGCGCATCTGGCGCGGATTGCTGCTGGTGCCGTGGGTGATCCCGCTGGCGCTGTCGACATTGACCTGGTGGTGGATGTTCGACCCGTCCTATTCCGCGTTCAACTGGATCCTCAATCAGTTCGGCTTCGAGAACGTTCCGTGGCTCGGCGTCGGTTGGATCGCACGCGCCTGCACCATCACGGTCAATGTCTGGTTTGGCACGCCGTTCTTCATGATCATGTATCTCGCGGCGCTGAAATCGGTGCCCGAGGCGCTGTATGAGGCTGCCTCGATCGATGGCGCGGGGGCGCGGCAGAAGCTGTTCTTCATTACCTTGCCGATGATGCGCAACATCATCGCGATCACCGTGCTGTTCAGTCTGATCGTTACGTTCGCCGACTTCGACATCGTTCGCATTCTGACCGGCGGCGGGCCGCAGGACATGACCCATGTGTTCGCGACCTATGCGTTCCAGGTCGGCATCCAGTCGGGCGACATTCCATTGGGCGCGGCGGACAGTTTGTTCATGTTTCCCATTCTCGCGTTCGCGGCGTTCTTCGTTCTGCGTGGCGTGACCCAGCGTAGCAAGGATATCGCCGCATGAGTGCCCACATGGAGAAACCCCGGGAGCCATTTGTCGCGGGATTGGCGCCGGCCCCGGCTGGCGGCAGTGTGCCGGCGGTGTCGCGGCAAACCACGGGGGCCGCGAAGCAGGGAACCTCGGCGTCACGCGCACACGTCCACCGCACCAGCCTGCATAGCCAGCGGCAGTGGGCGATGTGGGGCAGCTACGCCGCGCTGGCGGTGTTCGTGGTGATGTTCCTGATGCCGCCGTTCTACACGCTGATGACCAGCCTGAAATCGTCGGCGGAAATCTCGGCGCAGACCGGCAGTCCGTGGCTGGTGAGGCACCCGACGTTGGATAATTTCTGGTACCTGATCACCTATCCGAACTTCCAGACCTACTACCTGAATTCGGTGATGATCACGGTAGTGACCGTCGCGTTGTCGATGGTCATTTCGGTGCTGGCGGCATTCAGCCTGTCCCGGATGGGGTTCTGGGGCAGCAACATCCTGTCGACCGGGGTGTTCCTGACCTATCTGATCCCGCCATCGCTGCTGTTCATTCCGCTGTTCCAGATCGTCGGCAAGCTCGGGTTGATCAACAGCGTTTGGTGCCTGGTGCTGTTGTATCCAACGCTGGCGGTGCCGTTTTGCACCTGGATCATGATCGGCTACTTCAGTTCGATTCCGAAAGAACTGGATGAGGCCGCGTTGATCGACGGCGCCAGTTATATGCAGATCCTGCTGAAGATCTTCATTCCGGTGGCGATGCCAGGCATCATCGCGGCGACGATCTTCGCCTTTACCGTGGCCTGGGGCGCGTTCCTGTATCCGCTGGCCTATCTCTACACGTCGAACCAGATGGTGCTGACGGTTGGCATCATCTCCGATCTGATCCGCGGCGACGTCTTCCAGTGGGGCAAGATCATGGCCGCGTGTCTGCTGGCCTCGCTACCGCCGATCATCATCTACGCGTTCCTGATGGACTACTACGTGGCCGGTCTGACCGCCGGCGCGACGAAAGGCTGAACCCCGTAACCTGTCCCTGGGCGCCCGCCCATGGCATCTCTGTTGAGGAAACGAACCAAAATGGCTGAAGTCTCGTGCCGTAGAATCGTCAAGGAATATGACGGCGGCGTTCAAGCGGTGAAAGGCATCGACCTCGACATCGCCGACGAGGAGTTTGTCGTGCTGGTCGGACCCTCGGGCTGCGGCAAGTCGACCACGTTGCGCATGATCGCGGGCCTGGAGGAAATCACCGGCGGTGAAATCCTGATCGCCGGAGAGGTCGTCAACGACGTCCCGCCGCGCGACCGGGACATCGCCATGGTGTTCCAGAACTACGCGCTCTATCCGCACATGAGCGTGTTCGACAACATGGC
>CALFNB010000381.1 GCA_937902425.1 uncultured Acetobacteraceae bacterium | reverse complement strand
TCGGCAGCGGAATAGTGTGTGTCCTCTTATTCTTCGTGTGTTCCGAGGGGATAACTGGAGGACACGAAGCAGGGCAGAACGGCGCTTCGCGCGGTATTGGGACGCACTGTCGCGCGAAGCGCCCAAATCATCTTCTTCTCCTTGTCCTCCGCGTTACAGCCTTACTTGCTGAGCTTCGAGCGTGACACCGCGGCATCCCGCGCCTGTCGCGCTCAAGATATGTGCATGCTGTGGGGTCGAGCTCGGGGATGACGTTACACAAGTCGAATCCGCGTTTCCAAACGCGGACTTCGCGGCACGCGATGCCCAGGTCAGGCCGAGCACGACGAAATCAGGCGGTCATTGTTTTCGCCGGTCGGTGTTACAGGATCAACGGCAGTCCGACGTAATTCTCCGCCAGCGCCGCCGAGGCCTTTTCCGAGCCGAACACGGTATCAAGTTCCGCCAGCCTGACCCGGCGTTCGAACGGCGTATCGGTGTCGAACCGATGCAGGATCGACGTCATCCACCAGGAGAACCGTTGCGCTTTCCAAACGCGGCGCAGACAGGTCTTCGTGTAGTCTTCCAGTCCCTCGGCCGCACCGGTGCGCAGATACGCCACCAACGCCGGCGTCAGCACCGCGACATCCGCGGCGGCGAGGTTCAGCCCCTTGGCCCCGGTCGGCGGCACGATATGCGCGGCATCGCCCAACAGAAACAGCCGGCCCGATTGCATCGGTTCGCAGACGAAACTGCGCATCGGGGTCACGCCTTTTTGCGTGATCGGGCCCTCGTTCAGGCCGAAGCCGCCACGTCCGAGGCGGGTCCGCAGTTCAGCCCAGATGCGCGCGTCGGACCATTGGCCGATGTCCTCATCCGGCGCGCATTGCAGGTACAGCCGGCTGACCGTCGGCGAGCGCATCGACAGCAACGCGAAGCCGTTGTCATGCCTGGCATAGGTGACCTCATGCGAGGCCGGCGCCGCGTCGGCCAGAATGCCGAGCCAGCCGAACGGATGACCCTTGTCGAACGCAACGCGGTCCGTGGCCGGTATCGCCTCTCGGCAGATGCCATGAAACCCGTCGCACCCGGCGATGAAATCACAGTCGAGACGGTGGTTCGCGCCGTCATGCTCGAACGATATGTGGGGCCTGTCGGTGTGGAAGTCGTGCACGGCGACGTTCGCCGCCTCGAACAGGATCTGTCCGCCCGCCGCCAGCCGGGCCGCGATCAGGTCCTGAACGATGCGATGCTGGCTGTAGACGGTGATCGATTTGCCGGTCAGCCCGAGCAGGTCGATACGATGATCGCGGCCGTTCCAGCGCAGGTTGATCCCGTCATGACGCATGCCCTCGGCCAACAAGCGGGCGCCGACCCCGCTGTCGATCAGCAGATTGGCGACGGGGTGTTCCAGCACGCCGGCGCGGATCCGGTTCTCACAGTATTCGCGCGACCGCGCTTCCAGAATGACAGAATCCACGCCATTCAGATACAGTAAATGTGACAGTAACAACCCGGCGGGACCCGCGCCGACAATTCCAATCCGGGTACGCATCGTTGCATCCTCTGTGTTTCCAGGCCGCCCGCATCGACCGGCGATCGCCAAAGAATTTATGTTGCGAAGCACAAATCGGGTTTGGCCGGACCCGGCGATCAGTGCATAATCCACGTAGCAGGAGAAGCGCCATGCCGTCACCAGACGAACTCGCCGCTGAATTCGACATCCTGATGCGCCGCGCCGGGATCACCGTGCCGGTCGAACGCCGGGCCACCGTGCTCGCCAGTTACGCGGATTTGTGCGAGCAGATCGCGCTGCTGCACAACCGTTACGCGCACACCGACGAGCCAGCCAATATCTTCCGCCTGCCGTCACCGGAGGCATCGTGATGGACACCGCCGATCTTTCCATTGCGGCGATGGGCCGTGCGCTGCGTGACGGCTCGGTCACGTCCGAGCAACTCACCAAGGACGCACTGGACCGGATCGCCGCCAAGGATGCCGGCCTGCATGCCTTCGTGCTGGTGACGCGGGACCGCGCGCTGGCCGACGCGCATCGCGCCGATAGCGAACTGAAAGCCAGCATCGACCGCGGCCCGTTCCACGGCATCCCGTACGCGCTCAAGGATATTTACGACACCGGCGGCATTCGCACGACGTGTCACTCAAAGTTACGGTTGGATAACGTTCCGGCCGCCGACAGCGTGGTCGCCGCGAAGTTCACCGAGGCCGGCGGCGTGCTGCTCGGAAAACTCGGGACGCACGAATTCGCCATTGGCGGTCCCAGCTTCGACCTGCCCTTCCCGCCGGCGCGCAATCCCTGGAATGTGGAGCATGTGACGGGCGGCTCATCGTCCGGTTCGGCGACGGCGATCGCCTCGCGGATGGTGCGGATGGCCATGGGTTCGGATACCGGCGGCTCGATCCGCGGTCCGGCGGCGTGGTGCGGTCTGGCCGGGATCAAGCCGACCTATGGCCGCGTGTCGCGGCGCGGCGTATTCCCGCTGTCCTGGACATTGGATCATTGCGGTCCGCTGTCCCGCTCGGTCGAGGATTCCGCGATCACGCTCGGCATTCTCGCGGGGTATGATCCGGCCGACGCGGCGAGCGCGGCCGTTCCGGTCGCGGATTATCTCGCGGGCCTGAACAAGGGGGTCTCCGGCCTGCGCGTCGGCGTTCCGCGGGCGTTTTTCCAGGCGGCGCCGGTGGTCACCCAAGACGTGCTGGCCGGGATCGAGCGCACGGCGAACCAGTTGCGCGCGGCCGGCGCGACGGTCGAGGACATCACGCTGCCGGATTACGCCCTGTTCGCCGCCGCCGGCCGGATCATCATGATGGCGGAGGCCTACGCCATCCACGCAGCCGACCTGCGCACAAGGTTGCTGGATTACGGGACGATCACCGCGAACCGGTTCGTGCTCGGCGCGGCGGTCATGGCGGCGGATTATATCAACGCGCTGCGAGCGCGGCGGGAACTGACCGACGCGGTCAATGCCGCCTTTTCACGCTACGACGTGCTGTTGACCGCGTCGGCGTTGCGCACGGCGCCGCGGTTCGACGCGACGGTCGATGCGATGTCCTCCGCCTCCCCGATGCAAACGATCCCGTTCAACGTCACGGGTCATCCGGCGATGAGCGTGCCGGTTGGGCTCGCCTCCGACGGGTTGCCGATCGGCGTGCAGATCGTTGGCCGTCCGTTCGACGAGGCGATGGTGTTCCGCGTGTCGCGCGCGGTCGAGGTACTGTCCGGGTGGGAAAGCGTCGCGCTGCCCGGCTGAGTCCCCGCCTCAGGTCTTCAAAGGCGGATAGTCGCGGGAATAGACCGGCTGCGAAAGGAACCAGCTTTCGTCATAGGTCCAGAACTGACTGACCGAGTTATAGGTCTTGATCGTCGTATTGACGAGCTTGCCGTCCTGCTTCTCGCAGCGGCGGATGAAAAAGTCGCCAACGACGTTGCCGAACCGGTCGAAATGAAACGGTCCGCGCGGCGTGTCGGTCAACGTGACCGCGCGCATCGCCGCGATGAACGCCTCCTTGTTGTCGGTGTTGCCGCCGATCTGTTCAAGCGCTGCCTCCGCCACCTGGCCGTTGGTGTAGAGGCCCGACGCGTAGGAGCCGGGAATCCCGCCATATTCACGCACGCTGTCCTCGACAAAGCGGCGGTTGCTCGGCGTGTTGAGATCTGCGGTATAGCCCGCGCAGGAGATGACGCCGATCGCCTCGTCGCCGAAGCTTTTCAACAGGCCGTCATCCATCGCCACGCCGCCGCCGAGCAACGGCAGGGTGATCCCCGCGTCCTTGTATTGCCGCATGAACTTGACCGGGTTCGAGCCGCCCAGTCCGGAGACGATGGCGTCGACACTGGTCATTTGGCCGATGAAGGGGGTGTAGTCGGGCGTCACCAGCGGCGGCCACAACTTCGCCCTGACGTGGCCGCCGGCATCTTCGAACACGCGCTGGAAGCCGCCGACCTGTTCGTAGCCGTACGCGAAATCGTTGGCGACGGTAATCACGTTTTGGTATTTCAGTTCCTTACGGGCGTAGTCGGCGAGCGGATGCATCGGCTGCGCCGAAGTGCCCGAGGTGCGAATGAAGTACGGGTTGGGTTTGCGCTGGGTCATATCCTCGGCGGCAGCCTGGCTGAGGATCGGGCACTTGTGCCGCGCGGCATAATCGCTGATCGCCAGCAATTCGAAGGCGGCGAGCGGACCGACAATGAAATCGACGTGGTCGCGCTCGATCAGCTCCTGTGCTTTGGTCTTGGTGCCGGCCGGGTTGCCGCCGGTATCAGCGACGAGCAGCTCGGTCGCGCGGCCGGCCAGCTTGTTGCCCCGGTGTTTGAGAAACAGGGTGATCCCCTGTTCCATCTGGATGCCGCCTTGCGCAAGTGGACCGGTCTTGACCGTCAACAGCCCGATCCTGACCGGATTTGCCTGACCGATCGCCGGCATCGGCAGGCTCGCGGCGACGGCCGCCGCGCCACTCGCGGCGAGCAATTCGCGGCGTCCCTTCATTTTTCGTTTCCTCCGGTTCAGTTCAGCGGGATTTGCCGTCTGAACATGGCGAAAATCAACTCCCAGTCCCGCGCCGCCGCGCGCTTATCGTGGATGTCCCGGTTGGGCAGCGCATAGCCGTGCTCCGAGCCAAGATGAATTTCGTGACGGTAGCGGACCGAGCAGCCCTTCAGCAGTTCCCCGAGTTGCCTGATAATTTCCGGTGGCGCGTGGGGATCGTGTTCGGCGAAACCGCAATACAGTTCGCCGCGAAACCGGTGCGCGAGGTGATGGGGGGAATCGTCTCGATCGCCGATCAGCGCGGTGCCGTGCAGACTGGCGCCCGCGATGAACCGTTCCGGGTATGCACCAGCGACGCACAGCACGTGCCGGCCGCCCATGCAATAGCCGATCGAGCCGATGCCGCCTGGACGCATCGGCTCCCCACGATCCATGAATTCGAGCAAGCCACCGGTGTCTTCGATGACCATCGCGTTGGACAGCTTCTCAAGCGGAATCAGCGCCTGGCGGCGGCGCTCGGGATCGAGCTTATGCGCCGAGATCATCCGGTTATTTTCGTCGCGCCATTCGTTGCGCACATGCCCCTGGCGGTGATACAGGTCGGGCACCACGCAGTAATAGCCCACGGTTCCCATCCGGCGCGCGATATCGAACAGCTCCTCGCGCAGCCCCCAGAAGTCCATGTAAATGACGACCGCCGGGAACGGGCCGCCCTCCTCCGGGTGAGTAATGAACGTCTCCATCGGGCCGGATGGCGTGGGGACGGCAACGGTCCGGTCGTGCATGGTTCAGGCCTCTTCAATTGGTGAGAGAAATGCAAGGGGACTCGGCAATGTCGCCTCGCCAATGCAAATGTTCAAAAGCATGTACCGCGCATTTCCTCTGAATTCGTTGGAATTATTCGTTAGCAGCCTCGCCTGGGTCCGGCAAGGGCGCGTCGTTCGTTCCTCGGAGATGCATTCGAGATCGACCCATCCTTTGAGTACCGCCCCGCACGGACCTCCGGCGAAATTCCGTTGAGTCACCAAACACGAGGATACCGTTATGAAAGCTTCGTGAGCTTTGAGTGCTTCGAGTGCCTGGTGATAAAGCGGACCGCGACCCAAACTCGGACATTGCCCGAGATTCCAGGTCAGATGAACAGCTTCATCAAGTACCCCGTTGTCGGAGCCGCGTGGACCCCGGACCGCTGTTTCGACGTCCACGTGACCAGGCATCGGCTGGTGCGCGTTGCGATGCCCGCATTATCACAAAGCCCAAGAAGCACCCAAAGCCCACGAAGCTCTCTTTCTGAAACCGCGACTGTCACCGCACCTCGACCAGTTCCAGCGCCTCGCGGCTCGGGCCCTCGATCATCACCGCGCGCGTGTCGCCGAGCGCGTATGGCTGTTCCAGGAACGTGACACCCTCATCGCGGAGTTTACTGACCCACGCGTCAAGATCAGCCACACTGAACGCGATATGATCCTGCAACTGCCCGCGTGAGGGCACCAGCGGCGCGTCCCCTTGGTTGGCATACCAGGTCAGCACCACATCGCCGAACACCACGCCCGCTCGGGGGTCACGGAACATGCCTTCCCGATTCAACGCCGGCCAGGAGCGTTCCGTGCCGCGTTTGATCCGGTTCTCCGGCGGCGTGAATCCCGCCCGCACCGGCGCGTTGAGATGTTTCTGGTACCAATCGAGCGCGCCGATCGGATCTTCCTGCCACAAATGCACATGATCGAACCGTTCCGCCGGATGATCGCCAACATATTCCACCAGCGCGCCTTCCGGCCCTTCCATATAGGCGAACCCTCCGCCCCCCACGGGTTGCAGATCCTGCGCCTTCGCCTCGGCGATTTGCACCCGCGTCAGGCCTGGCGCACCGCCTTTCGGCGCCGGCCAGGTGTCGCTGTTGATCAGGACATAACCGCCCTCATCCGTGGTGTACAGCGGCAGCAGTTTAACCTCGGACCGCGACTTGTAAGTTGCAATATTCCCCCGCACATCCGGCACGTGCCACCCAAAATGCCAGATCGCACTGCGCGGCGACATCGCCGGCGGTTTGTCGACCTTATTGAACAGCACCATCACGTTGTTTGGCGACAGCAACGCCGGCAGCCCAGCCCAGATACCCTTGGAAGTAGATGGGAACTGGCGCGTGTAAAAGGCGATGGCGGCGTCGGGATCGACGGAATTCAAATGCAGATGATGGAAGCCTGGTGTTGGAAGCATGAGCGTCCCCTTCGCGAGAGTATCAACTACGCCGCCTGGCCCCGCCCGCCGTTCACCTCACTCGCGCGTGCCATCCTGGACGCCGCCGCGGCGCGCGAGGCGACCAGTCGCCGCGCGGCTTCAAGCCTTGGGCCGTGGATTACCAGAGAAGCGCAGCCACGGCATTCCCACAAGCCGCGAGGTCCCGGCCCGCCTGGGGCGAACCGCGGGAACAACCGGATCGGCATCCCCGCATCGTCGAAATCCAGCCGGTCGCCGACATCGAGATAGGACTCCGCTGGCAGTCCCTCGGCCAGCAGCAGATCGTGATCCGGCAACTCGACGTGATAATAGGTGACGTGGTCCTGGGGCACCTGTGCGATTGTGCCGCTGTTGATGAGATGCCGGATCGGAATGTGTACGCCGGCGACGAACACGGCGTGGTCCGGCGAAAGCCAAAGATCGCTGTGCGGCACATCATCGTTGAACGCGCCCGCGCGTATGCGTACCGGCCAGACGCGGGACGGTTCCTTGTGCCGGCGGCAATCGACTCGGCGGTGGCCGATCCAGCGGATGGGACGCGCCTCACCGGCGCGCGTTAGCAGAAGATCGCCGATGCGAAGCGCCTCCACCACGACCTCGCCGCGATCGGTTCGCAACCTTGTGCCGCGGCGATAGCATGCCACGCTGTCCACCGTGATCAGCGTGCCGCCGCCGCCGTCAGGGAAGAGGTGGAAGTATTCATGCGCGTTCAGCGTGGTGCCGCCGGCCGAGCCGCCGAGCCACACCTGCTGAGAGCCGCCACTGTTGACCGTCGCGCCGCTGGCCACGCCGCCGGACAGCACGAGCTGGGTGCCGTTTCCGGTGACCGTTGTATCGATGGCGGTGCCGCCAGAATAGACAAACAGCGAGCCACCGGCGTTGATGGTGGTGTCGACCGTGGTCCCGCCAGCGGAAACAGTCTCGAAGTCCCCGCTGTTCAGTGTGATACCAACGCTGGTCTGCCCAGGACTGACATTGTAGACCGTCACGTGTCATCGCTCCGTGTTCGAGTGTCGACGCGAACCTGACAAGGTGACGTGGCCCGCGAGGGCCAGTACGGCGTCGCGAATTGAATATGCCGTAATGTGATGTGCCGGCGCGACCAAGATTGATTGGCTCCGGGCCCGAGGTCAACCTGGTCAATTCGGAAGGATCAGTGAAATCGCCTGATGGGTGCGCCTATCGTTTTCCCGGAATCGAGCCCTCGCCCGACGACCATCCTCGGTCATCGCGAGAAGCGGAGCAATCACGGTGCCCACCATGGATCGGGGGTGCGAACGCCTCAGGCGGTGGCGTTACGCGTGTTGCTCCGCTATTCGATCGCGCTGGCGGATTTCGCCAGTTCACGCAGTGCGAATTTCTGGATCTTGCCGGTCGAGGTCTTCGGCAGATCGCCAAACACGATCGCCTTCGGCACCTTGAATCCGGCCATGTACTGGCGGCAGAACTGACGCAGTTCGTCCTCGGTCACCGTCGCGCCGGGTTTCAGTTCGACGTAAGCGCGCGGTGTCTCGCCCCATTTGGGATCGGGCTGCGCCACCACGGCCGCGGTGAGGACGGCGGGATGGCGATACAGGGCTTCCTCGACCTCGATCGACGAAATGTTCTCGCCGCCGGAGATGATGATGTCTTTCGAGCGGTCACGGATCTTCACGTAGCCATCCGGCTGCATCACCGCGAGGTCGCCGGTGTGGAACCAGCCGCTCTCAAACGCGTTGTCGGTCGCGGCGGGGTTCTTCAGATAGCCCTTCATCGTGATGTTGCCGCGGAACATGATCTCGCCCATCGTTTCGCCGTCCCACGGAACGGGTCGCATCGTTTCGGGATCGAGCACGGTCAGCGCCTCCTGCAACGGTGTCCGCACGCCTTGCCGCCCATTGCGTTCCGCCCGCCGATCGATCGGCATGGCGGACCAGTCGTCCTGTTTGCTGCAGACCGAGGCGGGACCGTAGACCTCGGTCAGGCCGTAGACATGAGTGAGATCGATACCGATCCGTTCGGCGCCCTCAATGATCGTGGCGGGCGGCGCGGCGCCGGCGACCTGCCCTTGAATTTTATGTGACAGTCCCGCGAGAAGCTCGGCCGGTGCGTTGATCAGCATGGAATACACGATGGGCGCGCCGCACATGTGGGTGACGCCATGATCGCGGATCGCGTCCAGCGCGGCTTTGGCCTCGACGCGGCGCAGGCAGACATTGACGCCGGCGCGCTCCGCCACGGTCCAGGGAAAGCACCAGCCGTTGCAATGGAACATCGGCAGCGTCCACAGATACACCGCGTGCTGCGGCATGCCCCAGTTCAGAATGTTGCTGATCGCGTTCAAATGCGCGCCGCGATGGTGATAAACGACACCTTTCGGATCGCCTGTCGTGCCGGAGGTGTAGCTCAGCGAAATCGCGTCCCACTCATCCGCCGGATTTTGCCAGCCGTACTCCGGATCGCCGCCCGCCAGGAATGTTTCGTATTCGATTGTCCCAAGGTGCCTGCCACCCTCGTACGCCGGATCATCGACATCGATCACGATGGGCTTCACCTTCAGCAACGCCAGCGCCATCCCGACCACGGGGGAAAACTCCCGGTCGGTGACCAGGACTTTCGCCTCCGCGTGGCGCAGCATGAAAGCGATCGTCTCGGCATCGAGCCTTGTGTTCAGCGTGTTGAGCACGGCACCGCACATCGGCACACCAAAATGCGCCTCAACCATCGGCGGCGTGTTCGGCAGCATCACCGAGACGGTGTCGTTCTTCGCGACCCCCAGTCGCGCCAACGCGGATGCCAGCCGGCGGCAACGGGCGTAAGTCTGCTTCCAGGTGAAGCGCTGCGTACCGTGCACCACCGACAGCCGGTCCGGATAAACGTAAGCGGCGCGCTCCAAAAAGGTAAGCGGAGTCAAAGGCGCATGGTTCGCCTGGTTCTTGTCCAGATGCTGGTCGTACATGCTGGTCATCTGTTTTCTCCCTGGGCGCCCGCCCGGAATTTACACCGAAGCGCACCATCCGGAAGAGGATTTGACCCCTTCCGTGCCGCCCGGCAAGGTGGGCGCAACGGACACCGGGGAAATAAACGTCATGACTCGCGTATTTTTCATCGCGCTCGCGACGCTGCTGGCGATCGGCCAGAGTCGCGCGCAGATTTCGGACGATGTGGTCAAGATCGGCGTCCTTACCGATCTGAGCGGACTGTATTCCGCCAACACCGGCGTGGTTTCGGTGAAAGCCACGAAGATGGCGGTCGAGGATTTCGGCGGCACTGTCCTCGGCAAGAAGATCGAGGTGGTCGCCGCCGATCATCAGAACAAAGCCGATGTGTCCTCGGCGTTGGCGCGGAAATGGTTTGACGAAG
>CALFNB010000380.1 GCA_937902425.1 uncultured Acetobacteraceae bacterium | reverse complement strand
ACGGAAAGGTACTCCTGACATTGGGCGTCTCCGGCAAACCGGCACCGTATATGAGCGGCGAACCGTTCCACCGTTGCACCCATACCGCCATGGCACCGAACGGCGACATTTATGTCTCCGATGGCTATGGCAACGCCCGAGTGCATCGATACGCCCCGGATGGGCGGTTGCTGTTGTCCTGGGGCGGCTCCGGCACCGATCCGGGCGAGTTCAACATCGCGCACAACATCACCTGCGACGCGGACGGTTGGGTTTACGTCGCGGACCGCGAAAACCATCGCATCCAGGTGTTCGACGGCAACGGCAAATACGAAACGCAATGGAACAACCTGCATCGCCCTTGCGGCATCTTCATGCCCAGAGGCAAATGCCCGGTCTGTTACGTGGGCGAACTGGGTCCGGTGCAGCCGGTGAACCGCAACGCGCCAAATCTCGGTCCGCGCGTGACCATCGTCGACAACACCGGCAAGCGTCTCGCCCGTCTCGGCGGGCTTTGCGCCGGACTGGGCGTGGACCAGTTCATGGCGCCGCATGGCCTGTGTGTGGACAGCCGCGGCGACATCTACGTTGGCGAGGTCTCCTGGACGCAATGGCCGCAATTGTTCCCGAAAGATCCGATGCCTGAGAACCTGCGATCACTGCGGAAATTCCGCCTGGTCAGGTAGCGGGACCGCCCACTCAGTCATTAACCGGACATTAACGCCTGGGCGCGGACCGTGTCCAGGCGTCTAAATATATACACGCAATACCCTGATTGTAACTCATTGACATAAATCAGTTTCGAAAGTACCCCCTGGCTGGCCGGGGAAACTTTCAGACTGAAGCGCACATGAGAACGCACCTGTACTGCCTGTGCTGGAACGAGGAGCGGATAATCCCTTATTTTCTTCGGCATTATCTGCCACTGTTCGATCACATCTTCGTTTACGATAACGGTTCAACGGACCAGTCTGTCGCGCTCCTCAGTGGCGATGAGCGCATTTCGGTCGCGACGTTCGACGTGACAGGAGATTCTTTCGTAGACGAAGAACGTCGTCTGAGCGATGCGATGTGGAACGACAGCCGTGCCGAGGCCGACTGGGTCGCCGTGGTGGATATGGATGAGCATATTGCTCATCCGGATCTCCGGTCGCACCTGGCGGCATGCAAGCGCGCCGGCATCACCGCGATTCAGGCCGTCGGCTATGAGATGGTGTCGGATGACTTCCCTCCCGCCAATGGGCGGCTGAGCGAGACAATCACCAACGGCTTTCGCAATCATGCCGCGATGGACAAGTTTTGCCTGTTTGATCCGAACGCCATCACGATGTCCAACTTTCATCCCGGCCGACATAACGCGTCACCCGAAGGGCGTGTGATCTGGGACAACAGCCACACGGTGAAGCTGCTGCATTACAAACAACTTGGATTGGGTTACTTCGCTGAACGCACGGCGGAACTGCGCACGGGAATGCGTCCGGGCGATATCGCCAACGGATGGGGCGCGCACTACGAACGCGATGCGCACCGTCTGCGCCGAGATTTCGAACGTCATTTGTCGCTCGCGCGGCCCGTCCCCGGCCTTCAACCGAGCGATGTGGACGCGGAAATTCATCTGGTGGTACACGGCGAACGGATCCCGCCGATCGTCGTGGACGACAACCGGTTCCACTTTCCCTTGCCTTCCGGATCATCAGCGGTACGAATCGTCTCCCGCTGCGCGTCACCCATGGTGCCGCAACTTGGCGTCTCAGTCGAAAGTCTTACGTTGTTGCAGGGCGAGCAGCGGTTGGACATTCCGCTCGACAGTCCTGGCCTTTGCGATGGCTGGTGGGGGCTGGCGCGCGACGAGGATGGCTTCACGCGCTGGACTGATGGCAATGCGCTTCTGGTAATGTCATCATCGGTCGGGGCCTGCATCCTGGAAGTGCGACTGACACATCAAAGTCTGGCGTTGGTGCGCTAAGTTTCTTTCTGGGCTGGAACACGCCTGATCACCCCGGTCGAGGGAGGAGACCACATCATGACGGGTCAGCACAAAGCGGCACTGCCGGTGGACGCCGCGGCCGCCACGCTCGTGGGACGGGTCTGGCGGCCCGACCTCAACGGTCCGTCGGTGGTCGCGATCCGCGACGGCGCGGTGTTCGACATCTCCGCCCTCTGTCCGACCATGCGCGACCTGTGCGAGACCGCCGATCCCGCCACGCGGGTGCGATCGAGCGAAGGCAAACCGCTTGGTGGCGTCGAAGCGCTTCTCGCCAACACGCCGCCACAAACACGCGACCGCGCCAGGCCGTGGTTCCTCGCGCCGATCGATCTGCAGGCGATCAAAGCCGCCGGCGTCACCTTCGCGATTTCGATGCTGGAGCGTGTGATCGAGGAACGCGCCCGCGGCGATCTGACCGCCGCCGCCGCGATCCGCGCCGAAGTGACCCGTCTGGTCGGCGACGATCTGGCGAAGTTGAAGCCTGGCTCGCCCGAGGCCGCGCATCTGAAACAAGTGCTGATCGATCAGAATGCCTGGAGCCAGTATCTGGAAGTCGGCATCGGCCCCGACGCGGAGATCTTCACCAAGGCACAGCCCATGTCCGCTGTCGGTACCTGGATGGACGCCGGCGTCAATCCGATATCCTCATGGAACAATCCCGAGCCTGAGGTCGTGCTGGTCGTCGCCTCCACCGGCCGCATCGTCGGCGCCACGTTAGGCAATGACGTCAATCTGCGCGACGTGGAAGGACGCTCGGCGCTGCTGCTGAGCAAGGCGAAGGACAACAATGCGTCCTGCGCCATCGGCCCGTTCGCGCGGCTGTTCGATGCCTCGTTCACATTGGACGATATCCGCACGACGACCGTGACCTTGCGGGTGGCGGGATTGGATCAGTACGTGCTGGAGGGCTCATCATCCATCGCGAAGATCAGCCGCGATCCGGCCGACCTCGTCGCGCAGATGGTGAACGCGCATCATCGTTATCCGGACGGCGCGGTGCTGTTTCTGGGCACGATGTTCGCGCCGATCGAGGACCGCGACGTCAAGGGTCAGGGCTTCACCCATAAGACCGGCGACATCGTCACCATCGCGGCACCGAAACTGGGTGCGCTGGTCAACCGGATCATGCCGACCGATCAGTGCGAACCCTGGACATTCGGCACCGCCGCGCTGATGCGCAACCTGGCGGCGCGGGGGTTGTTGTAGCGGTGACGTAACGTCGCGGCCCCGTCAGGCCGCATCGCACCCCGCCGCCTGGGCACGAAAACTCCCAGCGGCGGCTTACGTTGTTCGTCATGGGGATCACGCCGCTGCCGCGTCAGCAAGTTCCGCCAGGCTCTTAAAACAAAAGTCGTAGTGCACCCCTTGCGGCGGAGGCACCGTCGCACCCCATCCCGTGGCGCCATGACGGCGATCGATCCACGTCGAGGCGAGGCCCATCGTGTTGGCCGGCGCGTGGTCATGGTACAGGCTCTGCGCGACATGCAGAATGTCTGACTTCTGGAACCCATCCTCGGCCAATCGCTCGATCAGATACGTGAAATTCCGCGGGTCCGGCTTATACGAGCCGATGTCCTGCGCGGTATAAACCGCGTCGAATGGAACACCCAATCGCTGCTGGGTCGCGCGGAAACTCAACCGGTCAACGTTGGACAGGATCACCAGGCGATAGCGCTCGCGCAGTGCGCGCAACGCCGCCGCGGTATCGGAAAATGGCGGCCAGTCGCAGATCGAGGCGCCGAACCGCTCATTTTCCGCCGGGTCATCCGGCGCATCCCAGACCGCGGCCAGCCGCGCGTGCACAACGCCCAGAAGATCGGCGTAGCGCATATCCGGTGTCGCCGCCTGTTGCTCCGACTCCTGCGTGGCGAACTCGGCCAGAATGGCCTCGCCATCCAGGGTAATACCGGCACGGTGCACCAACGGGCGAAGCGCGGTCTGGATGCCGCTCTCCCAATCGATCAGCGTGCCGTAACAATCGAAGCTCAGTACTTTGAAGTCCGATAAATTCATCGCAATGCACCCCAGTCGCCGGCGGCCGCCGTGTCATACAGCCAGACGCGCACGCCGGCGGCATCGCCAAATACATCCTGGACCCTCAATCCGGCGCCGCCCAGTGAACGGGCGACACGCATGCCGTCCTCGTCGGTGACATCGTCGCCGATGAACACCGGCAAACGGCCGAGGAACGGCGCGCTCCGCATCAGGCGCGCCACCGCGTCGCCTTTGTCGACCCCACGCGGCCGGATCTCCCACATCATGTGGCCCGGCATCAGCCAGAAGTCCTTGGAGTCCGCGACGAGGCCGGCAAGCGCTTCATGAATGGCCGGTCCGGCATCGGGTGCCAGACGGAAATGCAGGCCGAACCCGCGCGGCTTCCGTTCGAACATGCTGCCGGGGTGCGCCGCCTCCAGCGCGGCCCCGCGCTTGAGCCAACTTCGCGGCGGCGGCTTCAGATCCGGCCGTTCGATCGCCGCGCCCGGCGCCGGGCGGATCGCGCCGCCATGCTCGCCGGCGATGGCATGCGGCGCGTCACCAAGTAACGAATCGATCGTTTCGATGGCCCGGCCGGTGATCACCGCCAGCGCGCCGTCCAACTGATCCCGGATCCGCGACAGCGCGTCCGTCAGGCCTGGCGGCACGACGACGGAGTCCGGCGTCGGCGCGAGGTCCAACAGTGTGCCGTCCAGATCGAGCAACAGCGCCGCGTCGCGGAACGGCGGCAATGGGTCGCTGCTCATGGCGAGCACCCCGCGACACGAACATCGTAGATCGGATGGGCCAACATCGACATATATGGCGCCGAGCGGATGATCCAGCCGGTGAACGAAGGCGCGTCGGCGCGCTGATCCCGGATGACCAGGAAAGCGGTGGCGTCAGCCGGCACATCCGGTGTGCGAACGAAACAACCGCGCACCGCGATATCCAACGAGTCGAAATGCCCGATATCGCCGACCTTCACCACCAGCGTTTTCTGGATGGCATTGACCTTGTCCAGCGCCTGCAGCGTCGCACTACCCATTTGTACCCAGCCGCCACGCACCGGTTGCCCCTTCGGCTGCGCCTGCCTGCTGCCTCCGGGAGCGGGCGGCGCATTGGGGTTATCCAACGGATTGGGGACCATCTCCCGCGATCCATCGATCGGACTGGCCGGCGGCGGCGGCAGTGGCGTCGCGGTGACCGAATTATCCAGTGGAACCGGCGTCACCGTGGCGTCCTCCGGCGCCGGCGTGACGGGAACCGCGCCCTCCGGCGGGACCGCTTCGCGCGTGTACGGGTCGTCGCTCGACGGCCGCTGATCCCGCGTTTGCGCCAGCAAGGCCACCGGCAAGGACGCCAGCAGCATCCCCACCCAAAGCCGCCTCATCGCGCGGCGCGCTTCGGCGATTCGAGGCCCTTGATCATGTCCGCCAGGATGCCGCGCATCGCGGTCTCCTCCACGCCCATCAGGATCGCGTCTTCAAACGTGTCGCGCAGCATTTGCGCGAGTTCGGCGTGATTTTCCGCCAGCACCTTGAGTTTGTCGCGGCAGGCAAGCGGATTGCCGTCGTCGCCAGGCCAGATCGTTGGGGGTGGCGGAATCATTTCGGCGCCTCCTGTAAGGGATCCTTGCCGCTTTGATCCGGGCCAGTTGCACCAGTCGCGCCTTTTGACTTGTCCGTCAGGCTCGCGGCGCTGAAGATGAATTTGCCCAGTAGTTGCTCAAGACTGACGGAGGACTGCGTTATCGTAATGATACCGTCCTTCGGAATGTCCTCGGCATCGCCTCCTGGGCTCAGGTTGAGGAACTTGCCGCCCAACAGGCTCTCGCTGGTGACCTCGGCGGCGGTGTCCTTGGGCAATTTGATCTCGTCTCGCACGAACAACGTGACCGTGGCGAGAAAGGTTTTTGGGTCGACGCGCGTAACCAGAACGTTGCCGACCTTCACGCCCGCGATGCGGACGTCGGCGCCCGGATTAAGTCCATCGATATGATCAAAGCTGGCGTAGAGCTTGTAACCGGCCGAGGCGGTCCGCCCGGAGTGCGCCACCGCGAACGCGAGGAAGCCGGCCGCGGCCAACAGGACCGCCGCGCCAGTCAGAACCTCGCCAATGCCCCGACCGGCCATCGGCGTTACTCGCTTCCCGGGGTCCAGGCTTCGTAGTCGCCGGTGGCGCGATCGCGCTGACCGCCTTCATAATCATGGCCCGGCGGCCGGTAACCGGCGGGCGTGCCGGTCGCATTGGGAATGTGCGGCTTGCTCCAGGGTCGGCGGGCCGACTCCTGGATCGGCTTTTCGGTCGTATAATGCAGCCACGAATGCCACTCGGGCGGCACGGCGGAGGCCTCCACCGGGCCTTTGTAAATGATCCACCGGCGCGCGCGGCCGTTGGGCCGGATCGCCCGTTCCTCGTAGTAGTTGTTTCCCGCCGCGTCGGTGCCGACGAGGTGGCCCTTGAACAAGGTGAGAAGCCAGGTGCCGAGATGCATGCGCACCATATAGGCGAGCACCGGCCGCTGGTCCACCTCGGGTTTATCCACAGGATTTTGTGGCCAGTGCCCCGATTTCACACAAAATGTGCTTTGCAGGCCGATTCGATCGGCATAGCGTGACGGCCATGAGAGTTCATCGGATCTGGCACGGTACCCGCATGCGGCGCCTTGGGATCGGCGCCGATCCGGATTCCGTCTCGCGCACCGTGACGTTGCCGGCGGCGTGGGAAGATGGCGCGGCGGCGGCACTCGCGGCGCTGGCTCCGGGCGATGCGGCGGTCAGCGTGGCGGAGGCGGCGCGGATGTGGGCCGCGCCGTTGGGAGCTGAGCTGGAAAAGCGCGCGCTCCGCCTGTTGCTGTTGCGCCGCGCCGCGCCGACCGAGGCCGTTTGGTCTGGGCTGGCGGCGGATGATCCGGGCTACGTGTTGAACCTGCCCGCGTTCCTGACCAGCGATGGTCATTTCGACGTGGAAGCGTTTGCCGCCGCCGTGGAAACGACGGTGGAGGTGCTGACGGTGCTCGCTCCGGCGGCGCGCGATTTGTCAGTTGGGATGGCCGATCTTTCCCGCCTGCTCGCGGCTTTGGGAATTAAGTACGACACCGACGCGGCGCGCGATGTGGCACGCTGCCTCGCCGCTGTGCTGCGGGGACAAGCGGATGCCGCGTCGGCGCGATCGGGCGAGCCCGGAGCATTGCGGTCGGTATACAAGGCAGCGCCCGCGCGATGCATGGTTCCGGGCCTGGCCGAGGCCGCACTGGCGGCGCGGACGGAGGCAACGCCGCGGCATTTGGTCACGACGGCGATCCGCATGCCCGGTGCGGCTGAGGCGTTGCTTGGGGTGGAGACCGGCGGCATCGCGCCCAGATTCGCCTGGGTTGGCGAGGACGGCGATCTGACCCGCACCGCGCGCGCGTGGCTTGGCGCCCGCGGCATGAGCGGCGAACGCGCATTGGCGATCCAGTTGTCGGGCGGCTCCCCGTTCCCGGTGACCGGCGAGGCGGCGCATGCGTTGATGCATGACGCGGTGGCGCCTTTCGTGCATCGCATGCCGTCGCGGCCCGTTACGCTGACGGTTCCTTCCGCTGCCGTCGTGAAACGCGAACTGCCGGGACGGCGCCGCGGCTACACCCATCAGGCGTCGTTGGCTGGCCATAAGGTGCTGTTGCGCACGGGCGAATATGACGATGGTTCATTGGGCGAGATCGTCATCGCGCTGAGCAAGGAAGGCGCCGCGTTCAAAGGCCTGATGGAAGCCTTCGCCACCGCGGTTTCCTTGGGCTTGCAGCACGGGGTGACGCTGGAAACTTTCGTCGAGGCGTTTACCTTCACGCGGTTTGGGCCAGCGGGCGCGGTCGAGGGCGACCCGGCGGTGAAACACGCAACCTCGTTCCTGGATTACGCGTTCCGGCATCTGGCGGCGAATTATCTGGGCCGGCGGGATATTCCGGCGGCTGAGTTCGAGCCGGCGGACACGGTGGGGGACGGTCCGCGCGATCAGGCACCGTTGCTGCCATTGGATCTGCCGGCTGAGGCGTCGCCGCGGGTACGGCGGCGGGGTTTACGGGTGGTGGGGAGATAGGTTTATTACCGACCTGCACGGGGCACCGTTTTTTGCGTCGCGGGTCATTATCGCGGTTTCGTGGGGCTGAACATCCGAAAGCATTACCACTAAGCGACAGTAAGGGTTCGTCGGGAAACAATCGACTCGGCCGCGGATGCCATTTCAAGTCTCGTGCTGTTATCTTGCCGCCGAATTCGAGCGGTTATTCCCTGACGAACCGTAAGAAGAAGTCTGGGATCACGCATCGTTCGATCTTATACCCCGACTCGACGGAAATCCGGAAAATCCCCTTGCGAATCCCCTGGGGGTC